>JARGFS010000067.1 GCA_029211095.1 bacterium | reverse complement strand
GGGCAAGCCATTGGTGAAATCCGCTCAGTCAGGTTGGGAAAGGGATTTGTAGAGGACCTCATTGTCCACAAACTCAAATCGACAACCGGCCCGCCCCTCCAGAATTGTCTGCTCGGCCAGTCCAAACCTCACCGTGACACCGGGATGGACATGCTCCAGTACCTCGATATGACTCCCTTCAATCTTGGCAAGCTGAGCGGTTAAATCTTCCTTGCGGATTTCCAATTCATGAATTCTGACCGGGATATTCTCTTTGGTCCTCTCCAATTTGCTCATCGCTTTTCTCTCCTGAAAAGTCAATTGCTCCTTGGCTTTCTGCTGGTAAAGATCGGTCAATGCCTTTTGAATTCGATCACGGTCGGTGATCAGCCTTTGCAGCTCACTCTCTGTCCAGGCATAGGCAGTAACAAGATCAGGATCGAGCTTAATCTCAAACAGAGTGGCCGTCTCGCTTTCAGAGCCGGCGACTGCCACTTTGATTACTTTTCCAGCCGTGCAGCTGCCGCCAATAATTCTGCCTTGCTGGCCCTGTACCACTATCTGAAGGTCAGCTTCCAACCGGCTGTTGACAATCTCTTCCCCAATTGTGATCTCGCCACCGGCCAACAGGCAATGATTCTCAACAAACTTGGCGGTGATGTTACCGTCCGCTCTGATCTCCCCTCTTTCATTTCCAATAATCCCCTCTTTGACAAGAATATTCCCCCCGGCCACAAGATTGCAGTCTTCGGCGGTTCCATCAATCTCAATATCTCCGCTGGTTTTGATTGAAAAACCGGACTTGACTCCCCCCTTTACCTGTACCGAAGTCCGGCAGGTGATATTCCCAACCCCAAAATCGACATTTCCGTTGATAACGGTTATGTCGTTCACTCCCACAATACCGTTGGCATACATAATGGCCCCGTCAACGGCTGCGGTCAGACTCAACCCATCCTCGGAGACGGTTGTATTATTCCCCCCTTTTAGGGGGGTATCAATACCCGGCTTAGGCGCTATCTCATTACCAAAGATGGTTGTCCCGGGTAAGCCTTCGGTAGCGGGAATTTTGCTGACCAACAATTCTCCCCTGGCAATGTTCTGAATGAAGTGAATGTCCTTGTAGTCAAGATTCCCTCGTTCATCCTCTCGCGGATAGAGGTCGAGTGAGGTCCGAAAGTGGTATTCAAGGCTCGAAGCTTCCCCGCGAGTAGGCTTGACCCCCCTGGCGATTGTAATCGCTCGGCCAAATTGCTCCCCTTCGACAGCCTCTTTTATTGCTGCCCGGTCAATCCCAAAAACAATTTTTGCTTCGTTGATATCGGCGAGTATTGTCTCTTCGGTGATGGGCGGCTCATCTTCGCCATGCAGACGGAAAACTACCGTGGCCGACATCATATCTTTGGCCACTGTTATTGAAATCCCGCTATTCCGGGTAGGATCAGCTTCTGTCTTAGTTGGTTCCGCCACGGCTAATCTTAGCTGGCCTGTTCAGCCTCTTTACCCTGGGTCAAAATTCTCCAGTAGCAGCGCTCAACAATCAATGTAATCTCATGGCTTTTGAACGGCTTGGTAATATACTCATCAGCTCCCAACAACAGAGCATCTTTGACCGAATAAGTGTCGCCGTAGGCAGTCATGATTATTACGCTGGTCTCCGGATATTCCTGCTTGACCGCCTTGAGCAGCTCAAAACCATCAATGTGCGGCATTTTCATATCTGAGATTATCATCTGGAACTGCTCGGCCTCGAGTTTTTCCAGGGCATCCCGTCCATCTACCGCCGTAGTAATCTGGTAGCCCTCGCGCACCAGAATTTTCTCAATCAGGGCGCGCATCATCTCTTCATCGTCAACGATCAGTATCGAAATCTTCTCTTTCATTCTGTTTCCCCGGACCGGTCAGCTTTTTCTGCTTTCGGTCGACTCCCTTTTGTTTGCCAGCACAGTTGTTAGTTCGGTAAGAAAGAGGGGCAGTTCCACCGGTTTATAGAGTACACCGCTGGCCCCCATCAACCCGGCCTCATGGACCAGGCGGTCGGTTGCGTTTCCGGTAATAATCATGACTGGTGTCTCCGGACTGACTTTCTTAACCTCCATCAAAACATCCAGGCCGGAGAGTTCCGGCATGATCAGATCAACCGTGATCAGATCAAATGAATTCTTTTCTATCTTCTTGACCGCCTCTACACCATCTATGGCGGTTTCTACTTCCAAAGCTTCGGTTAGTTTACAGAACTCGGCAAATGTCTCGCGGACCCATAGTTCATCATCCACGATCAGCAGTTTAAACGGTCGCCGCTTTCTTTCAGCCAGTTGATTGAGGGCTGCTATTTCATTTTCGAGCATCTTATACCTCTCTGATCAGCTCAAGTTTTGCTGTCCACCGCTTGTGATAATTGCATCCGGATTGTCTCACACTGTTCCAGAATTGCCCGCAGGCGTACTTCTATCTGATCTTTTCCAAGACGACCGCTGGGAGGAGCATAAACCATCTTTTCCAGATTATTGGCCGCATTGAGGATGGTTGATATTTCGCGAACCACCTTGATTGTGCCGTTGACCAACCGCATGAATTCCGGTTCAAGTCTTGTGATCTGCTCAGATCCATCCTTCTTTTTGGCCAGGTAAATAGCCAGGTTCAGGGCCAGGACTTTAACCTCTTCGTTAAGGGCGTCTACTTCAACCAGAACCCCCAGTTCCGTCCGGTGATCTTTGTCCATACCGGCCTTACACTCGTTCTGCTCATTTCCCATTGGTGACCGTCCTTAATAGCTTGCGAATCTGTTTGGCCGCATCTGTTTCCATTTCCCTGAAAAAAGCTGATTTATGCGTGGCAGGTATGGAGATATCCGCATCGTGTCGGTTGTCATCAAAGTATGCCTGTATGATCCGAGGCCCTTTTGTCTCCACCCGAAACGGTTCGGACAGCAGCATCTTCCCTCGTGAGATATCAAGTAGCCGAACCTCTCCCTCAATAATCCCAACCGCCTGGTACTTGTGCAGGATCAGCGGGATATTGAACGTCTTTTTCTGTTCAATCGCCTGACGATACACATCCACCATCATCAGGTAGCGTCCCCCCACTTCGGCCCCCCAGTTTCTGAGCGCCTCCAGATCATTGGCATTTTCCGGAAAGGCAGGACTGCTGTTTTCCTCGTCGATTTGAACGATCTGGTAAGCGTTTCCCCGGCCGAGCTCAATGATCATTCTTTCCCGAAGACCGGATTCGCCGACTACCGAAGGAACCGAGTTGACATGCACCACCATGGCCCGCTGGCTGCCTGCTGTGGAGTCATCAATCCCAAGGAAAGCTCCAAACAGCAGCGCCAAAAACAGTAAGGCCGGACGGGCGCTGTTCTTAGCAGACTTCCGAAGTTGTATAAACATACTTCCTCAATACATCCTGTACGGTTTCCTGAAAATTATTGAAATCATCCCCCAACATTTCCAGCTCTGCACCGGTTAGGGAATCGGAGAGCTTCTCCTTCTTGGTGAACTCAATCCCAACCAACTGGTAATCTTCCTCGTCATCAGTTCTCTTAACTATCCCCAGCACGTTCCCTATCTCCTCCACTCCCTGAAGAGTAAAACTCATTGACACAATATCCCCCTCATTGAGCCGCTCGGTCAGTTCAACCAGGACACCGGTGGCGGAGATATTCAGAATGATCCCCGGAAGCTGCTCCTTGTCATTCTCAGTCCAGTAGTGACCAAAGATGTCCTTAACCCGATAAATTGACATCGGTGACATTATCTCCAGCCGGACAAAGCTTCGGTGATTCTCACTGCTGACCTTGAAAGGACGGTGCGCTCTCAAACGATTGCCATTGATATTCAGGTCTGATATTAACTTTGTGTTCTGTGTCTCTTTCATCATGAACTCCTATTACAAGTTGCTTACTCTCTGTATTGGCATCCCTGCCGCAAGCTGTTTTTTAATTCCCGCCCGCTGTGAAATCGTGTACTCAAAAAACGACTCAGGCAGACTCTGGATCGTAAACTGACTGAAATGGCGGGCCTTCTTTTCATTCACCACAAATTCCATGCCGATACGGTATCCCCCATGATCGACTTGAAAACTGTGACGCACTTCCCCAATCATGAACTTTGGAATCTCCAGTTCCGCGGTATCCACATTGAGCAAAAAGTAAGTCCTGCGTTTGATCTGGCTGGACATGCCCACCAGAAGACCGCCGCAGGAAAAATTAATAGTTCGCGTCTCAAGCCAGCGAAGTTTACCCATATTCTGCGGATCAAAGGTCTTGACGTTGAAAGCCGCTAACTTGGTGGATAGCTCAATCGGAAACCGATCAAATCTCCGTCGTGTCAACGGAATTACTCGTTCAGCAATTGAGAGCGTGCACTTACCATTGGGCGAGCGGTTGAGTGTTGCATCCACAGAGACGAGTTCCCCCCGATATTCAAACTGAAGAACAACTTTTTGGCTGTCAATCAGCTCATTGATGAGTCCGGAACTCTTCCCCCGGTCAATCGCCATGGACTTGTTATTAACCATAATCACCCGGGTCGAGAGCGGTTTTCCCGGATACTGCTCCGAGTACAAAACCACTTCTCTTCCGACCAGCGAAGCCAAATCCAGAAGATTGGAATCAATCCCCTCGCCGGACAGTGTTGCTATCGAGGATTTCATACCTGGAATAACTCCAATAGAAAACTGTTTGATTCTTTTTCTCGGTTACGCATTATGCCTTGACTTTCCGGCTTTCGAGATTTGCTTTTCCCTGCTCAATGGCCAGCTCAAGGATTTTTCTCGCCAGTGCTGTCCGAGCCTGGTCCCGTCGATTTTCATAAACAAATTCCTGACCGTACTTGATCGTATTATTGAAATACTGTCTCGCACCGTCGTAGTCCCCTACGCGCCGGGATAGTTCCGCGATCAGATAAGAAGCCTGAATCTGCTGGTTGCCGGCCTGGATGGTACGGCTGTCTTCCATAGCCTCCTTGTAGTGATGAATTGCCTTTTCAAGCGCCTCCCGCTCGTTGGCAACCACGCCACTCCAGCTCTTTTTGATCTCAAAGAGAAAATCATTGAAGGAGCGATTGGAGCCAAAGGCGACCGTACCCTCTTCTCCGTCTCCTCCCACCGCTGTCGAACGGTAGTCAGAGATCAGAGCATTGGTCTTGTCCAACTCGGCATAGACTGCCTGCAGGGACTGGTTTAGCTGATTAATCTGCCCGTCAAATTTCTCCTGATACGGCAGAAGTCTCAGCTTGAGTTCCGGCGCTATGCGTTCATTTTCAAAATGACGCGTAACGTACTCTTTGAATGTTGTCATATGCGTGTTGATTTCGTGACACCGCTGTCCTAAAACGGAGTACTTTCCGTCCAGTTCGGTCATCATCCCGCGGAGAAACTGAAGGTTTGGATCCTCCCCCTCTTCCAGAGAACGGAAAACCCAACCGATACGAAGGTAGAACCGTCCCAGGTCAAGATGATTGGGGTGGTCGTACAGCAGTTCATCGTAGATCGCAAGCAGCAGCTTGACCACCGCGGTTTCGTTCGGATGGTGCACGATATCCAGAGACTCGCCCAGCCTACGAATGATTGAGTCAGCCTCGGCCAGTTTGTCCAGGTGCAGGGCCTTAACCGCTTTCAGACGATAGGCTCGGAAATTGTTATCCTGTTTCCACTCCTTGAACTTGCTCGTGAATTCCCGCGAGTAGTAGCAGTTGTCACAGGTGACACAGAAAAAGGCCAGTGGATTGTAGGCCTGGTACCGGGGATAGCGCCAGACAATATCTTTGGGACAGAAATCCGTATCCCGATCATTTTCGGCGTAAGCGCCCACGCGCAGGGTCTCGAATTCATTCACTGTCTTGCAGATGGGACATTCTATCTTGGACAGGAAGATGGGACTTTCATTAAGCATATCTGTTTATCTCCAAACTCTAATTCTTATTTCCAATCCTAAGGAGAGCCAATTCCGATTCTGAAATGGGAATGACCCCTTTTATCTTTTCGGTTGTTGCGCCCGCTTTCATCATCTCCCTGGCGATACGAATAATATCGGCCCGATCTCGTCTTGCCGCCCTTGACACCGCATAGTCTATCTTGCTCGATGATAACAGCTTAGGGGCCGAAGGCGATGGCGCGCCAAAATTGATGAATTCAGCTGAATTGGCAAGTCTATCCGGTTCGAGTTGAGTTTCGCTCAAAGGCTCTTCGGTTCTCCTTGCAGCCGTCCGGACCGACTCTTGCGTCTGATTGTTGGCCTTGGGTCTGGTGACCATTCGGTAAATCATAATCGCTAACGCTCCGGAAGCCAGATAGCCGATCAGCGTCAGGGCAACTTCTATCAAAACCTCTTGTGAAATATCCATTTTCACTTCCTCCGGCTTTTACGCCTTTAGATCCACGTGTCCGCTTTTCTCTTCCTGTTCGGAATCGTCTTCCGGTGCATCGGTTTCAACCGGCTCAACAGGTTCGGCAGACTTCTTTTCGGGACTCTGTTGGTCATCTTGTTTATTGGATTCATCACCTATCTCCACGATGTCTTCGCGGCGCTCTTTCTTTTTGCCAAGCTTTTCTTCCAGCTTCTCTTTGAGCGCCTTCGAAAATCCGTTCTGATCCTTCTCTTTGGAGGATCGGTTAACTTTCTTAATGATCTCCCCCGGTCTGACATCGGCCGGTCGATCAACACGTTCAATAGGTGCGTTCATTACATTCTTCTCCGTCTTGTCCAAAGAGCTATGCCGTCATTGCAAATTTCTCTTTGACCATGCCACGAAGCTTCACCACCGCGCGGGTATGAATCTGGGAGACCCGGGACTCAGAGATAGACATAACTTCGCCAATCTCTTTCAGCGTCAGTTCTTCGTAGTAGTACAAAGCAATGACCAGTTTTTCCTGCTCTGTCAGACGATCCATAGCTATAACCAAAAATGAGCGCAGCTCGTCCTTTTCAATTTCACTCAGAACCGTGTGACTCTTATGGTCTACCACTGTTTCGATGCGCGGTACCTGGCGGTTGTCATCTTCTCTAAAAATGACCTCATCCAGCGAGAGGATATTGGTTCCCGAGACATCCTTGATGGCCGCATGTAGTTCATCCACAGAAAGATTCAGATACCTGGCCAGTTCCTTCTTCTCCGGAGGACGACCCAGTTCATTCTCAAGATAAGTGGAAGCACGATCCATCTCGCGTGACTTGGCCCGGGTTGAACGGGGCACCCAGTCCAGGGCACGGAGTTCATCCAGGATAGCGCCGCGAATTCGCGGAACTGCATACGTTTCAAACTTCACACCCCGAGCCGGATCAAAGTTTTTGAACGCCTCGATCAGGCCGATAACGCCGGTATTAACCAGGTCCGAAAGCTCAACTGACTTGGGAAAACCCATTGCCATGCGAGTTGCCACGTTTCGCACCAGCGGGACGTACTTATCAAGCAGCCGTCGCCGAATTTCAGGAGAGCGGTGCTTGAGATACTGGGTCCAGTCCCGTTCGGAGACTTCCCACTTGTTGGTGCGACGGCTGCGCGTGCGAGCGGCCATCTTTTCAGTGGTTTCTTCAGATACTGTCCGCGTAGGTGTGGTTTTTGATTTTCTTCCACGCTTTTTCGGTTTGATCAGTAGTGCATCAGCCATAAATACCAACGTCCTTTATTTCGGCCGGAGCCATTTTGTTTGTTATTCTCTTGGTTTGGGAATTGTCTGAACCTGGGTTGGTTAGACTACCGCCCGGAAGAAGCGATATTGCCAATCTGTTAAACGAGTCGGTGGCCGGACACTCGGGCCTAACGGCCAACAGCGCCTTCTGCGCCGCCACACTCGATTTAATTTCAGTCGATTCTTCAATCCACCCCTGAAAGATAGGGGTCACGCTCATGAATTTCTCAGCCAGAGCGGAGAATTTTGTTCTAACGAAAACTGCTTCCTCTTCCCCCTGGCAGCGATTGATCAACAGCCTGCAGTCGAGTGATTTGTTCACCTGCATGAACAGCTTGAACAGACTGTAAGCATCGGAGATTGAAGCCAGCTCCGGAACCACGGCCAACAGGCAGAGGTCCGATCCCTGGGCCATTACCGTCATAGCCTCCGAAATCCCGGAAGAGTGATCAAAAATAACAAGGTCATATCTGCTTGCATCCCGGCGCAGACGTGCCACCAGATCTGCTGCAGCCCGGACATTGTCATTCTCAAAAGGGATATCGCCGGAAACCGAAGCCAACAGGGCCACATTGCCGCTCAGCATAGTTACCGACTGGGCCAGCGTGGTTTCGCCGGAGACGTAATCACGAAGACCATCTTTGCAGTTGCTGTTGGCCAGAATGTGAAGATTTCCAAACCGGAAATCAGCATCAATCAGAAGTACCTTTTTCCCAAGGCTGCCAAACTGCGTGGCCAGATTGTAGGCAACAATCGACTTCCCCACGCCCCCTTTACCTGATACTATTGATATCAGTTGCGGGCTGGTATAGCGGACAGATTCCGGTCCTCTTTTCAAACTAAGCTTGCTCACGTGAATCCTTTATTCCTAAAATCTTGCCGGCTGTCCGATACGGATCAGGAGTGGTGATCATCCCCATTCCACCGGGAGCATCAGTGATGAACGCGACTTGGAGGTCACTGGTCGAAGTTGCCGCGACAATTCCACCCAGAGCGTCTGTCTGATCAAGCATGGTGACTATCAGGTGGGTGGCGCTATTCAGTTCTGCCGCCTGCGCTACGTACCGGATAATATCTGAGGAACGCATAAGAGCCGAGATTACCAGAAAACAGTAGTTCGGTTTGCTGGCGATAATCTTTCCCTGCAATGCCTCAGCTGACGCATCCCCAAAGTTCTGCGAAGGCGCATCGATCAGGGTCACACAGTCGTCGACCGACTGGTAGACCGGATCGGTCATTTCCAAATCAAGAAAGTCAGCGTAATTCTGAATCTCTTCCAACGCGCCAACTTTTACATCATCAAGAGTTGACAGACGAACTTTCAGCCGGCTCCGCGTTACCAGGTGAGCCGCCATCTTGGCCATGGCCGATGACTTTCCACTTCCGGCCGGACCAACAAACAGGACTCTGTCCCCTGCCACAAAATTGAGTCCGGGCAACATGACTTCGGCCAGCCTTGAGGAAAGCATAGACTGCACCTGCTCCAGATTGGGTCCTGTCTCCGGACTGTTGACTGCAAGCTCATACAGGAATCCGCTGATAAACTCAGAACTCAAGTCCGCCTGAAACAGCCGGGTTCTTATCTTTTCAATTTCATGAATCTCATTGATCTTTTCAGTTCTATTGGTCGCCTCGGCCCCGATGTTGGCCGCTTCTTCAGCCACCTCAGCCGTAGCTACAGCGGCTTTGTTTGAGTCAACCGGATCAGAAAGCAGCCGCGATGACTGATCTACACTCGGCTTCTCCAGACAGGCGGTTATCTCTACCTGGTTGCCATTGATCCGGTCGCTGACCCGGGTAGTTTTCAGTACAATAGCGTCGCCGCCCATCTCTTCTCGAACCAGTTTCAGCGCGGCCGCTGACGATGCTGCTGCAAATGATTTAATTATCATCCTGTAACCTCACCATTCCGAGCGAGACTAGCTCTGCCGAAGGTAGAATCTCGTTGTAGGAGACTACCGTCAGGCTGGGGTAGGAAGCTTCCAGCAACCTGCGCAAAGCCAGCCGGATATTCGGCGAACAGATACAGACCGGGGCGTGCCCGGACATCTCAATCGCCTCAATCTGCTTGCCTGTCTGCTGGATTACTGTCTCTGACATGGACGGGTCCAATACCAGCATCAGTCCCTGCTTTGTATTCTGTACTGATTCAGCCATCTGCTGCTCGATATTGGGATCAATAGTAAAGACATTGATCCGCCCATCTTTATCTTTGTGGATTTCAGTTATTTGCCTCTTAAGAGCCATGCGCACGTACTCGGCCAGGACATCGGTCTCTTTAGTAGCGCCGATATAGTCAGAGATAGTCTCAACGATTGTAGCCAGGTCACGGACCGGCACCCGCTCGGCCAGCAGCGCCTGAAGAACCTTGTGCAATGTTCCCAGCGAGACCGGTTCCGGTATGGTTGAATCAACCAGCGCCGGGTAGTCTTCCTTCAGAGTGTCGATCAGATTCTGTACATCCTGTCGCGTCACGATTTCCGGCGCCGACTTGCGGATGACTTCGGTCATGTGCGTGGCCATCACCGCCGAAGGTTCAACAACGGTGAAGTTCTTTGCTTCGACGATTTCTCTCAGATTCGGGATAACCCAGGTGGCATTGAGGCCGTACGCCGGGTCTTTGGTATCAAATCCGTCCAGCTTCTCATCGATATAGCCCGGGTTGATAGCCAGCAGGTGATCGGTCATTAGTTCAAATCCATCAATCCGCACACCTTTGATCTTAATCTGGTATTGATTCGGGTTCAGCCTGACATTGTCCCGGATTCTTATTGGCGGTACAACAATTCCAAGTTCACCGGCCAGCTGCTTGCGAATGACGCTGATCCGTTCCAGCAGGTCTCCGCCCTGATTGGCATCGACCAACGGAATCAATCCGTAACCAATTTCCAGCTCTAGCGAATCAACTTTAAGAAGGTCCTCGGTTCGTTCCGGTGGAGCCTCCTGCCCTTCTGTCTCCTGCTGAGCCGTCTGCTGCTTTCTCTGTTCGTTGCGTTGCTTCAATCCGATAGATGCATACCCAAGCCCACCCACAATGACGCTGAGAGTCATGAAAATCGTTGTTGGCATTCCGGGGAGAAGCCCAAATACAAACAGCACGGCCGCAGCCACCAGGATAGCCCTCGGCTGCTGAGTCAACTGGTTGGTGAGGTCGGTCCCCATTGCGGAATTGGACGCGGCCCGGGTGACAATAATACCGGAAGCGGTTGAAACCAGCAGGGCCGGGATCTGAGTCACCAGGCCATCACCAATCGACAGTAACGAGTAGGTACGGAGAGCTTCGGTCAGGGTCATATCGTTGAGCGCGGCCCCGATTACAAAACCGCCGATAATGTTTATCAGCGTAATCAGGATACCGGCAATTGCGTCACCACGAACGAATTTTGAAGCACCGTCCATCGCTCCATAGAAGTCAGCCTCCTGGGATATCTTTTCCCGGCGTTCTTTGGCTTCGGTATCGGTGATAATTCCAGCATTGAGGTCGGCATCAATAGCCATCTGCTTGCCCGGCATGGCGTCAAGCGTGAATCGTGCCGCAACTTCGGAGATACGACCGGCACCTTTGGTAATTACCACGAACTGGATAATGACCAGAATGATAAAGACGATAAACCCGACTACGTAGTTCCCCTGAACCACGAAATTACCAAACGAATTGATAATATCACCGGCGTATGCCTGACCGAGAATCAGCCGGGTCGAAGCTACGTTGAGGGACAGGCGAAGCAGGGTAACGATCAGAAGCATGCCGGGGAAGACCGACAGGTCCAGAGGGTGCGTCACATACATGGTCGTCAACAGGATGACCAACGAGAAGGTGACATTGAAGGCCAAAGCAAAATCGAGAAGCCCGGTCGATATCGGAATTATGAGTACACCGATTATCGCCACTACGCCTAAAGCGAGGACGATATCTGAGCGGGCCGTAATTTTTTCAAGTAATGTCTGTTGTCCAACTACCGGTGCCATCTTACTTAAGCCCTTTCCCGTTCAGGCGATAGACGTAGGCAAGAACCTCGGCCACGGCGCGATACAACTGCATAGGAACCGACTGGCCGATATCGCACATCTTGAACAGAGCGCGGGCCAGCGGCTTGTCTTCGTAGACCGGAATATCGTGTTCGTAAGCTATCTCTTTGATTTTCTGCGCCACCAGGCGTTCACCCTTGGCCAGCACAAAAGGAGCCGCGGCCGAATCCGGATCATACTTGAGGGCCACGGCGATATGAGTCGGGTTTGTGATAACCACGTCAGCGTTGGGGACTTCACCCATCATCCGCTTCTGCGACATCTCGCGCTGCAACTGGCGCGTGCGTGCTTTGATCTGAGGTGATCCTTCGGTATCCTTGAATTCCTCCTTGATCTCCTGATGTGTCATCCGTATCGATTTCTCGAACTCAAACTTCTGGTACATGTAGTCCAGAAGAGCGATAACCAGAATTATCCCGCCCAGCTTCAGAGTCAGTGTGAGTGACAGCAACCCCATCGCAACCGCCAGCTGCGCCACCGTTTGGTCCGGAAGCAGGAAGAAAGAATCAAATTCCCCCTGAATGGTTTTGTAAGCCACAAAGCCGATAATCAGCAGCTTCAGCGTATCTTTGATCAACTGGGCCAGAGACTTGGTAGAGAATAGCCGTTTGAGTCCCTGCATAGGATTCAACTTGTCAAACTTCAGCTCCATTGACTTCCCGCTGATCTTGAACCCTACCTGGGCGACATTGATACCTATGGCAACAATCACCACCACCACAAACAGGGGCATCAGCAGCGTGAAGAACCGGACCATGCCATCGGAGAAGACCGAAAGGAACGAGGGGTCCGAAGCAGCAATCGCAGGCGCGTTCCCAAGGGAGTGCGACATAATCTGCATCGCCTGCTGGGAAAGCATCGGGCCAAGCAGATAGATCGTCATAAATCCGAGAATTAACAGAACAGCGGCGTTAAGCTCGTTAGACTTGGAGACCTTCCCCTCTTCGCGGGCCTTGGATCTCCTTCTGGGGGTCGCCCGTTCGGTTCTTTCCTGGAAACTATCCTGACTCATCCTGCCTACGCCTGTCCCATGGCGAGATAAATCTCGCGCAGTTCACCGTTGAGGTAGTTCATGGTCTGCTCCAGCACATAAGCAAAGGCCGGAAGTGAGATGGCCATTACGAGCAAGCCCATCGCGATCTTAACCGGGATACCGACAAAAAACACATTCATGGTCGGCATCGTCTTGGCAATTGTGCCCAGGGCGACATCGGTCAGGAAAAGAGTAATCAGCACTGGTGCGGCAATCTTGAGAGCGATTATAAAGACATAAGCGCTAACCCGCAGGATCATCTCGCCCGCTTCGCCGTTCATGGTCACGCCGGCGGGCGGGATCAGGTGGAAGCTGTCTGCGAACGCCTGTATCAGCAGATGGTGACCATCAATGACCAGAAAAATCAGAAGGGCCAGCATGTACCAGAAGCGGCCGATGACCGAGACCTGAGCCGAAGTCGAAGGATCAAACTCGGTGGCCATGGCCAGACCCATCTGGTAGCCGATAATCGAGCCGGCCGTCTGCACGCCGTAAAAAGTCAGCAGGAAAACGACCGTGATAACGGCCCCGATCAAAAACTCTCTAAACATCAGGCCGAGCAGCGGCCAGATGGAGTTGATCGGCTCCATTTCGATATTGGGCATAGTGGAAACAATCAGCCCAGCCAGAAGAATCATCAGGCTGACCTTCACCAGTTTCGGGATCGATCTATGCCCCAGAACTGGGGCAAACATGAAGATCGATGAAGATCTGGTGATCACCAAAAGAAAGACCTGGGCTCTTTCGGCGGTGAAATTGATGAAATCGAACAACTTTTTTCCTTCCACTTTGTGATTCTCACCATTATCTATCTCAAATGGTGTGCCAAAGTGGAACGGCCCAAGCACCCTAATTATCTTATTGTACTACAGTAGGTTACGTGTCGCAAAAGGCGCCTATTAATGGGGAGCTGGGAATGAGTGGGAAATATCTGCTCTTACTGTTGGAAAAAAGTTCGAACTGACCTAATTCTGAGCAGAAAAACTATCCGACTAAAGTCGGGATCAGCTCGAACATATGATTTGAGAAATCGACCATCTTGTTGATCATCCAGGGCAGAAACAGAAGCAGCGCCAATGATACCGCCAGTATCTTGGGAATGAATGTCAGGGTCATTTCCTGGATTTGCGTCACTGCCTGAAAGAGTGAAATCGCCACTCCCACGATCAGTCCGGCCACCAGCAGCGGACCGGCCACCATCAAAGTCAGAATTGCGGCCTCACGACCAATTGCAACAACCATCTGCGGAGTCATATAATCTTACCTCAACCTACATGTGAAATGATTCAACCAGCGACTTAATCAACATGTACCATCCGTCCACCAGCACAAACAGCAATATCTTAAACGGCAGAGAAACTATGATCGGAGGCAGCATCATCATTCCCATTGACATCAGGACCGAAGCTACCACCATATCGATCACCAAAAATGGTACAAAGAGAACAAAGGCGATTTGGAAAGCTGTCCTCAATTCCGAGACAACAAAACCGGGAACAAGAACCTGCAGCGGAATCTGTTTTTCATTCTGGGGTGCCTTCAGATCGGCAATACCAACAAACAGGGCCAGGTCTTTCTCCCTGGTCTGCTTCAACATGAAATGGCGGAAAGGATCAATTGCTTTCTCATAAGCCTCTTCCCCGCTAATCTGTTCGTCCAGATAAGGTTTGATACCTTCGTTGTATGACTTATTGATCACCGGCGACATTATGAAAAATGATAGTATCAGGGCCAGGGCAACCAGCAGCTGTCCCGGCGGCATCTGGTGAATCCCCATCGCCTGCCGCAGGAAACTGAGCACAATGGTTATGCGGATGAATGACGTCACCATGATTACAATTGATGGCGCCAGGGCCAGCACAGTCATCAGGAGAATGATTTGCAGTGTCGTCGACAAATCGGACGGGCTGGTTGACTCCCCTACATCGACCGAGATTTTTGGAAGTGTTTGAGCTTCGGCAGCTCCGGCCAGACAGGCCAAAAGTACCACGGCCAGCAACATGATAGACTTAGTTTTCATAATTCCCATTTATTCAATGTTGTTCGGGCAAATTCCATCTCGCCCGCGTGAGCTATCCATTGCTCACAGTTCGTCAGGACTCAGATCAGGCCACACTCTCCTGTGGTCTCTTGGCGCTCTCCTGTATCTTCTTAACCGTTGATTTAAGCATATCCGCAAACGATGATGTCTCCGGCTGCTCACACTCCTTTGCAAGTATCTGTGCGGTTGATTCAGAATCCAATTCGGCAAGAACCGAGATATTCTGATCAGTCACCCCTATCAAGACCGAACGGTCAGCAACTCTCACCAGCGAGACCGACTTCTTAGGCGCTACAAAAGTAGTCTCCAGGACTTCCAGGCTGTTATAAACCTGGTTCCCGGAAAACTTCCGTCCCATTGTCCGCTTCAGCAGCCAGACACCGACATAGATGGCAATCACCACCACAACCAGCGCACTGAGCATCTTGAGTATCGGCAGGAAGGCAGACGCTACTCCGGTAGCCTGCACCGTTTCGCCACTGCCGGATGCTTCAACATTATCGTTGCCGATCATGACCAGTCCGGCTATGGCCGCCACAAAAATCAGGCCGACCGTCACCAGCATTCGCTTGCGATTGTTCTTAGTGGTCACCCAAAGCCCTCAGTCTTTCTTCGGAAGTCAAAAGCTGAGTAATGCGAACGCCGAAATTTTCATCGACCACCACTACTTCACCTTTGGCTATTGGTTTGTTGTTCACCAGTACGTCAATCGGTTCTCCCGCCAGCTTGTTCAGTTCCACTACAGAGCCGGGGCCCAAAGCGAGGATTGAAGAGATAGCCAGCCTGGTCCGACCCAGTTCAATCGCAACTGGAAGGTTGACATCCATCAGCATCTCAATATTCCGTGGCTCTCCGTCACCAGCTGGCTGAGAGAGCTGCTGGAACTCAGCATCAGAGACTTCGGGCGAAGTACCAAAGTCGATATCATCCACTCCGGCCTTGCTGTCATCTTCAGGCAGATCATCCAGCATCTTGAGCATGTCAGCCTCGGAATCAACTTCATCGGTTGATTCAGGAGACGCGGCCGTTTCGCCAACCGCCTGCTCCGCATTATCGGCGGCAACCTCGGCCGCTACGGAATCTTCCTGCGGAGGTCCGGCCTGTCCGGCGTTGTCTTCCGAGGAGTCAACAATCTCCGGATTTTCCGGTTTGTTCTCATCAGTCATTTCTAATATTCCTCCACTATCGCTTCATAAATTTCCGTTACCTGAAAGGCTTTCTTCTTGCCGGACAATCCGGGTCGTGCGGCATACTTCAAGCGGTTACCGACATAAACATCAATCGGTGAATTTATCTTCCGCTCAAACGGGATAACGTCTCCCACCTTAAGGGACATAAAATCTTCCATTTTCAGATGTGACCTCAGCAAAAGCGCTCTCACATCCGTTTTGGTCTCCTGCAGATTGTCCAGGTTTATGGCCCGATCACTCTCCAGGTTCTTCTTCTTGGTAGCATCAATCCAGTTCTGTCCGGAGAGCTTGGTCACAATAGGCTCCAGCGAGACGTACGGATAACAAACGGTCAGCAGCCCGGTC
>JARGFS010000066.1 GCA_029211095.1 bacterium | reverse complement strand
CAATACCGACTCTGGCCATTGGTCAGGATCTGTTTGGCGCCAGAGATACGGTTTTTGCCGACGTCGACAAAATTGCCGATGACGTCTGGACCGTTACCGTGTCCATTACCAATGATGAAGACGTGGAAGGGTTGTCCGTCCCCCTCAGATTATCTGCGGGAGATAACAACAAGATCGTGGCCGACTCCGCTATCTATGTCGGTGGCCGGGTCGAACATTTTGCACTCAAAGCTTTCCGGCCCGACACCGCCATCCAGTGTGTCACCCTGGGCATGGTTGCCAACCTGGGCCCGACCGCAAACAAACTGACTCCCGGCGATGGACGTCTGGTGACGGTCTTTATCTCTTCGCTGGAAGACAAGCCGATTGAGATGCTGTCGGTCGACACAACCACCACGCATCCCAACAATTTTCTTATGGTCGTAGCCAGCCGCTCCAACTGGGGCGAACACAGCCTGGATACGATTCCGATTGAGAAACGGAAGGAACTGGAAATTTCACCAGTCTTCATGGTTCGTACAAGAAAGTAGCAGAAGTTTTCTCACAAAAAAACCCGCCATTGGCGGGTTTTTTTATATCAGTTGAATTCAAAACAGCAAACTCAACTCTTGTCCTCAAGGTCAGTATCCTCTATATATTTTGCGGACACTCGGGAGCCATCGACAACCCGGATATATTGAGCCAGTTTTTCAAGTTGTTCATCCGGCAATAGTCGTTTCAGGTAGACTTCTTTGAGCAACCCATTCCCATCTAATTTGAAATAATCCTCCAAACCCAGCTCTCTGGCCAGGAAAGAGAGATCGGCAAATTCATTGGCGCTGTCCGTTTTCGTAACAAACTTCTCCTTGTCAGCCACTTTTACGGAGACCTTCCCCTGCCGACCTTCAAACGAAGACCAGCCGGTTTCTCGAGCCAAAGAGATTAGCTCCTTGCGTAACTCCTCCTTGAGCGCCTTGAATTTATTGAACTCAAGGTTAGCATCCAGAAACTTGCTCGCCAAACTCTCCGCTTGTGCCTCCGGGGTCAGCTCATCATCAGACGCGGATTCTTCAAGAAGCTGCTTATGCCTTTTGGCCGGGCAGAGCAGCTGATAGTCACAGTAGCTGCAGAATGGCGACTCTTTGGCCGGAAAATCATCCATACGTTCGGCGTTGATCGTCTCAAGGATCTGGCCCCTGAGCTCTGAAGTAAGCAGTTCCGCTTCATCCTGGGTCATTTCATGCTGCACCACCTCGTTGTGGCGAAGGAAATACATTGCCAGGACGATCTTGTCAAACTGGGGATACCTGTCCTTCACAGCCAGCAGATAGAGCCCCATCTGGAAGTGGAACTTGGGGTCCTGAAACTGCATAATCCGCTGACCACTCTTGTAGTCGGCAATCTCCACCGAGCCATCGTCTAATCTCACGATTCGATCTACAATCGCTCTGAATCGGAAGCTGGTCCCCGGTAGCGTAAACTGAATATTGAGTTCGCTCCCCAGCAGCTGCCCCGGCTTGAATGGAGCGTATGTATCGTAGTGCTTAACCAGCATCTCTTCGCCAATCCGGATGTAGTCATCGACCGTATAGTAATCCGTTACCAGAGATATCTTTTCTTTGTTTATCTTCTCCCACTCATCAAGATAGAGTTTGATCAACTCCTGGCGAGGCAATACAATTCCGTCTGCGGCCAGTTTGTAGAGCTTGCTCAACACGTAATGAACGGACGTTCCGAGGTGAGTGTCCGGCGTCAGCCGTCGCGTAACTTTCGTTTTCTCAACATACTGAAATTTGAATTTGCGCGGGCAGGAGCGAAAAGTCTCCAAGGCGCTATGACTATAGATTCGGGACATAGGCTAAAGGTACAAAACAGATGGGGCAAGAGCAATCAGATTGAAGGTCCCGGCCTGACCGATTTCTTATGACTGAGGAATTCGAAGAGACCCTTGAGAAAACCGGTTCCAAGACCAAAATGAATGGTAGGGAAAATCAAAGGTCCATACAGTAAACAGCCCGGCTGCCTCTTTTTGAGGGCCAATATCAGGGAGAAAAGAATGACGATTAGTAAGTAGATCCCCACGGCTGACCGAAAAAAGGACAAAACCGAGGTGGACAGCAATGAGAGAACAGCCAGGAAAACAAATCCGGCTGTTCCGGCTCCGGCCAGCCACTGGATGGGTGAAAACTGTCTGTGCTTGGCCGAGAAACGGAACCGCCCCAGGCCATACCTGTTCATCTGTCGCCAGAGTCCGGGGATACTGGAGCGAGGATAATAGAACACCGTCAGCTTGGGGGACAGCATTGCCTTCATTCCGGACCGATGCACCCTGAAGTTGAAGTCCACATCTTCGCAGGCATCGAACTGCTCATCGAAATAACCCAGTTGGTCAAAGACCTCCCGGCGATACATTGCCCCCGATGAAGTCGGGTCAATAATTGCCTCATGATCAGAAAAAATCTCTGACCCCGGTTTGTGTCCGAGCAAAGAGCCCCTGCAAAAAGCTACTGCCTGCTCAAACTCATTGATGTCCGGCGGAGTGAGTGGCTGGGGGCGACAGAGACAATCTACCTGGTGTTGCTCAAAAAGAGCCAGCATATTTTTCAGCAGCTGATTGTCCGGAATATAGCAGTGACCATCAAGAATAATAACATAAGGTGCCGAAGTATTCTTAACGCCCACATTCCTCCCCGTAGAAGGCTTACGGCCGGCATTATCCAGCAACTTAAGAGTACCAAAACGACTTCGGTAGCTCTCCACTATCTCACGGGTTCGGTCGGTGGAACCTCCATCGGCAATGACCACTTCCAACCGATCCATCGGGAAGTCCTGCATATAAATCTGTTCGAGTGTACGCCCAATATACCTCTCCTCATTCAGGATTGGCATCACGATGGCAACATCGAATTTTGAAATTTTCTCATTCATCGACAATAACTTACTTTTCCACTCCCTGGCCGGATTCAGACCGGTAACAGGACCCAAGCATACTACTGACCGGCAATTAGCTCAAGTAAAAAAGTGCATAACTGTTGGTTGAATATTCTCTCTTACTGTGGGATAGTGATGATTAGATCAGACTGAAGCGTAAATGCGCCGCCAGAACTCCTCGATTTCGGCCGGTCGGCCGGAAGTAACAGACGCGATCGCATTTCTGGCAATGGTCTGGGCGAGGGGCTCGTTTTCAATCAATTCAATCACCCGATCGGCCAGTTCATTATGATTGTTGAGCAGATAGAGCAGGCCGTTCTCCCGATCATTAATGCGCTCGGTAGCACCGTTGATCCGAGCTTTTACAACCGGCAGTCCGGTGGCCAGGGCGGTCAAGGTCCACTGGGGCAGCGCTTCACAACAGGAACTGTCAACATACAGATCAGACTGCGCCAGTATTTCAAGAATGGTGGCATCCTCAGTCGGTTCAATAATCGTAACCGATGACAACCATTGCGAATCAATAAACTGTTCCAACTCCTGCCGAAGCGGACCACAGCCAACTATCTTCAATTCGGCCCGCGGGTATTTCTGCTTGATAAGTTTGAACGCTCTGAGGGTGGCCGAGTGGTTGGATTCCCGGACCAGCGGAGCAACAGAAAGCAAGGTAGGAATCGGTCGGCTGAATTTGCGCGCCGAATCCTGCCAGCGAACAGTCGGTATATCGACCTGCTCAGCGTTAATACCGATTGAACTCAGAAGCGCCTTACGAGTTTTGGAGGTAACCAGAACCAAATTGCTGAGAGAAGCGATCTTTCTTAATAATGGGCTCCAGCCGGACTCGACCATCGGCTCAATTTCGGTCTGAATCTCCAAGACCACCCAGGCACCCCTGATCTGAGCGGCGATCATGAAAAGCAGCGTACGAGCAAGTGACAGCCCACTTTCGGTCAGTCGCAGATGGAGCAGGAAGCGACCGGAAGATTGATTCCAGATATCGACCAACTTACCGATCCAGTGGAAACCGGAACTGTCAATGACCAGTATCCGGTCACCCGTTTCAGACTGTACACCGTTCCTTCTGCGACTAACCAGCCGGTCGGCTGTTATTGCTGTTGATTCTCTTGGTTCCAATGGTCATCTTCTCTCTGGTTGTAACTCTTCTATTGGCCTGATTATCGGCCTCAAGATATTGTACCCCCAGCGATCAGATTGGTCCCATCATTTTCGGGATTCTCAAAGCCCAATAGAAAAGGCCGCCCGAGAACGGACGGCCTGTGTACATTTAGCTAAACGCTTGTTACTTACGGACATGAGAGAGGCGCAGCGCCGCCAACAAAGAGATAGTCGACCAGATAAGTCAAATCGGTAATATCGATAGTCTCACTCGGATCCCCATCGATATTGGCTTCTTCGATACAGTCCGGAGTTGCCCCGCCATTGAACATGAAATCGACCAGAGTAGTCAGGTCGGTTATGTCAATAGCGTCACCGGGATCATAGTCTACATTTCCGCGTATGACCAGACAGCACGAAACCACATCACAGGAGTCGCCGATCCCATTGCTGTCGCTATCTTCCTGAAGCGGGTTGAAAGCGGCGATACAATTGTCACAGCTGTCCCCTACGCTGTCGGCATCCCCATCCTCTTGAGCGACATTGGCGACGGTCGGACAATTGTCACAGGCATCCCCTATGCCATCGGCATCTCCGTCTTCCTGGCCAGCGTTGGCGATTGTGGGACAGTTGTCGCAGACATCGCCGATACCGTCAGAATCTCCATCAGTCTGTAAGAAATTTGAGGTACCCGGACAGTTGTCACAAATATCACCAACATTGTCATGATCAGCATCTTCCTGACCCGGGTTGGCAAGGCTCGGACAGTTGTCCAGATTGTCGTTTACCCCATCGTCATCAAGATCATTATCGGCAGCCGGGAAAACAATGTAGTCTATCCAGGCCGCGTCGGAGCCGCTACTGGTATTACTATCTTTAGTATATCGCCACATAAAGGTGTGCGTTCCGGCACTAACCGGATAGGTCGCCTGAAGCCATCCGGCGCTACCGGACCATTCGTTTTTTAGTACGCCGTCAATGTAGAACTTGAGGAAATCCCAACCGGACTCCGAAGAGACCTTGTAATAGAATGAGATATTCCCGGCCAGCAGATTCTCCATTGTCACCTGCATCTGGCTCGTCTGACTATGCGTGATTGATCCCGAGCGGGCGCTATATACTCCTTCATAAGCATCACTTGTGCTGGCTGTCCAGGGGAGCGAACCGCCCATCACCCAGGCGAAGGAACTGAAATCGCCACTCTCGAAATCTTCAATACTCAACCCAATACTCAGATCAAATGTAACCGTGTCGACATAGCCGCCATCGGCCGTGAGAGCCAACTGGAATGAAGCCACATGCGGTTCCGGGCACAGGATATCAATCGATATCTGGTACTGACTGCTCGAAGCCGCCGTCCCCCCCAGAGCCAGAATGGTCGGGTAGGAACTTGTCGGCTGTGTGACAGTCACGTAGGAGTCCGAAGTTATCAACGTCCCGATTGTGTTCACAGCATTCCCCCCGCCGTTGTTGGCCAGCGAAACATTGAACGAAACTATATCCCCGGCATTCATGGAACCGGCATTGTTGCTGGTGTACTCCAGAACCGGGTCATTCGACAGCGGAGCCAGCTGGACATCGACAACGGTCGTAGAAAAATCAGAGACCGAGACACCGGTCACGGTTTTTGAAACATAGCCGAGCGAACTGAATTTTATAGAATACACGCCGGACTGAATCATACGATGATAATCCCCGACAGCCGGATCGGTGAAAACAACCGAACTGTCCTGCTCCGTATCATGTCCAACTACCTCCACCGAAGCGTCAAGGGGAAGGCCGGTCAAAGAGTCGGTCACGATTCCGCGGACACCGAGCGAAGCCTGACGCATCCAGTCAAAGAAGGAACGCTTGTTATACTCCCAGTGCGCTGGAAGAAGTGAAGCGCTGATGAGCTTTACATCCGATATTTCGATTGTCGCTTCCCGACAGTGATTATAGTAATTCAGATAGTCCTGCCGACCACCGGCAACAGGATACCAGGCATAGCCATTGGTGATCCCGTCGTTGAATCCGTCTATGTAACCCGAAGGGCTGTGGGTCTGAGCGGTGTCAGCATACATATGGCTTATCGCCTGCCACCAGGTATCATCTACCGGGAATCTCGACCAGGTGTCCCACGGATAATTGACCACTTCGGCACCCCCATGGAAATTGGCCGATATGACAAAATGGTTGGCACCGGAGAAATTCATCATGGCGATAGTCTCAACCTGCCAGGAATTGCCATCGGGATGATCGCCATCATCGGGGTCTTTGAAATTCCGATTCAGATCAACCCCATTGTAATTGTACCGGCGGGCACCGGAGACTGAATTATTCCCTCCGTAATATGTACCATCAGGATTGGCGCTGGGATTGATCCAGATTTCGTAGTTCTCGACCATGTCAACCGCACCCGGTTCACCGGCTGTATATCCAACCAGAAGTGAGTCGATCAATCGGAGCATGAGCACGTAGCCCGTTATCTCATCCCCATGCATGGAACTGGTGAACATAACTTCCGGCTCATCCTCTTCCACAGTAACATTATCAGATATCTTTATATAGAGCAGTTGTCGCCCCTGAACCGAAGTTCCAATCGTATCAAGCTGGCAGATGGCCGGATAATTGATGGCGAAATCTTCCATCATGGAGAGGTAACCCGAATAGGTTGGGTAAACATCCCAGGCTGCAATTTCGGCTCGATTACTTGACATCGCGGGATTTTTCACGTCGCCCGGGTGGCGAAGAATATCAAACTCATACCCTAAATTGGTAAAAGCTGACATCTGTTCATCGTTGGCATAAGCTGTCACCAGACCATCCTTGACATTGTCAATTGAGATAATCCGGGTCAGGCTTTTCAATTCAGACGGATCATCGACTCTGAATTGGAAGTAGTACTCTGTGGCGGAGAGCGAGGCGGTGAGCAGCAACATAAATGCCGCCGCTAATAGCAGTGTTGTCTTTCTTACCATAATACTCTTATAACAACTCCCTTGGCCGAAACGTTCGGCTATTCTCTCTTATCGGCAGGCGGCCGTTGGTTTATCCATCGACCGCCAAATTAAATCAAAAATCACGGACAAGTCAGTGCCGGACCTCCATTGAACAGGAAGTCTACAAAATAAGTCAAATCTTCAATGTTCAAGTCTCCGCTGGCATTTACATCGGCTGCCACCGGAACCGGTGGGGCCGCGCCCCCTCCAAAGAGATAGTCAACCAGATAAGTCAAGTCCGATACATCCGGACCCGCATCGTTGCCATCAATGTCCCCACAGGTGAACGGCGGCTGATCGGTCACAGTCAGCTGAGCCGGTACCATCCAGGGATTCTCACCCGGATCGGGATCGTTACTGCTGATCATGATATTGGAGTTATAAACCCCAGCCACAATCCCAACTGAGCTGAACTGACACTGAATTGTATCTGCCTGACCGGTCAGTAGCGAACCTGAAGACTGGTCCAGATTGAGCCATTGGGCTGGTTTGAAGAACTGAACAGCCAATCCGTCGTGCAGATAACTGGTCAGGTAGGCGACCTCCAGACCATCAGTTCCGTCACCGTTCTCAATTCCAATAGTACAATTCAGAACATCAAACCCGGCTGCTATTGACTGATACTGCATGACGATGTTTCCATCGGGATAGAGTATGACTTCGGCGTTTACAACATCTCCGACAGCAGCGCCGTATTCCGGATAATCGACAAACTGAATGACATACGCTCCGCCGGACATACCAACATAGACATGAACATTCAGGTTGTCAGCATCGGTGGGATTCAGATCATCCCACAGCCAGGCAATCATATCATTGGGAGTACCCGCCGTTGGGATACTGGTCTTAAACCGGGAGCCCATATCGGTTGAGCCAAATCCAATGATACCGTTTGAACCGATATAAACGGAATTATAGCTGTTTCCGTAGAATTCAAAGTCGAACCCAATTGCATAGGGGCCGCCATAATTGTCATCGGAGAGATCCGCCACAATGTCCGTGCCTGTGCCGGAGATATCCAACCAATTGAATGTCGGACCACCGGCTTCATCGGAATCTATCCAGACATAACCGTAGGCATCGGGACCTCCGGCATTTTTGGTGACCGGGAATCCCTCGCGCGGATCATCCTCTCCTTTGGGGTCCTCGTAGTCGTTAAACCCTTCGGGGTAAACTCTCCAGGGAGGCTCGATATCGCCCGAAGCCTGCAATGCGCTAAAGAGACTATTGCTCTTGAGAACAGGCTGAACCAGAACAGAATAGTCAAGATCGCCCGGTCCACCGTTTGACACAATAAGATCGGCGAATGTAGAATCATCCGTCTGCAGCGTTACATCGTATGAAACCGGACCAACTGTAATTGAGGGGGCAAAGTCTATCCGAATGTCATCGACATACCAATGATCGCAATCAACACAGGAACCGGTACTGGTCATCCGGACCTGGAAGCCGGCATGGTAGGCATCCGGTGGCAGACCAAAAGTCACCTGGGCAAAAGTGGTCATCGCACCACCCAAACCCGGATGTACGGCGACATCGACCCAGGTGCCAAAACTATTCAGGTACTGGACAACCAGGTCGTCACCGGCATCCGGGACTTCACCTGCTCCTCCGCGCTGATAATAGTATGACAGGTTGACATCGGACTTGGCCGAGATATCAATTAACTGCGTCACGACCGTATCAAACCCTCCATCGATAGACAGCGAATACGGCGAACTGGGCGGATTGAGACCGCTGTCGGATACATTAGCACCCGCATTGTAGAACCACTTAGACAGATCAAGGGTTGGGTCCGGGAAGGGCTCAAACCAGGGATACGCCACCGGTGTTCCGGCTGACACTGTTACAACAGTGCCTTCGGCAAAGACTCCAACATCCCCCTGAGATGTCGCCCTGATCAGGGCCGTGTCCGCTTCGTTGAGCAGGGCTGATCCGGGTATGAAAACCCTGGCAATCATAAGGGCGGAATCACCGGCCAAAACCGGCCCCACCGAACTGACTTCAAAAGTCCCGGTAGCATCCCAGTATGAGACCGACCAATTGGACGTAATAGTGGTCAAATCGTAAGTGTCATCATAGAGGCCAACATTCTTCAGGTAAATAGAATAGGCGGCCGTATCTCCGGCCGGACCATTGGAACTGGCCAACGAAGGTGACATTTGTATGTCATAATCCGAGGGATGCCCCACAAAGACATCATCCACGAACCAATCATCAAACAGCCCTGCCGTTCCAATATTCCTAATTCTGAGTCGGAAATTAGAATGGTATCCGTCTCCCGGAACTGGCAGCTCAACCTGCACAAAATCAGTCATATCAGGATCAGCACCCAGGTAGGTGGCAATAGTCTGCCAGCCGCCGAGTGAATCCAGGTATTCCACAAACAGGTTGTCACCGCTCTCAGGAGAATCTGCCGATCCGGTCTGCTCATAGAAGTAACCAATAACAACGTTGGTCTCATTCTTGAGGTTTACAGCCTGCGACATAACCGTATCAGCACCCCCTGGATTCCCGTTCAAGTTCAGGCTGTATGGGGCCGATGGCGGATTTAGACCACCACTGTTGGATTCAGCATTTGAATTGAGAATCCACTTGCCGACATCAACCGTGGTCGATGAGAATTCATCGGTGAATGGAATAGTAAATGGTTCTCCGGCTGAAGTAGTCTTGAAACTGGAGACAGCCGAGACCGAAGGATCCCCGGTCGAAGTAGCGGTAACCAGGACCGAGTCATTGTCACCATACAGGCTGGATGGAACCTCAACCCTTGCTTTGAACGTCAGCGAAGCGTCCGACAAAAGCGCTCCGGTCGAACTGATCTGACTCGTCTCAGTTTCATCCCAAAGTGTGGTTGGCCACAGGTTGTTTGAAAGAGCCAGAGAGTAGTCATCAGTGTAGATTCCGGCATTGGTCAAGACCAAAGTGTACCAGGCCGTATCGAGGGCGGCCACCGTCTTTTCATCGTATGCCGGGAGCATGGTCATACCGTAATCAATTACGCGGAAACTGAAAATCTCGGTCGTGTCAGAATTTCCTTCGACATCGGTGGCGAAAAGATAATAGTCCACTACCGAACCCGGAGACTGGGCTGGTATGAACTCCGAAAATTCATCCGGGTTCCCGGTCGCCAGCAGAGTGTCCTCATACCAGATACCGGCATCCACTCGATAGTACAGCAGCAGCGAATCACTTACCAATGCGTCTGCTGAAGTAATAGTCGCGATAACTTCGTAGTCGTTCAGGGAATCTTTTGTATCGGGCAAAGCGGTGTGTGCAATTGAAATCCCTGCCGCATCACGCCCGTCAAGAACCATGGCGCCGGTATTGTCCGGGTCCAACCAGTCTTTCAAGCGGCTTGATGCCGAGGAGCCGGCCGCCCATGATTGGGACACCTTGCCATACCAGTCACTGGTAATACTTGCGCATGAAGCATACCCACCGTGCAGCTGGCCGATAATACGATGCTCATAATCATAGATAGGGGAACCGGACGAACCCGGTTCAGTAGTTCCATCTTCCCAGTTATCCACCCGCCAATGCGAGTTATCACCAGGAACCGAAGTCCCCAGGTAGGTGGTCGCGGTCACCGCATCGTAATTGAAGGATATCTTTTTAATATCACCGGACGGATGATGAATCGCCACGCAACTATCAGCTGCCGTATCAACTGCGTTCCAACCGGCATAATGGACATTGTAAGAATCAGGTGGCTGTTCACTTAGCTCCAACAGGCCGAAATCAGAATAACTCGCACTCGCCCGCAGAGTCGTACCCTGGACTGTCATCCATGTGGGCCCATCCACATTGGTACAGCCGGGGCTTTCATAGTTAAACATGATAATCCAGGTGCTCTCCCCGCCAAGGCAATGATTGGCGGTGAGAAAGTATGGTGTCAAATCCTGGCGAACATTATTAATCATGGATCCGCTACAGATCCTTGACCCACCGCCGGTAAGTATCATGGCGGCGGCTCGTTTCTCTTTCTCCCAGTCGGCTCCTTCCGGGCAATTGACATTATTATTGCACGATCCAGAACTTCCAAAACCGAGTGCGCGCTTGGCCACATCCCAGTTAAACAGATCCCGATAGGCATGAACAACACGACTAATTGAAATCTTGCCTGGCTTGCTCACCCCGGCGGGCTCGTAGTATTCAACTACTGTGACATCACCTTTTACTGGTTGGGTAGAAAATTCACCATGCTTTTTATTATTCTGCGAAGTAAAGGCTCCTGCCACCATACTGTGATCTTCACTGTATAGATATAATCTGGCACCTTCCGGAAGCCAGAATGAGTCATATAGTAAATTGATTGAGTATGCCCCCGGACATTCGACACGCAGTCTCCAAATCTTGTCACCATTGGGTAAGGTTTCCCACTGGCCAGAGTTCTCAAGACTGTAATTGACATCAAACGGGTAGCCAAAGCGATAGGGTATGTCCTTGTCGATTGCATCCTGAGCGTCTTCCAAAAGAAGCTGGTCCACATCAACCGTTCCGGTCTGAATGGACGGGATGTCCGAGCGAAGCGATTTATTAAAACTCACCGGTGTTCCCCCAACTGAGACCTGAGCATAAGCGCCAGAGACCAGAAGAAGCGACCCAATAAGCAGGAGCAATAGCAGTAATTTTTTATTCATAATTTCATACCCTGTCGATGCGTTGTTCACGTTCGGATTTGTTACTCTCATTTGTTTGGCGTCATCCTGATACCCGCGGAAAATCTTCATTTGTTGATTGTATCTGCATCAATTCTACCTAATTCATCCATTTTGTCAAGAAAATTGACCATCCAATCTTGCTCGTTGTCTGCCAAAACTAAGGGCCTGCCGGCCATAAGACCGGCAAGCCCTGATTATTGTCTCCCAACTAACTCACTTTACTGGTGAGTAGGAGCGGGACCATTGTTGAACATGAATTCAACAAAATAGGTCAGGTCAGCTACATCGACCTGTCCCGATGCATTCACATCAGCAAGATCTATTACCAGAGGAGCGTCGCCGCCGCCAAACAGATACTCAATGAGCATTGTAAGGTCGGATACATCAACGGCGTCATCCATATTAAGATCTCCGGAGATATGGCCACGAATCATGGCCGATCCGGTCAATCCACCGGTTCCGGCACCTGAGCCGTACGTATAGGTCACGTCAAAGAATGACTCGACCCAATCATAAAGCAGGGTACCGTTTGCTTCCGCGGTCAGATAATCTACCGACGGGAAGGAGATATGACAGATCGGTCCTGGCATACCGCCGTAAGCAGGCATAGTCTCTACAGCCGATACTCCAACAGAGATTCCCGAGCCATTCACAACCAGAGCAACACTGCCGGCATCAATATCTGCCGCCGAGTATCCCAGTTCTGAAGTGTAACCTTCGGAAATGTATATATGACCCGAGACCGGATCAATTGAGAAGAAGTCGGCCGTAAAGAGCGGCGAAGGCATAAACATCCAGACTGGACCGGTCTCACCGGCAACTTCGATTGAATAGTCCTCTACCTCACCGTATGTGGTTGTACCACATGGACCGGCATAGGAGGAATAATTCAAGCGAACTCTCATTACCGTTGTTCCCGGAGCAGCATCACCTGGAACAACAACAGTCCCGGTATAAGGACCGGTACCGGAAGAGACATCAAGAGTGATTGCTTCCGTAACTTCGTCAAAGACAAAGTCCTGGTTCCAATCAACCCAGGCAGAGCCGTAGTCAGAAGAATATCCGTTTCCGATAGTTATTGAAATCGGATAGCTGCTGCCCGGCTCAACATTGGCCGATAGTGCCGTGTAGTCACCATAGCCGTCACAAGCAGTAGTATTATTGATCTCGCCCATAGTGACGTTCTCAATATACTCGTCACAGCCGCCACTGGCGGAACATGGTCCGGTCAGTTCTTCGGCTAAGACATTGATTGTGTATGGTCCTTCGGCGCCATTGCCCGGATCAAGCAGTACCGGGTAGTAATACGTACCCGCGGCCAGGCCTTCCCAAACGATAGTGACATTACCATCACCGCAGTCGCTGGTATTAAAGGCACCGGCAGCGCTGAAGCCAGAGCACGGACAATCAAAGGCCAGGTTCAGCCAGGCATTGCCAAAGGCCGGAGCTGTGCCACAGTAGTCCAATGTTACGTTAGCAGTCTGCTCAAGAGTAAAGGCTTCCCAGACATGACCATCCGGGAACGAAGCACACTGGTTGGTCGCACAGGTATTGTCGCCGGTAAATGTGGTCGTTACGCCAATAGTAAGAACTGCGGGCGTTACGTCTTCACAATTGTCATTCGGCGGTACCGTCGGACAATCGGTGCATTCAATCGTTATTATACCGTCACCGGTGCTGCTGCTGTAACCACCAACCTCGATCAAATAAGAGTTGCCAGCGACAGCATCAAAGGAGACCTCTGACTGAAGTGAGCAGAAGTCATCATTACAGCCAAGCTCAAGCGCCGTATTCGGGTCGATACCATCATAAACAGCCATTTTTGTGTCGTAGCTGGAACCACAGAGACTAACTCTGGC
This sequence comes from bacterium, assembly GCA_029211095.1. Taxonomy (GTDB): domain Bacteria; phylum Zixibacteria; class MSB-5A5; order GN15; family FEB-12; genus JARGFS01. The sequence goes on along the minus strand of JARGFS010000066.1, from coordinate 2,873 downwards.
CGGTCCAGTACAGGTAGCTGTGTAACAGTACCAGATATTCGGCGAACTCAGACAGCCACCGGGACCATCGGGCGTTGCTCCGATAGTAGTGAACGGCTGCTCAAAGGCATTACCGATCTCTTCACAGAATTCCCAGCAATCGTTGTCCGTGCAGCCTGCGGCCTCAGCAATAGTGAGGTCAAAGTCCGGTACACAAGCGGGCGATGGCCAGGTATCAATCATAATATAGTAGATGCCCGGATCAAGGGTGATTCCGTAGAATCCTTTGGGACCGCCGCTCGATCCCGTCACGTAGTCAATACAGGTTGCACCCGGGCAGGCATCAGAAATCGAGATGCCGGTGTAGGTGGTTCCCTTGGGATCCAGAATAATGTCCAGGGTCATAGTAGCGCCGACATCAAGTGAGTAAATGATGTCCTCGCCGCCGTCGTATAAACCCAGGCAGGTTTCACTATAGGTGTTACCGCGGCCACAGGTCTTCTGGCTGAGATCTGCATAAGGCATATCGTCAGGCAGTTTCACCAGGATCGGGTCGGTACAGTCGTCACCAGAGGTTGGCCCTGATGAAGGAGCAAAGGTCAAATCGAAATCAGGGATACAATCAGGTGAAGGCCAGGTATCGACCATCACATAATAGGTTCCGGCATCGAGATGCACTCCAAACAGCGTCTGTGGGGAAGAACTGGAACTGGTGCTGCTGAACAGACAGGTTGACGGATCGGCCGGACAGGTAGCATCGATCAGGAAACCGGTATAGGTTGTTCCCTTAGGATCGAGCGTAATGTCAACATCGATCGGATTGTCAACAGTCAGTTCATATACGATATCCTCGCCACCGTCGTAATAACCGAGGCAAGTCTCTTCGTAGTAGTTCAAGCGACCGCAGGTATACTGGTTGGTCAGCGCGACCGGCAGGGCTTCCTGACCGGTTATGCTTATTGCCAGCGGCTGATCACAGAGATCGCCATCGGCAGCCGGCGGGCACTCTTCTACATTCACGCTAAACGTGAATTCCTGTTCAACGCCATCCCCCATGAAGACCGGGATATAATATGTTGCCGGTCCGGGCAGCATATTCCACCAGACCTGTGGGTTACTGCCGCCATCGCCGCAGGTTGTCCAGGCGTAGTCGGTACGAAGAACGTAATTGTTGCAGTCGGAGCAATCGGGATACAATACGACTCCAACAGTGGCCAACTCTGGGGTTGTCCCACAGTAGTCCAGCGTTACATTCTGGCACCCGTATGGTACATCAATCTTGTACCAGACGGCGTTCCAATCAAGAACACCGGGGCAGTCAATTGTGGCACCGATATTGTTGCCTGTTACCTGTACCGGATAGACACCGGTTGCATCTTCGGCGTTGACACATTCGTCATTGGCGCCGGCAATCGGGCATGGGTTTTCGGTGCAGTTCAGACCAACTGACCAAGTTCCGCCAATTGCGGCGCAGTCAGCTTCATACATACCGTCTTCACAGCTGGGAGCGGTTGGGTCACCACTGCAGCAGCGTCCGGTCGGCAGGGCTCCATCATTGATGGTTATGGCGTCAATTGAAAACTGGGCGCCATCGTAGCCAGCGTAACGGAAAGCAAACTTGAAGTCGGTTTCGCCCAGATAGGCGGTCAATGGCAGGGTCGTGTTATACCAGACCCAGTTGTCAAAGACACCAATACCGTTTTCATCCCAGACCGGTCCGATCCAGGTGGCACCACCATCAGTGGAGAAATACACTTCCAAATCGCAATTTGGGTTAGGATCAACAGACCAATAATAACTTCCCTGCCAGAAGAAACTCAGGGTCCAGGCAGATCCGCCCGAAGTCAGATCTATTGAAGGGCTAATAAGCCATTCATCCTGGGTTCCGCTGTAAGATTCATCATAGAAGCAGGAAGCATAGTAGGTGCCTTCATAAGGAGCATAGGAATCCGATTCCCAAGTATACGGATTATTAACCGTATTAGTCCAACCGGTTGGAGGAACCAGGCCACCTTCAAAACCTTCCGAAAGAAGATCAGCGGCTGGCAGCATTACCGGCAGTCCGCCATTCTTGACTACCGGAGAAGTCCTGGCATCAACCGGATAGCTGTTGACCGATCTGGACTCAGACAAAGCGAGACGATTTGAGATCTCCTGATCTGACGGATGAGTTCCATCGGACCAGACCGGATCGCGGCCTTCGGCTTCAGTTGGTACGGATGTTTCTTCGTGTGTGATTTCGTTCTGGGCTTTGAGTTCCCAGTTTGGTTCTGAGAAATCGGTCTTTTCAACCGACATAGGTCCTGGAACGGGCTTTTCGTTGGTCGCGATGGTGAATCCTGCCGTAAGCAGTATCGCTAACGCTACAAGCCCGGTCGAAAATAGCAAAAATTTCTTCATTGAGTTACCTCTCTGTAACAGTAGTTACTCTCTCCGAAAAAAAACGCTCTGGTCACTTTGGCAGGCCTAACACTATGGCCCGCTATCGTCCATATTTACCTCCTTATATTCTGTGGATTCAAGGATTGAAGCACTTGTGATTTTTTTAGTAAGTAATGACTTAGCATAGCCGATCAGGGGAGTTGCAATCTTCTCCCTTCCGTATAGATTTACCTAATATCTCTTTTGCTCTATGAGCCTGCTAACTACTGTTATAATAGCAATTTCTATGAATTGTGTCAACTTAATAATCGATGGCAGACACCTCTTTCCCTTATATTAGCCATCGCTCACACCCCGGGTCAATCAGCGATGCGTTTAGATGGAGCGATTAGGACCGCACATACTTAAAGTGCCGCTTCATCTAAGTAAGATAAAGCGGCACATGATACAAATCTGCAATTTGTGGTTCAGATCACGGACAGACCGGGGCCAAACCTCCCGTGAAAAGGTAG
>JARGFS010000065.1 GCA_029211095.1 bacterium | reverse complement strand
CCAATCCTTTTGTGTGACCAGTTTGTCTCCGGTCAAACTCGTTGTGGAAGTTGTTACCTAACGCTTTAAGTCTCATGGGCTCTTACATGAGATGGGTAAGGCCAAAATGCAGGCCAAAATCGGGAGAGTTATCAAAGTAAAAAAGATTCTCCAGAATCCCCAGCTCCAGGATCAGTGATTGGTTCAACTGCCGCTTGTAGCCGAACATCAGTTCATATGTACCATAAGAAAACTGCGAGAAAGACCGGGCCATCCCGCTCTCTGCGATTAGCTGCGAAACCCAGGAATGTTTACTGCCCGGCCTGTGGTACTCAATACCCAATTGAGATGAATAGTGCCATCTTCGTAGCGGCACGCCAATCATCTCGCCGTCACCATAGTAGACAACCCCCGGACTAACATACCAGAACAGGTTCTTGTATTTGGAAGCAACCGAAAGGGTCACTCCAAGGTCTATGGACTGATGTCCAAAAAATTTTGTTCTGGTGGTGGTTGGAATCTTCACCTGAACGGAAGCGGAAGATTGAACTCTATCCGACGGGATCAGCGGTCCGGCCGACAATCCCAAAACTGCATTCCCAAGATTCCAGCCGACTTGGCCCCGATTTGCGCTCGTCCATCCGCCGTTGTTTATTTCAAAGACAAACGCCCCTCGTTCGTAACGATCCCGATTGTTGTTGCTGATTCCCAGCAGGCCATGGAAGGACTCAATGGCCCGATCCATTATACCTCCATCTACATATCGGACAGGAAGTTCAATCGACAGCTGCCAGTGATCAGATAGTCCATAGGCCAGCCGAAAAGGGAATTCGTGGATTTCACCGTCAATCCGGTAGACTCCTTCTCTCTTCATCCAGACATTCTTCCAGGTTTGCCCCAGGTAAAGCTGAGCTTTCCCAGATTCCAATATGCCGGGCTCGCGGTGATGCAATCCGAACCGAACCTGCTGCAGGAGGGACTGACTTCGGATATTTAGCAGCCCAAGGTTGTCGGCGGTCGACAGATTGTCCGCCAAGGGCTGCTGAATAAGCAGTAACCAACTGAATATCAATAGATAGTATCTCATAGCAAATATTTGATTCGGAAATCAAGAGAACGATTCATGGATTTTATGATATGTGTAAGTCTGCTTAGATGAGTTGACCTTCCCCCCGAAAACTGGTCTGATCATTGGTTGCCTGACAAAGTCAGGGTTATAATATGTATCTTTGTTACCAGAAGAGGGACCAATTGTATTTTTACTTGTATAGATTTAGTCGCTTGCCGGCGTAATTCGGGGACTATTTCTACCTTTTTTATATTAAGGTATAAGGTTGTACAACAATAAGTTATAATGGAATTAAAGAGGCTGAAACCGAGTTTAATCCTTGGTGAACAAAGCGACCTGGACAGAGTCCCCAAAAAAAGGTTGGGAACAAACAAATTGTGCGATTTTTCACAATGTTGACAGTGTTATGACAATCCAACCCCAGTTTCTGCTTTATTAGACATCAAACGATGTTATGGAAACTTAGAGATTAGTTAGGATTAGGCAATAGTGGAACTTGGCATCATTGGAACTTCCGTCTGGCAACAGAATATGGCCCTTCTCGAGACCTTGACTCTTGACCGGGAAACCAGAGACGAGCAGCTCAGGCAGATCAAGAAAGCTCTCGGGCTTGATGAACTAATCTACCTTGCTACCTGCAATCGGGTCGAATTCCTGTATGTCAGCAGCGGGAAGTACACCGGCGACAGATTGTTGCACCGGTTGGTGGATTATTTTTTCAAAAATAGCAGCCAGCTGAGTTTTTTCCCCAACGACTTTTATCACTATCCTCGCAAAGAGGCCGTTCGTCATCTCTTTCGTACTGTCTCTTCGCTGGAGTCACTGGTTATCGGCGAGACTCAGATCAGCCGACAATTTCGCGAGGCGTATGAATCCGCCCTTGATACCGGCCTGCTTGGGCCACAGCTGAAAAGACTGGCCGAAGAGGCGCTGGCCGTCTCCCGCAAAGTGAAACGGGAAACTAACCTGGTTAATGGTTCTTTGTCGATGGCCGCGTTGGCCTGTCGGGAATTGAGGCAGCAACTTGGAACAGACAGATCGCAGAAGGTGGCTTTGATAGGTGCCGGTGAAATGACCGTAAAGATGGCCAAGTATATCGGGGAAGCCAATCTGGCCAGCATTCTATTTGTAAACCGGACTCTCGACAAGGCTGCCGATCTTGCTGAGCGATTCAACGGTACGGCAGTTTCCCTGGATGATTTCATTAATGACCCTGGTGATGTAAGCGCCATAGTTTCTGCTACGGCGGCCCGCACTTCGGTATTTGATGCTGATTTTCTTGCCCGGTTGGAAACCAGTGAAACGCCCGTTATCTGTGTTGATCTGGCTGTCCCCAGGGATTTTTCTACAGACTTTGTTGACCATCCGGAAATTGTCATGGTTGACATCCCTTACCTGAAAGCAAAAGGAAACGGAAATCTTCGCCAGCGGTTTGTCGAAGCTGGCAAGGCCAGTCAGATTGTCAGCGAAGCGGTCAACAACTTTTTGTCTTCGCAGCTTGAAGTCTCCCTCAAGCCGATCTTCCATGACTCTTTTAAGGAGTCATTGGCACTTACCGAGCGCGCTTTGCATGATCTTTTTTCCAAGCGGGTCACCTCGTTGGATTCCGATGAGAAAGAAGCGGTGGTCCGGCTGGTGAACAAACTGATCGCGCATTCTTCGTTCCAGCCTGCCCGAATAATCTCGGACCGCCTGGCTCAGATGGAAGGCGGCCTTAATCTTGATGATCTGACTACGCCACGCAAGGAAGCAGTGTGACCTCAGAAAAGATGGTAATCGGTACCCGGGGTTCGGAACTGGCCCTGTATCAGGCTAATTTCATCAAAGATATCTTGATTGGCCAGCATGACTGCTCGGTCGAGATTAAGATCATCAAAACTACCGGTGACAAAATCGACAACCTCCCGTTTGACAAGATGGAAGGGAAGGGGTTCTTCACCAAGGAATTGGAAGAGGCGCTTTTGTCCGGAGAAATTGATCTGGCCGTGCACTCGTTAAAGGACCAGATGACTTCGCAGCCGGACGGTTTAACACTGGGTGCGGTCGGGTTTCGGGCTGACAGCAGGGAACTCTTGCTAATCCGCCCCGAAGCGGTCGCTGAGAATGGGTTCCTGCCTGTGAAGGATGGCGCTGTTCTGGGGACATCATCGGCCCGCAGGCAGTGCCAGGTATTTTTCCACAATCCCAGCTTTAAGATTAAGGACCTGCGCGGTAATGTGCCGACCCGGGTCAGGAGACTACGCGATGGCAACTATGACGCTATCATAGTTGCTGCGGCAGGGCTTGACCGGTTGGAACTGGATTTGAGCGGTCTGAAAGCAGTGCGGCTTGATCCCGGCGAGTTTTTACCGGCTCCGGCTCAGGGGATACTGGGGATTCAAATGAGAAGAGATGATAAGAAGACGGCCGAAGTGGTGGCCAGGTTGAACTCAGACGAAGCGGAGCTACAGTCATCGCTGGAGCGGGGACTTCTGGCCCGATATGACTCCGGCTGCACGCTGCCGCTGGGAGTTGAGTCGGATCTGTCAGGTGGGAAGATGCGTCTCAAGGCTGTTTTGGGAGTACGTTCGGGGGACAGCTGGTCCGGGTTGAAGTGCGCCGATGTAAGCGGCGACAATCCAGAACAGGTAGTCACTGATACTTACAATCAATTACAGGAGAGCAGACCCATTGCGAATAGCCGTGACCAGAGATGAGCAAAACCTCGTTCAACTGAAACAGAGAGCCGCTCTTTCGGACATTGATATAGTCCCGCTTCCATTTTTGAGAACGGAACCGCTTGATTTTGAACTTCCCAAAGAAGTCCTCCTTGATCAATCAAGCTGGTTAGTCTTTACCTCATCGCAGGCGGTGCGTCTGTTTTTTGAACGACTCCGGAAGAATTCAGCCACACTCCCTTATGGCGTTAAGATAGCGGTCGTGGGGAGCAAGACGGCTGCCCTGGTATGTGAGCAGGGGAAGACGGTTGATATGATTCCAACTACGGCAGGAAGCAAAGGCCTGTTTGAGGAACTTCTGAAGGACCATATACAGGCTCACGATACCATTGTCTACGCCCGAGCAGACAGGGTCAGTTTTGATCCGGAGTTGCTGCTGAGCAATGCGAATGTAAAATACTATCCCTTGATCTGTTACCGGACTATTGTTGAGCGGCTTGATTCTGAAGAGACAGAAAAACTAACTCCGTCTGACTTCATCCTGTTTACTTCCCCCTCAACCGTTCGGGCGTACTCTGATCAGTTTGGCCTCCCCATAGCTAAACCGATTGCGCTGGGAAGAAGCACGGCCGAACAGATGAGCCAACTGGGCTGGGAGTTGTTTAACGAAATGAAAACCGCAAATGTCAATCTGGTTTTGGAGAATCTGTAATGGACCTGGAGCCACGCCCCCGTCGACTACGCCGAACCAAGATCATTCGTGAGATGTGTGCTGAAACACATTTGAATGTTCAAGGAATGATTCAGCCCTATTTTGTTTGCGAAGGGAACTCGGTGCGCGAGAGTATTAACGGCCTGCCCGGGATCAATCGTGAGTCAGTGGATAAATTCATGGAGAGCGTGGCGCAGGATGTCAAGTCTGGTATCAACAAGATCATGCTCTTTGGAGTTACGGATCGCAAAGACGCGCTGGCTGCAACGGCCTATGACAATGAGAACCCGGTAATTATTGCGGTCAACGAAGCCAAGCAGAAGTATGGCGATGATCTGTTTGTGGCGGCCGATGTCTGCCTGTGTGCCTATACGGAAAGCGGGCATTGCGGTGTTTCCGTAAACGGGGATGCCGACAATATTGATAACGACCGTTCGGTGGAGATACTCTCGCAGATGGGACTTCGTTTGGCCAGTGTTGGCTGTGATTGCCTGGGACCATCGGACATGATGGACCACCGGGTGGCGGCAATCCGCCGTAGATTGGAGTCCAGCGGATATACAAATACTATCATAATGGCCTACACGGCCAAGTATGCTTCGTCATACTACGGTCCATTTCGGGAAGCGGCCAAGTCTGCACCCGACAAGGGGGATCGCAAGGGGTATCAGATGGACTTCAGGAATCGGACCGAGGCTCTTCGTGAATTGGATCTGGACGAAAGCGAAGGGGCTGACATCGTGATGGTTAAGCCCGCCCTTGCTTATCTTGACATAATTTCAGACCTCCGCCAGAACAGTACCGTTCCGGTGGCGGCGTACAATGTCTCCGGCGAGTATGCCTCGGTAAAACTACAGGCGGAGGCAGGATTGATCGAAGAAAAGCAGATGGTTATTGAGAACCTGACCGCGATCAACAGGGCCGGAGCAGACATTATTCTTACTTACCACCTCAGGGACATTCTCAAAAACGGATGGCAAAATGGCTGATACCACCAAATCAGAAAAAATATTCAATCTCTCAAAACGGGTTATTCCGGGCGGCGTAAATTCTCCGGTGCGCGCATTCAAATCTGTGGGAGGGGTTCCGCGCGTGATTGACCGGGGGGAAGCCGGGTATCTATTTGATATTGATGGCAACCGGTACCTTGATTTTTGCTCCTCCTGGGGTCCGCTCATTCTGGGGCATGCCGACCCGGATGTTGTCAGGGCGGTCAGCAATCAGTGCAGCAAAGGGATGACTTTTGGCGCTACCACCGAGCTTGAATTGCAACTGGCTGAATTCATAGTCAGTCAGGTAGAGCCGGTAGAGAAAATTCGCTTTGTCTCTTCGGGGACCGAAGCGGTCATGTCGGCGATCCGGTTGGCTCGTGGGTTCACCGGACGGGACCTGATTCTTAAATTCAACGGTTGTTATCATGGGCATTCGGATCATCTGCTGGTTGAAGCGGGCAGTGGTCTGGCCACGTTCGGACAGCCATCTTCGTCTGGAGTTCCCGCCGATATTACCAAAAACACGGCCGTTCTGCCGTTGGATGATGACAATGCTCTTGAAGAATTCTTTGCCCGGTATGGTGACAAACTGGCCGCGGTAATCATTGAGGGGATTCCGGCCAACAATGGTCTGCTGATTCAGACGCACGGTTTTATGCGATCACTCAGGGCGTTGACCGAAAAGCATGGCGCCCTTCTGATATTGGACGAAGTCATCACCGGGTTTAGACTGGGCATGGGCGGCGCGGCTGCCTACTATGGAATTCATCCCGACCTTCTTACTTATGGCAAGATAATCGGCGGCGGCATGCCGGTTGGCGCTTTTGGCGGACGATCCGAAATTATGGATCATCTCTCGCCCGAAGGTTCGGTTTACCAAGCCGGTACTCTCTCTGGTAACCCGCTGGCGATGACCGCCGGACTGACCACTCTGCAGAAATTATCGGATGGGACGATCTACGCCCGCCTGGAAGAGTACAATCGTCAATTTGTTTCAAGAATGATGGAGAACCTTGGCGGACATGCGGTCAATGTGGTGGGGGTGGCCTCGCTCTACTGGATTGTTTTTCAGAAAGAACTTCCCCGGCGAGCTTCGGACATTGATGCCGATGGCATCTCACATTTCAATCGAATTCATTCAACCATTCTGGACAACGGGATTTATCTTCCCCCGTCCGGCTACGAAGTCTGCTTTGTCTCGGCCGCCCATACCAAAGAGGCGCTTCTGGATGCGGCCGATAAACTAAGTAACATTATTGGAAAAGAGGCTCACTCATGGGCATAGAGCAGAGTTCGTTCATCAAGGCCTGTCGAGGGAAAAACGAAGGACGCATTCCGGTCTGGGTCATGCGTCAGGCTGGACGATACCTTCCCGAGTACCGCGCCGTGAGAGAAAAAGTCTCGTTTCTGGAATTATGCCGGACACCGGAATTGATTGCCGAAGTTGTCCGTCAGCCGATTGATCGCTTTGGTCTGGATGCCGGGATTCTGTTTTCCGACATTCTCACTATCCTGGAGCCGATGGGTGCCCCGGTCAGTTTCCCCGAAGGGGGCCCGCGCTTGGAAAACCCGATTGACAGCCCGGAAGCGGTGAAGTGGCTGCATGATTTTGATATAGAAAAGGAACTCGCTTTTGTCCCGGAAGGAATCAGAAAAATAAAGGAGATTCTTCCGGACTTGCCGCTTATCGGTTTTGCCGGTTCCCCTTTTACAGTCAGCTGCTACCTGATTGAAGGTAAAGGGTCCAAGGCGTTTGATAAAGCCAAACGGTTTATCCATGCCTATCCGAAAACGGCGGCAGAGTTGTTTGAATTGGTCTCTTCTGTCACGGAACGCTATTTGAGAATGCAAATTGAGGCGGGCGCAGACGCGGTGCAGCTGTTTGAAAGCTGGGGCGGGACGCTCTCGCGCGATGATTTCCTTCGCTGGTCCGTGCAGCCGACTAACCGAATATTCACTGCGCTGAATGAGAGCAAGGTCCCGCGGATACTGTTCGTAAATAATCTGGCTCCGTATACTGATCTGGTTAGCGGTGTCAATTGCGAAGTAGTGGGGGTGGACTACCGGATGGATCTGGCCGACGCCCAGCGAAAACTGCCCGGCAAATCCGTACAGGGAAATCTGGACCCGGCCGTTCTGTTTGGACCACTGGAGTTAGTAGCGGCCAAGACACAGATGATACTGGAATCAATTGATGATCCCAACCGGTTGATTTTCAATTTGGGGCACGGAATCCAACCGGGTGCTCCGGTGGAAGCCGTTGAAATGCTGGTCAAAACCGTTCACGAGTTCAGGTAACCATGATGCAGCAGCAACAGATTGTACCGATAAAACTGCTTCGCAAGTATGATCGCCCCGGTCCAAGATATACCAGTTACCCCACTGCTCCCGTCTGGAGTGACCGGGTAGACTCGGCTTTGTACGTTGAAACGCTAAAAGAGTCGTCTGGGCAGGTTGAGGCCCCGCTGGCTATTTACAATCACATCCCCTTTTGCGAACGTCGCTGCCTTTATTGCGGTTGCAACACCGTTATCACCAGGAACCAGGACCGTGTGCGCAGCTATGTGCACCAGATGAAAAAAGAGATTGAGCGTGCCAGTGTCCACCTGGGCGATCGTAAGAAAATAGCGCAGTGCCACTTTGGGGGTGGGACCCCCACATACTTGGACAATGATCTCTTTGACGAAGTTTTAGGCAGCCTAAAGAGTAGTTTTGACTTCCAGCCGGATGCAGAACTCTCTATTGAGGTTGACCCTCGCGTCACGACGCCGGAGCAGTTGGAGTATCTTCGCCAGTGCGGGTTCAACCGCATCTCTGTCGGAGTGCAGGACTTCAATTCCGAAGTGCAGGTAGCGTGCGGGCGGGTTCAGAGCTACGACCAGGTTTTCTCACTCATGGAGAAGTGTCGACAACTTGGTTTCAAGGGGATCAATATCGATCTTATCTACGGGCTGCCCAAACAGACCCCGGAGAGTTTTGCCGTCAGCCTTAATCAGGCGCTCAAACTGGGACCGGATCGGGTGGCTGTTTACAGCTTTGCCTATCTCCCCAAAATGAAGGCGCACCAGAGGAAGATTCTCGAAGAAGACCTGCCGACTACCGACGTCAAGTATGAACTGTTCGCTATTGCGGTTGATCGTTTCGTTGGGGCCGGGTATCATCAGATTGGAATGGACCACTTTGCTCTGCCGGATGATGAACTCTCAATAGCCCAAAGTGATGGCCGATTGCATCGCAACTTTATGGGCTACACCGTGCAGTCTGCTCCGGAAATGATCGGGCTGGGGCTCTCCTCTATCGGATATATTGGGGGTTCCTTCTTCCAGAATTATCCGGCAATTGATCAATATGGCGAAGCAATCAACTCCGGGAAATTTGCCACCTATCGCGGAATGAAACTATCCGAAGATGATCTGGTCCGGCAGTTCGTTATTAATTCTCTCATGTGTAATTTCCATCTCGATTTCAGTCGCTTCGCTGACAGGTTTGGCACCGGATACCATGACTACTTCAAGGAGGAACATGGAAATCTGACGGAGTTTTTCGATGATGACTTTCTGGAGGAATCGGATCAGGGGCTGGCCATTAAACCGCTCGGTCGAACTTTTGTCCGAAATATTGCCATGACCTACGATGCTTACTTCAACAAGAGTGATCCTGCCGGGCCAACCTTCTCTCGTACGATTTGACTCTATGCCGGAAGCAATTTCCAAAAAGAAGGTAGCTCTGATTCTGCTCGCTATGGGCGGGCCTGACTCGCTTGAGGGGATTGGACAGTACCTCTACAATATCTTCTCCGACCGCTCCATTATTCGACTGCCCGGCGGATGGCTAATGCAGAAACCGCTGGCCAGGCTGATTTCCACTATGAGAAAAAAGAAAGTGCAGGCTCATTACAGCTTCATTGGCGGCAGTTCCCCCCTGCTCAAGTGGACGGAGAGTCAGTTGGCACACATCCTCAGATCTTTGGATGAAGCGGGACATGACCTGGCGGGTTACGTGGGGATGCGCTATTATTTCCCGATGATCGAAGAGGCTATCCAACAAGCCTACAATGATGGGTGCCGACAGATTATCTTCTTTCCCATGTACCCGCAATTCTGCAAAGCAACCACCGGTTCGTCTTTTGAAGTGGTAGAACAGGTGGCAAGCAGGTATTCCGATTTGTCGACAGTTATGATCAGAGATTTTCATGACGATCAGGCATATATAGACCTGCTGAGTGAATATATCGACACCAACATCGGGCCGGATGAGACGCTGCTATTCTCGGCACACTCTATTCCGCAGAAATTTGTGGACGAAGGGGACCCGTACGTAGACCAGACTCGGCGAACCGTGGAAATGGCCGCCGGAGACAGAGAGCACTTTCTCTCCTTCCAGAGCCGGAGCGGACCGGTGGAGTGGGTTGGTCCGGACACGGTCGAAGAGGCTACGAGACTTCTGTCTGAGGGACGGAAGCTGTTTGTGGTGCCGATCAGTTTTGTTTGCGATCATATTGAAACGCTCTATGAGCTCGATTTGGAACTTCCACAGTTGGTGTCGGCAGAGGCGTCCGGTCTGATCAGAAGGATGCCGATGTTCAACGATGATGTCCGGTTTGGACAGCTGCTGGCCGCATTGGTCAGGGAAAGGATTGCCGACCCTGGAATCTAAAGATGTTGTCATCCTTGGCGGGGGCATATCCGGTCTGACGGCCCTGCACTATGTGCGCAGATTGCATCCGAATCTCAGTGTTCTACTGTGCGAGGCGGAGAACCGGCTTGGCGGAACAATTGGAACCGATCAAGTCGAGGGTTACAGTTTTGATTGGGGGCCGAATGGATTTTTGGATCGCGAACCACTAACGCTGGAACTTTGCCATGATCTTGGCCTGCAAGAGAAGATAGAACGGGCCAACCCCAATGTAAGCAATCGATTTATTCTTCGCGGCAACCGGCTGCGCTCAGTTCCCATGTCCCCCCCCAAATTTCTTACTTCGGACATTCTTTCCGTTCGTGGACGGATGCGGGTGATGCTGGAGCCGTTTTCCGCTTCTCGCCCGGAGGGGACTGATGAATCCATCTATGATTTTGGTAAACGGAGAATCGGAAAAGAGGCGGCCGATTACCTGATTCAACCGATGGTCTCCGGTGTCTATGGCGGCATGGCCGAGCGGCTCTCCTTACAGTCCTGCTTCCCGGTCATGAGGGAGATGGAAGATCAGTACGGTTCATTGTTCAAAGCTATGATCAGCAAAGCGAGAGCGGCCAGAAAGAGAGGCGAAAAATCCGGGGGGCCTTCCGGTCCGGGCGGCTGGTTGACTTCGTTTGAGGGCGGCTTGTACCGGCTTATCGAAGGATTCGAGGCCAATTATTCTGAATCTATTCGAGTTGATTGTCCGGCCACCCAGGTGACCAGGTCTGACACTGGTTACCGGATAGAATTTTCCAGCGGTGAAACAGAGGTTGCCAAGAACCTGATTTTGGCCACTCCCTCCAACCGGGCGGCGGAGATAGTCTCTGAACTCTCACCGGAATTGTCAAAAGCGCTGGGAGCAATCGATTACGCCCCTATCTCGGTTATTTGTCTCGGCTATGATGCCGGTCAGATCCGTGATGCCGTCAACGGATTTGGTTTTCTGGTTCCCAAGCTCGAAAGACGACGCCTGCTTGGCTCGATCTGGACTTCATCGATCTTTCGCCATCGGGCCCCGGAGGGGAAAGTGCAGTTTCGCTGTATGGTGGGTGGCGATGGAGATCATGATTCAATCAAGCTGTCTGACGAGGAGCTAATTTCCATTGTCACTGGCGAACTCTCAGAAATCATGGCAGTTTCCGGCCGTCCGGAAATGGTCCGGCTGTATCGCTGGAAACATGGAATCCCGCAATTCAAGATCGGGCATATTGATCGCATGGCGGAAATTGATCGGCAGTTGGAGAAGCTTGGCGGAATTTTCGTTACCGGCAATGCCTATCATGGAATTGGCCTCAATGACTGTGTGAAGCAATCATTCAAGGTGGCCAGTTCCCTTTCATCTTTAGTATAATCTTTCTCTATTGATCAGAGTGTGGCGCCACAAAAAAGTTGTGTCCATGATCTGATGCGGCTATCCTTGAGTAACAATACTTAATCAAATTCGATAAACGATGGAGGAAATATGGAAAAGTATCTTGATCTTGTCCAGGAATGGGCCGCTCTCTACGGGATAAAAGTTGTGGGAGCAATTGTCATTCTGATTGTCGGACGCATTGTTGTTTCAATTGTTTCGTCCTTTGTCAACCGGCTTCTGAAAAGGTCCAATACCGATGATGCGCTTACAAACTTTTTCACGACCCTGACCCGAGTGTCATTATATATCTTTGTGCTGTTGGCGGTGCTGAACACCCTTGGGGTGGAAACAGCTTCGCTGATCGCAGTGATTGGTGCGGCCGGTCTGGCGGTCGGTTTTGCCCTTCAGGGGTCACTTTCTAATCTGGCTTCGGGAATCATGCTGATCTTGTTCAGGCCGTTTAGAGCCAATGATCTGGTTGAAACGGGGGGACATCTTGGAGTGGTTCAAGAGATTCATATCTTCCACACCGTCCTGAAGAGTCCTGATAACAAACGGGTGATCATTCCTAATTCAAAAGTGACCGGAGACAGTATCGTCAATTACTCCGCCGAAGGGGTTCTTCGCGTGGACCTGGTTTTTGGAATCTCATACGGAGATGAAATCGCCAAGGCCAAGTCAATTTTGATGAAAATTCTTGAGGAACATGAACTGGTTCTGTCCGATCCGGCCCCGACCGTAGCTGTCAAGGAACTCGGCAACAGTTCGGTTGACTTTGTTGTCAGGCCGTACGTTAAAGTTGAGCACTATTGGAATGTCTATTTCAGCGTCACAGAGAAGGTCAAAACAACATTCGATTCTTCCGGTGTCTCTATTCCGTTCCCGCAACGCGATGTACATCTGTTCCAAAAAAACGCCAGCTAAAGAATGAGAGGCCGGTAACCCGACCGGCCTCACTCTGGTTTTCTGTCCTGGTTTGCGTTCAGTGAGAGAGAATTGCCCATACTGTAAAAGAGAGCTTGTTACCGCTTCCGGTTACTCCCTATATTTTAGTTCTTATATGGGAATGGTATTGGTGTGATGAAAATTGTGATTATTGAGGATGAACAAGACATTGCCGACCTGTTGCGTTATAACCTGCAGCGGGACGGCTACGAAGCGGAATGTTACTATAACGGAGAGGATGGACTGAAAGGGGTAAGAGAACATTCGCCCGATCTGGTTCTGCTGGATTTCATGCTGCCCGGTATGAACGGGCTTGATGTCTGCAAAGCAATCCGGAGTGACACCGCCACCATGTCTATTCCGATAATTATGCTAACGGCCCGGAATGAAGAGGTAGACATTGTCTCCGGACTGGAAGTTGGAGCGGATGACTATGTCACCAAACCGTTCAGCTACCGGGTGTTGCTGGCGCGGGTTAGAGCCGTACTGCGCAGGGATAAGGAGGAGGTAGACAAGGGGAGGAAATTCGTTCGTCTCGGTGATCTGGTCATTGACCCGGGTAAGTTTCGCGTGACGACCGGTGCCGGGCGAGTTGAGTTAACAGCCTCTGAGTTTCAGCTGCTTCTGACTTTGGTCAAAAGACCGGGCTGGGTTTTTGATCGCTCCCAACTCATTGATATTATCAGGGGGGAAGAAGCTGTCATAACCGACCGGATCATTGATGTTATGATTGCCGGAATAAGAAAAAAACTTGGTGACTGCGGAGCCCTGATTGAAACCGTCCGCGGGGTTGGTTATCGTGCCAGGGAGTTGGAGTGAAACAGAAACGATTATTCTGGCAACTGTATCCCGGGCTGGTTGCGGTTATTGTAGTGGCCCTGTTTCTTAGCGCCCTGTATGCCACCCGTGAGACCAGGCGGCTGTATCTGGATGAAATTGAGACGACCCTGATAGATCGTGGTTCCCTGGTTAAAATGCAACTGGTCGACATCTCAATTTCTGATCAACCAGCCATAGACTCACTCTGCAAGCAGCTGGGAAGAGTCGCCAATACTCGGATAACCATTGTAGATAGTGCCGGAGTTGTTCTGGGTGATTCTCGTGAAGATCCTTCTATGATGGAAAATCATGGGTTGCGGCCGGAAATTTCGGGGGCCCTAAAAGGACAGACCACCAGCCGTTCAAGGTTCAGCAATACTCTGCAGATCAATATGTTGTATGTCGCCCAACCAGTTATGGATGAAGGCAAAACGGTTGGTGTAGTCCGAACCTCACTGCCAATGGACCGGGTAGATTTAGCCCTGACTTCCCTTTATTGGAAACTCGCTTTGAGTGGGCTGATCATTTCTTTGCTGGCCGGGATTGTCGGCCTGGTGTTGATCCGGCGTGTCACGAATTCCCTTGAGGACCTCAGGCTGGGAGCCGAGCGTTTTGCAAAAGGGGAACTGGACACACGATTGCCAGTACCTTCCGGGATTGAGGTCGGATCGGTGGCCCTTGCCATGAACGAAATGGCCTCTCAACTTGATCGGCGTATCTCCATGGTAATGCGCCAGAGAAATGAGAGGGAGGCAATTCTCTCCAGCATGACCGAAGGGGTGATTGCTCTTGACCGGAATGAGAAAATCGTCAGTCTCAATGATGCCGCCGCTGCGCTTCTGAAGATTGAGAGCCCGGCCAACGTTATTGGGAGTTCAATCCATGAATTACTAAGACATCGGGCCTTGATCAAGCTGCTCGGTGAAGCCGAAGGCGGCATTGGTACCGGGTCGACCGAAGTGCAGATATCCTCTGTATCCGGGGCCGAGCAGTCACTGTTGATTAACAGCGCTCGCTTGATTGACAGCGGGGGAGAGCAGATGGGAACGGTTTTGGTTCTTAGCGATATCACCCGCATCAGGAAGCTGGAAATTGTCCGCAAGGATTTTGTTGCGAATGTCTCTCATGAACTACGCACCCCCATTACAGCGATAAAGGGGGCGGTGGAGACAATTCTCTCTTCAAACCTCTCCATGAATACCGATGCCGACCGTTTTTTACAAATGGTCAACAAGCACGCCGATAGGATGAGTAGTATAATAGAGGACCTTCTCTCACTGGCCAGACTCGAGGATGAACAGGAGAATGGCTCATCAGAAGAATATCCGACATCAAACATTCTGGAGATCATAAAATCGTCTGTGCAGTCCTGCCAAGCCATGGCCGATGCTAAATCAATTGAGATCAACTATGATGCGGACGTTTCATTCCCTGTGAAAGTGAATCGACTGCGAATGGAGCAAGCTATCTCCAACCTGATTGAGAATGCAGTCAAGTACAGCGATAACGGTTCTGTCGTAAAGATTAAGGTTGAGCAAGAAGGGGACGAAATCACTATCTCGGTCATCGACTCCGGATGGGGGATTGAGCCGCAACATCTTCCCCGTCTTTTTGAACGGTTCTACCGGGTGGATTCGGCCCGGACCCGCGAAATTGGCGGCACCGGGCTCGGTCTTGCAATTGTCAGGCATATTGCCATTTCACATGGCGGACGGGTATCGGTCGAGAGCCGTCACGCCAGCGGCAGCTGTTTTCGAATTCACTTGCCCGCAACAAGTTAGCGATTTGATCCGAGCCACCCAGGGACCGGAGATTCTTTTGCAAACTGGTATTAATAATCTCTTCTTAACAAAACCTTAACATTTCCCCTGTTCTTTAAACCGAAAGCAAAAACGAAAAACCAAGAATTCCGTATTACAGGAGACACAATGCGAGGATTTTTACTAACTGCTCTGTTGACGTTTGCGATTTTGTCAGCGTCGACTCAGGCTGCTGAAACCAGCGTGCACGGCCGCTTGTATGCTGACTGGATGATGAAAACAACTGAACTGGTAGACAATGACTTTGCCGACACGATTGACGGCTTCAACGAATTCCAGATTTCCCGGGCCTATGTCACGGTGAAATCAAAACTCTCAGACCGAACTTCGGTCCGGATCACTTCGGATATCAAAGCCAAGGATGGTCTCTATAATATCATGCTCAAGTATGGTTACATTGACTGGAAGCCGGCTTTTGGCGGCGAGAGGTTGATGGTACGATTTGGACTTCAGCCCACTCAGTATATTGACGCCATGAACAAGGTCTGGGGTCGCCGTTATCTGGCTAAGACCGTGAGTGATGCGAACAGCTACTTGACCTCTTCTGACCTCGGCGCTTCGGCGTTCTTCTCACTTGGAACTGATAAGAAATTAGGGGTTGTCTCGGTTACTTTGTTCAACGGGACCAAATACTCGGATACCCGTGAAATGAATAAGAACAAAGATATCAATATCTACGGAGCGATTAACCCGCTCAAGAACAACGAAAATCTGAAGAAGTCTGTACTTATGGCTCAGGCTTACCTGGGTACCCAGAACAAAGATATCTCGGCCGCCACAGTTGATGCCGCTGACTATAAGAAGGAGTTGATCTCGGTCGGTGGAGCCCTTGTCTACAAGAGCCTGTTGGATATCGGCTTTGATGTCAACATGCTGACTCTTGGTGAAGGTCCCAATAATCCTGACAACAAGGAGAGCGGCATCTCTTTCTTTGGAACGCTCTACCTGGCCGATCTGGCCCCGGAGAGTCAAGCGTTCCGTACCCTCGGTCTGTTCGGACGGTTGGACATGGTCGATCCCGACACTGATACCGACAACGATGCCACCACAACTATGATAGCTGGCGTTGAGTGCAGCCCGGTCAAAGGATTCAAAGCGGCGGTAAACTACCGGAACACCAGCTATGATGAAACTGGCGTTGATTCCGAAGGCGCCCTTTATCTTAATACGTTATTCAAGTTTTAGAACCGTAAATTAATGCAACGGAAAGTAAATACTAATAAGGAGATTTCAATGAAGAAGATTGTGTTGTTGACAATCGCGCTGGTGACCGTGGCCAGTATGGTCTGGTCAGGCGGCGCCATTACTATCAAAGGTTCCGATACGCTCGTCCGTTTGGGTCAGCGTTGGGCCGAAGAGTACATGAAGACCAACCCGGGGACAGTCATTCAGGTTTCGGGTGGCGGATCGGGAACCGGTATTGCCGCCCTTCTGAACGGCACCACCGATGTTTGCGAAGCTTCCCGGGACATGAAAG
>JARGFS010000064.1 GCA_029211095.1 bacterium | reverse complement strand
CAGCCGGACGAAGCTGATGCTCATGATCAACGATCGTAGCAGTATTATAGTCGGATAAACAAAACTCTCCTTCCTTGAGTTTCCATACTACAGCCGGAATCGGAATTGAGTCGAAGAGGTTATCTCCATTTTTTCGTTTTACAGCCATCGTAACTACGCCTTTGTCCCCATTCATACCAAAGAGTAGCCCAGAGTGTAAATCAATACTGCATAGGCCTTAGTACACTATGATATAGAATGGTCTCAAAGTCAAGCTATTTTGAAAGATACGCGACGTTTTGTTCGCTAAATCCAGAATTGCTAAAGTTAATCACATTTCCATACCCCTTTTTCTACCCTCATAGTAGTGAAACCTCGTGTCGACGATAAGGGAGAATGCGGAGAGTTGATGTCAGCCTCCTTTCGTGGCAACAAATGCCCGCTGTTTTCGACTGACAATACATTCGTGCATTATAACAGCGGGCATATAAAACAACGGACTAAGAAGCGATAATGCTGGAAACGCAATCTACATTAACTGAACCTAAAGAACACCACCAGTCTGTTCATTCTGATTTACCGGACAATTCTGAATTTACTATACTGGTCATCGATGATGATCCATCTATTCGAGGCATGATCACATTATTCATGGAGGATGGTGGATTCACTGTCTTGGAAGCAGAAAATGGGAAGAAGGGTGCAGACATGGCCATCCAAAACTCCCCATCGCTTATTATTTCTGACATTCGCATGCCTGAAATGGACGGCATTGAGATGATTGAAAAGATTCGATCTCAGAATTGTCAAATGCCAGTCATATTCATGACCGGTTACACTGAATACGAGTCATTGTCCGATGCCATTCAGTTTCAA
The DNA here is from genome assembly GCA_029211095.1 of bacterium. Lineage (GTDB taxonomy): Bacteria > Zixibacteria > MSB-5A5 > GN15 > FEB-12 > JARGFS01. Next base: position 15,696 of record JARGFS010000064.1, on the reverse strand, counting down.
CCGCTCGGGTTTCTTCACAAGCCGTTCGAGCCTAATCAACTTCTTACGCTGGTAAAAAGGGCGGTTGATCTAAAGAGATCTGAGACTGCGAGAGAAGACAACGAGAGGGAACTTGAGACCAGAATCGCAAACAAAACAGGTCAGCTTGAATTCAAAACCGAACGCCTGGAGGCAGAAAAGGAATTATTAAGAGGGATAATGAACCAGGCCAATTTTGGATTAGTTGCTCTTGACACAAACTGTTGCGTACACTTCATCAATGTTCTGGCTGTCACATTCTTGCAGGTTTCTCCAGAAAACATAGATATCGCTATTGGTGCTCACTATAAGGACTCAGTTGCACCCTTGTTCCATCGCTTCCTCGAAAATCAAATCAAGTCAGTTGTTGACACGCAAGAGATAGTAGAGAATGACTTTTATCTGGAGCAATCAAGACAGCGAATCAATGTTGTTACCTACGCAATACGCCATAATGATAGAGTCACGGCTTTCGTCTTTGTCATTCACGACATAACGGAAAAGGACAATCTCCAGAGAAAGCTCAGTCAAACAGCCAAACTTGCATCAATCGGCGAGTTGGCGGCAGGAGTTGCTCACGAAATAAACAACCCGCTCGGATTTGTGAATAGCAACTGTAATACCCTCAAAGAGTATTTTACTTCAATGGTAGAATACTCCAAGAAGCTGGAACTTTTGTATGCCGGCAGACCGGCTTCAGGGGACGAAAAACAGTGTCCGGATGATTCAATAACAAATCTCAAAGCCGAATACGACGTCTCCTTTATAGAAGAAGATGGCTCCTCACTGCTTAATGAAACGGTGGAAGGGCTGGACAGAGTCTCCAAAATTGTAATGGACCTAAAGGCCTTTGCACGTGTCGATAGCGAAACAATGGAAAGAGCGGACATAAACAAGCTGATTGATAATGCATTGAACCTGGTTCGAAATGAAACAAAGTACAAGCTTGAAATCTGTAAGTCCTTTGAAGAACTCCCTGAAGTGCTCTGTTTTCCGGGTCAGTTGATCCAGGTGTTTACAAACTTGTTTATTAATGCCAGCCATGCCGTAAAAGACAAGGGCACTCTGACGATCTCATCCAATTTCACAAATGATGAAATAGTATTGACCGTCACTGATACCGGATCAGGCATTCCCGAGGCAAACCTTGCAGTCATCTTTGATCCATTTTTTACTACGAAAGAGCCCGGTAAGGGAACGGGAATGGGATTGAGCATATCATACGGTATCATTGAGAAGCATGACGGTTCGATATCGGTAGAAAGTGAGATCGACAAGGGAACTACATTCACAATCAAATTGCCCGTGCTGCTGGAACAACCAGATCATGGTGATGGAGCTTGAAACGAGGATTCAAATGGCAGAAAAGACTTCACAAAAACTAAGGCTGTTAGTTGTAGACGATGAGGCGAATATACTCAAGTCCCTCAGGCGACTGTTCAGGAACGACCCTTTCGAACTTAATCTTGCCAACAGTGCAGAGGAAGCTCTCCAGGTGATGGCGTCAACCAAAATCCATGTCTTATTGTCTGACAATAAGATGCCTAACATGACTGGATTGGAACTGATAAAAGAGGTGAAAGGGCTTTACCCGGACAGTATTCGAATGTTGTTCTCTGGAGAGTCGGACATGACTTCCGTTCTAAATGCTGTAAATCAAGGTGAAGTCTATCGTTTCATCTTGAAGCCCTGGAATGATCAAGAACTGAAGGTCTCGGTGAATCTGGCCTTGGCACATTGGAAACTGAATAACGATCTCGAACAGATGCGGCAAAGACACAATGAGATGCAAGACATACTCAGGCGAATAATCAAGAAGCATCCCGAATTAGAACCGGAGTGTTCGAGAAACCTTGACTGTAATGAGCTACTCAATCGCTACGAAGACTTGACAATATCTTAAGAGGGGCAATAACAATGGGACACGCTATATCTGACGTATTGGAACTCCTAACTTCGGTTCCTCCATTTCCCAAGGCTGTCATGAAACTCATCCAGATACTTGGGAATGACAATGTTACTTCTTCTGAACTCGGAGAGATAATTTCATCAGACCCTGCCTTGACAATAAAGATATTACACCTGGCTAATTCTCCATTCTATATGTGCTCACGCCGCATTAATAGTGTGGAAGAGGCGGTGATCGTGCTTGGCATTGGAACTCTCAAGAGTGTGTCTGCCGGTGCGGCTATGCATCATGGTATACAGAAGTTAATGCCTCCTCCCCACACCTTCAATGTTTCCGCGTATTGGAGCCATTCGTTTGCGACTGCAATCGCAGCGCGGAAACTTGCAGAAAAGGTGAAGGGAGTAGATAAGGACATTTGCTATGTAGCAGGATTAACCCATGATATTGGCAAAGTCATTCAGGCAAAACACTGGCCGGAGGCGTGGAAAGCGGCCATTGCTCACACAGAGAACACACTCGTTGATTATGATGAAATTGAAATCCACTATTTTGGATTTAGTCACCGGGAAATAACCGCCCAATTGTGTGAACAATGGGGCTTCCCCGCTGCATTCATCAATCTAATACCGGAAAGGTCTGCTCCTGAGGAAACTGAAATTGACTCCAGCCAAGCCGATAGCTTGATCACCGTTGCAGAAAGTCTTGCCAATGCTGCCGGATTCACTTTTCCTGTCCCTCCATCATCCGATCTCTCTGACTCCTTGAGAGCCAAATATGAGCACATTATGGATTGTCTCGCTCAGGAGGTCTCGCACCAACTAAAAATCTTGGGATAGAAGGACATGACTACCTCAACAAAATCAGACAATCAAGTTGACGCAAGATCGGCATCCAGCTCAGTCCCAGGTAAGCATAATATCCTATTCGTCGACGACGAACCCAACATATTAAACGCCCTTAAACGGCTATTTCGTACGCAGTCTCAATATGAGTGCCATTTCGCCGATGGTCCAGCTGCTGCTTTGGCGTTGCTCATAGATACACACGTAAAAGTAGTTGTTTGCGATCACCGCATGCCACAGATGGAGGGTGCCGAGTTTCTGGCGAGGCTGAAAAAGAAGCGTCCCGATACCGTCTGCATTATGCTTACTGGCCAGGCAAATCTGAAGGATGTGGAGACCGCTGTCAATGAGGGTTCTCTATTCAAATTCGTTCTTAAGCCGTGGGATGACAATGAACTCAAATCACTCGTGGCCTCTGCCCTGGAAAAATACGAAGCCAACAAGGGAAAAAAGAACCTTGCTACTGCTGTCAAAGAAACCGAGAATAAACTGCAGCAGGAAAACGAGGAGCTTCTCAAAACTAACGATGAACGCACCGAACAGTTAATAAGTGCCCTCGAAACAGCCCAACAGGCAAATTCAAAATTGCATTGTACCTTGCATGAGATTGCCAAGGCATTCTGCGTAGTATTGGAACTTGCCAGACCTGATATTGGAGTTCATTCCAACCGAGTGGCCAAGACGGTCAACCAACTATGTGAGATTGCCAATATGTCCTTTCAGGATCGCAGGGAGGCTGAAATAGCCGCCTTATTGCACGATATTGGCCAGATCGGGCTTCCTCGATACATTATCGAAAAATCAAGAGACTGCCTCAATGACAATGAGCGTCTTGCCTATGAAACCCATCCTGCAGCCTGTTATGAAAACCTCAAGTCAATCAATGGATTTGATCGAATTGCAGCTTTTATCTTCGCCCATCACGAAAGATACAACGGCACTGGGTTCCCCAGGAAGCTGAAGGCGGGCGATATTTCGACCCAATCATACTTAATTGGGATTGCTGACGAGTATGATCACTTGATGCAACGAGTGACGTCTGATCCGACTCTTCTTTTCGAGCAAACTTATGACGCGATTAGCAATATGTCCGACACTCTCTTCCCCCGGTCTGTTGTCGACTCAATGTTGGCAATCATGGACAGAAACAGGTCTGAAGGACTGGAAGAAGAAGTGAAAGAAGTATCATTAAACGATCTTGCCCCCGGAGATGTACTCGCACGAAATATCTATACCGTTAGTGGAACCATGCTCCTGGCAGTAGATACCATGCTGGACCACAGAAAGTTACTAAGACTGCGGTCGATTGACAAAGTGGATGCCATTTTGGGGACGATGAGAATTCGAAAACGAGAGACAACGAACACCCATCATTGCGATTCAAGTTCGTAGCAATATCAGCTTTGAAAGTACCAAGTCAAATTTAGGAGGTTACAGGTGTCCACCTGCACTCAAAGTACGCCTGTTGATAAATCCGCAGAATATTGCGAAATATTTGACAAGGTTAGTGAGGGCCTTGGTCTCATAGACCTTAAAGGTCGCATAGTGAAGTGCAATAAGGCTTTAGCACTCATATTTGGATTTAAAAACAAGGACGAGTTGACGGGCAAGTGCATTTTGCGATTCATCCCCAGGGATACGCTTGCGATGGTAACAACTTCGGATTGGATGACTAAGCTCAAACAGCCCATGAGATTTGAAACAGAGCTGAATACCCCGAATCAAACGACTAAGTGGATCTATGTCTCGTTTGCGCCCCAGTTTGATGGCAACGGTGTTCTTCAGGGGGCATTCGGAGTTGTAGGCGATCTTACCGACAGAAAAGCAGGCGAACTCCAAGATGGTCTCTTCAGAGCAGTTCTGGATTCCGTTGCTGAGGCAGTTGTAATTACAGATGTTGACGGGTCTATCGAGTATGTAAATCCTGCTTTTGTGGCTACTACTGGTTTCGACAGTACGGCTGCCATTGGAGCAAATCCTCGAATATTAAATAGCGGCCATCACGACGAGGCTTTTTATTCAAATATGTGGACTACCATTCGCTCCGGAAAAGTCTGGAAGGGGATTCTTGTTAACAAAAAAGCCGATGGGACGCTATACACAGAGGATGAGACAATTTCACCGATTTTTGATAGTGATGGCAAGATCAGCAAATTTGTGGCTGTCAAACGAGATGTTACCACCGAGATTGAGAGTCAGCGAAAATTGGCCCAGAGTGAAAAGTTGAACGCCATTGGTGTCTTATCTGCTGGAATCGCCCATGATTTCAACAACATAATGACAACAGCCGTAGGCTACGCTTCGTTCATTGAAAGTCGTCTACCCGACTCCGACCCAAACAAGAAGTATCTTAATTTGATTCTCCATGAAATTGATCGCGCAACCTCTCTGGCCCGTCAGTTACTTACCTTCAGCCGACAAGACGACGCAGACGTAACTGAATTCGAGCTCAATCAGTTTTTGATTAACGAAAGAGCCATGTGGAGTCGATTAGTCGGTGAGAAGTATGATCTTCAAATCGTAGTAGAGCAATCTGATATATATGTCAAAATGTCGGCAAACAAACTGTCTCAAGTGCTCATGAATCTTGTGATAAATGCAAGGGATGCTATGCCCTCAGGAGGAGAAGTTGTGATCTCTTCGGAAATAGTGGATGTAATGTCGACAAAGAGCGTATTGCTGCGGTGCTTCAACAATGGCCTTGGAATTCCTGAAGAAATCATTGATAAAATATTTGATCCATTCTATACAACAAAAGAAACAGGCAAAGGAACTGGGTTGGGACTATCTCTCTCTCGAGACCTCATCTTAAGTGCAGGAGGAAGACTCTATGTTGAATCTACAGAGAAAGATGGAGTGACGTTTACTGTTGAGTTGCCACTCGCTACGGCCAATTGAATTTCGTCTTATAGCCACATTAGAAAGTGTCTATTAATCGGCTATTACTGCCAGAACTCAATTCCATTGACCGAAGAAACTGTTCCAGATTCAATTTCTTGTTCAATAGATCGAATTTCTTTCTTATAGACATGCGATGTTTCTTAATTGTCTCTACGCTAACATAAAGCTCACTGGCAATCTCTTTTGAAGACTTCCCTTGTTTTATCAGCCTCGCGACCGATAACTCTCTTCTTGTTAACTTACAAATATCTCTTCCCTTAGTCTGCATTACCACTTCACTCAAAGAGTGTAATTCGTCCAGTTTGCCTGAACCATGGGCATCCATTTCTTCAATCCTTTTGATGACACCGTTCAGAAGCTTAATACTATCGGACTTGACCCTTTCAATTGACTTTTGAAGATGTGATGAATAAAAATCTGAAACTTCACGGAACGCAATCTGCTTTTCACCCATTAAATCATCGTCACAATCATCACGGCCCGCAATTTGGCGCAATTGAGAATCAATTTCCATTGGCTTTAAAACGTCGACGAAGCACAAAATTGTTAGAGCTGTTCCGCCAACATTATTAGTAACTATTGTACAATCTACAATCTGAATCATTCCTTGTTTTTTGGTTAGCAATACTTTACATCTGGATACATCCCCCATCTCCATTGCAGCATTTTCATGCACACATTGCTCATATGCCGGGTCAATGAAAAAGTCGTAGACATTATGCATGCGAATACCAGAGAGCTCTATTCCCATGCTTCGAGCGCCCAGCTTATTTGCAATGACAAAACGACCGCTCAATTCGTGCACTACCATGGGCACTGGTGTTAGTTCTATCGAATCCGACAAGAGTTCAACCATTGTACGCATTGTAACTCTCCAATCCCAATATTGTTTTCGATATTTCTATCCTCTCAATCCTCTTCGATTGCCTATAAAAAACTGCACTCATTAATGTCAAGCGGTGATGGGATATTTGATCTCGAACATCTGAGATCGCTTGTGCATTCAACCTTGTTTGAAGGTATGAGTTTGCGAGAAACTAGTCAACTATCAATTGCATACAGACATCCAATGTTTGAGTTAATTTCCACACCTTTTGAGATTAACTCGATTATTTAGCGCTCGCATCCTGTTTCCTGATCCGAGAGAACAATACCAACAATGCAAAGGTCAAACATGATACTGACACTCCGAACACGGATGGATCAACTGTACCCAAAAACTGGTAAGTATTCTCGGAAAGAAAAGAAACACCAAAGTCGCTCTCCAAGTTAAGAACGGCCTTATACAATAAAGTAGCAACAGTGGCAACAATCATGGTGACAAAGATATTTGAATTCAGTGACTCTGATCTTCGTTTTACAAAAACGCCAATGATGACAGGCAATATAACAGCAGGTGCCCAGATATGGTAAGTGAGGAGCAGAAGACCGATTATATCAGGCCACACGATTGCTATGAATATTGCTGTCAACCCTAACCCGGCTGAGCAGACCCGGGCCAATCGGAGCATGCGGCCATCACCACTGTCTTTCCAGCCGAGTTGATGTTCAAACAGGTCTTTGACAAAGATCGCAGTGGATGAATTGAGGGCCGAGTCAGCCGATGACATAACAGCCATCAGCAAAGCACCTATTATTAGTCCACCAATAAACGGATTATTTAATTGCTGAACAACCATAGGTAAGGCCTGCTGAGGATCTATGTCAGGGAAGTGCAGTCGCGCATAAAGGGCAATGAAAAAGAGGATCACCGGAAAGGTAAGAGCGAGAAAAAAACCAACTCCTGCGATTCCTTTCTTTGTTTCCTGGATGTTCTTGCCAACACAGTAGCGAGTAGCATATCCAGGAGCGAACGTCTCACCCAAAAGAAAAGCCATGAAGGTCGTTATCAAGAACATCCAGCCCTTGCCCCCTTCCAGTTGAAAGAATGCTTCGGGAATTTTCGCCGTTATGGTTGCCCATGAACCAGCAATGTCCGGAATACAAAAAAAGAGAGTAATGACAAATCCGAGCATAAGGACAACGAACTGATAAACATCAGTGTGTATCACCGCCATCAAACCGCCGGCAGTGCTGTATATAACGACCATCACGCCGCCAACAAGAATCGCCCAGCGTAGAATACTAACTGAATCAGCAATATTGGGCAGTATGGCCGCCAGAACGGACCCAAAGGCAGCCATCTGAGCCGCTATGATGAACACCGAAAAGAGCAGGGACAGGATAAGCATGAGGAATCTCGGACCTTCACCAAAGCGATGGCCAAAGTATCCAGCTACAGTGTATAGTTTTGCTTCACGGAATTTTGGCGCGACAAAAAGCCCTGAAAAAATAAAGTGTAGATAGCCGCCAGTAGAAACCAGCAGCATCAAGACGCCCCATTCATAGGTCTTGGCAATAGCGCCGATAGAATATCCACCGCCAATGACAGTGGCCCCCATAGTGCAAAAAAGCATGAGCCACGGAACTCTTCGTCCGGCAATCAGAAAGTCATCGGTGCTGCCAACCTGTCTCGCTTTCAGAACGCCTTTGGTGAAGACGAAAATCATGTAGCCGATCACAATTGTCCACAGGATTAGTCTATCGTTCATTACGTTGCTCCGATAATCCAGTTATTCAGTGTATAGTGCTAAGCGCTGCGTCGATCGCTTTTAACAAGTGCTCCACATCTGCCTTGGTGATCACCAGGAGAGGTAGAAAACGCACCCATTCGCGAGTAGAGAGAGATGTCTTGACACCATTACCAGCCATTTCTTTCTGGAGAGTTGCTACAGCTTCCGCTGATGGTAACTTGAAAGCAATCATCAGTCCTAAACCGCGGATTTCACTAACAATGGAATGCTTATCCTTCAGATGATTGAGGCCGCTCATTATCTGCTTAGAGCGTTCTATTACGTTGGTTGTAAGGTCGCTCTCCCGCATTTGGCGGGTTGCTATTAAGGCCGCCACCATAGCCATCGGATTGCCTCCAAAGGTGCTGCCGTCGTAACCAGGCTGCATCGCCGAAGAGATATCCTTATTTGTAACCACGGCCGTGATAGGGTACCCACCACCAAAGCTTTTTCCAATAGTCATGATGTCCGGCACAACATCATAGACCATAGAAGCAAACCACTGATCTTTCTTTTCAGCAGTACGGCCAAAACCGGTTTGTATTTCATCAACGATCATCACACATCCGTGCTTGTCGCATACGTCTCGCAGTCGCTTTGGGAAGTCCCTGTCGGCAGGACGCATACCGGCTTCTTCTCCCTGGACCAACTCCAGAATCACTGTCTTAGCTTTGCCTTCTAAAAAAAGATTCTCAATAGCGTCAACATCATTGAACTTTACAAAATGAACCCAATCCTCATTTTCCAGAAAGAATGGTTTACGATACTTCAACTCGTGGGTCACCGCAACAGCGCCATGGGTCCGTCCATGAAAACCACCTTCCATAGCCACCACGCCTTTGTTCCCGGTATAGGCCTTTGCTATTTTCAACGCTTTGTCTACGGCTTCACCACCAGAGTTCTGCCAGTAGAACTGGGTGAGCCCGGACGGCATCATCGGTTGAATCGTTTTCAGAAATCTTGCACGCGGGATATGCACACGGTCTTCCTTCATGGAAATAAGTTGATTTGCCTGGTTGAAGATACCCAGCGCGATTTCAGGGTTGCTCATGCCAAGATTGGTGGCGCTGTAATTACTGTCCATGTCGAGATATGTCTTACCTCTTGTATCAGTGATCCATGCTCCTTTACCTCTGACTGGCACGATATCAGCTTCTAAATGAGATACCGGTATTTTGAACTGCTCGTGAAGACTGATAGCCTCACCTGTAGATATCTCGCTGTCGTGCAACATATCCGCCAATAATTTAAGTTCCCCCGGCGAGGATTTATCTACCAGAGCATCAACTACGATGTTGCCTTGTTTCTCGGTTAGCGGAGTCCTGCTGTCGGCGATATCTTTCTCACACTTACCAATAATTCCGGCGGCTTTATCTTCCAGAACGATTTCTGCGACCTCGCGGATTCTCTCAAAGTTCGCATTCAAACGCTCGGGGTGCTCCCTGCGATCATTGATGATATTATTGTAGAGTCTGTTTCTATCCATGATTACATCTCCTATTCGTACTAATTTGCTTCATGTGGAGTTACTTTCTGTAATACCACAATCAATCCACAACAATTCTTGGGATTTCTGAAGGTAAACGCACTAGTGCCTCGTAATTGAGCAGGTTAGACATATCACTGAATGAACTAACTGTAATCTGTGATCTCTTCTGTTTCCCGATAATCACAACTTCATCGCCAACCTGCGGATTAGTCAGTTCGGTTACGTTAACCAACAACATATTCATATTTACATTTCCCACTACACTTACTCGCCTGCCATGAATCAGAACCTTCCCCAGGTTACTCAGGCTTCGCCGGTATCCATGAAAGTATCCAACCGGAACTGCTGCGATAGTCTGGCGTTTCATCGTTTGGTATGACGTGCCATAGCCAATAAAACTTCCCTGTTTGACTTGCTTGAGATTCATTATTCGACTCTTCCATCTAAGGACACGCCTCAGGGGGTCAGTGTATCGGTTCCGTGGCTGTTCGCCTTCACGAAGGATGTACTGCATCTCCGTCTCTTTGCTGGGCCAAAAACCATATTGGGCAATCCCTATTCTGACCATATCCATTCTTGTCTCCGGGTATGTCAGAGCTGCTGCCGATGCCGCTGTATGGCGTAGTCCGGTCTCGATTCCAGCTTGTTGTGCCCAAGAGCAGAGCTCTCCAAACGAAGTGAGCTGATCTGCTATACGTTTGTAATTTGCAATACTTTCCGCACCGGCCAAATGAGTGCAGACTCCTTCAACATGCAATCTATCAGAATTTTTGAGAATTAGTGCGACTACCTTTTCAAGTAATTCGCCACTCAGCCCGGTGCGGTTTAAACCAGTTTCCAATTCAAGATGGACTCTTGCAGAAACTCCAAGTTTTTTAATAATTTTAACAGTTCTTTCAAGACGTTCAAGATTGAATATATAGAAAGAGATGTTATTTTCGATTGCCCACTCCAGGGAATCATTATCCACACACCCCATAATCATGATGTCGCTATTGCTTTGTCGAGAATTATATACTCTCAGGGCTTCTTCGGCACTGAAAGCTGAAAAGTGGTGAATTCCACACTCTTCGGCTAAAGGTACAAATTTCTCAATTTCATGTCCATATGCATTCCCCTTTACTACCGAAGAAAGCAAAACTTCAGGATACAGTTGCTTTTTCAAGAATCGTATGTTTTTGCTTAAAGCAGCTTTACTTAATTCTATGTAGGACGAACTGAACACTTATAGCTCCTGCAAGTTGTTAATGGTCTCCATGAACAGAGATATACCAGGATCAATTAGATCATCAGGAAAATCGTAGTCAGGATGATGCAAAGCGGGATGGTCTTCGCCCGCTCCAAGACCAAACAGGGCGCCCTTGAACCGGGAAGTGAAATGTCCAAAATCTTCGGACCAGGCAAAAGGATGACTTATCTGATGAATATTCATCTCCAATTTGCCAGCGGCCTCGTTGATTAGTTTGACTATCTGGGAATCGTTGACAGTTGGTGGAAATGGTTCAGTGGGAGTTATCGTAATCTCCAATCCAAACATATCTGCCGTACTTCCTGCAATTGAAGCCACTCTGTCAATGAGCAGTTGCATCATCTCCTGTGTGTGTGATCGTAGTGTAACCATAACATCACCTTCTCCGGGGGAGGTGCCAAAGGCAATCTCACCAACTCTGGCATGTATTACGGTTACTTTGGCTGACTCGTGCAGAGATGTATAGAATTGAGGGATGGAACTTAGAACTTGTATCAGTTGTGCTACTGCTGGAGCGGGACTATTGCCTGCTTTTGGCTCAGCGGCATGAGATGTTTTTCCCTGCAGATGAATCTTTAATCCGCTGGAGGATGAAGCGAATGGACCTGATCCGATTATTAACTGCCCCAGGGGATATCCCGGAAGGTTGTGAAGGGCTAGAACCAAATCGGGTAGAACTTTATCAAACTTTGGATCACTTAGTACTCTTTCCGCTCCCTCCCCGGTTTCTTCGGAGGGTTGAAACATTAATACTACTGACCCTCTGTCAGGACGTTGCAATTGTAGATGTTCAGCCAGTCCGGCGACTATGGCCATGTGACCATCATGCCCACATTTATGTGAAACACCCATGACCTCGGACCTATAGGGTATATTCAGGGATTCTGTAATAGGTAATGCATCCAGTTCACAACGAATCAATATTCTCGGACCATTCTGCTTACCTTTGAATTCTGCTGCGATTCCATATCCACCAATTCCAGTAATTAGTGAATCAGGTTCACAATCTTGCAAAAATGTGATTATAGTATTAGAAGTTATCTTTTCCTGTCCAGCCAATTCTGGAGCACGGTGTAGTTGTCTTCTTAACTCTATTGACTTTTTCATTCAAGATTGCCTTCTGCGACTACTTCAACTGCCGGTTCTACTTCCAGAAGTTCTGACTCAGGAAGGTTCTTAAACTTGTCGAGCGAAGGTGTTACCACTTTTTCTATGTATTTGCCGCTCATTAGACGCAGCAGGGCCGCATAGTTTAGCCGGAACTTGATAGTATCACCAACTCGCAGCCCACCTTGATCGTCACCGATGTTCACAACGGTAACATCACTACTGGCACCGGCAATGTGATACTCGGAATTGATGGGAGTTAGTCCGGTAATTTCTGTATCCAATTGACCAACACTCACCAAAGCGCGATAACCTCTTTGCCCCGGAGACAAGTCTCCATTTACCTGATCAGATTCGAACGGGCTGAGGGGGATGGTTTCCGCAAGTGGTACCAGTCCCTTTTCTTTGATTTCTGCAATCTCAGCCTCAAGGATGATGGCATCATCCTTCAGCCCTGGCAGGGTTCCACCATTAATAAGATCGGTCCCCAGGAAAATTGCCTCCCCAACACGGAAGTGGTTGATCGCTTTTGGCAGCGTGCCCTCTAATAGCAGTGGAAGTACTGCTGAAGAGCCTGCTGAAATCAGCTGAAGTTTGCGTTCAAACTTCAATTCCAGAAGCTCACGGTATAGAGCAAGCTGCGTGAATTGGTCAATGTTGGGAACCGCCCCCGCCAGGCAACCGAGATTTGCCCCGATACCTATGACCTCTATATTTGATAGTTCAAAAACAGTTTCGTAGAACTTTACTAATGATCCTGGTAGTATTCCCTCCCGTAAATCTCCAAGTTCAATCATTATGACAATTCGATGCACCTTATTGATATGCCGCGCTTCCTCATTAAGGGCCTTGATCACTTCTGTTTCGCTGTTTAGGCTAACATTCGCCAGATCTGCAACATCCTTCACAGAAGACAAATCTGCCACTCGAAGATACCAGGATTCAAAATCAGGGATTATCTTGTCAATTGCCTGCAGGTTGGCAAGACGTGAATCTCCCATAGATCGAACCCCCAGTAGTTGCAGGGCACGGAGGGTATCAGTATGGCCACATAGAACCTTTGTGACAACCGTCCAAGCAGAACCATGCTGTTCCATCCAACCTTTGATGACCTTGATGTTATGTCTGAGCTTATGAAGGTCTATCGTAACGCGATTCACTTATTGTACCTCATTTCAGCATACTTGCTTGTCATTCCAAGCCGCTCATAGAGACGTTTTGCGGGATTGTTGTATTCAACATGCAATTTTACATCTCCATCAACCAGTTCAAAGGATCGGTTGATGATTTGAGCTCCAATTCCCTTGCCTCGCGTTGAGGGATCAACAGCCACCATCAGAAGAAGATTCTCCGGTATGTAACCCTTCATTCCAGTTCGCAACATAATAAGGGCACCTACGACTTTTTGGTTGATCTCTGCTACCAGTACGATACCTGGTTCTCCAGTGCTTGGCGCCAGAGCGTCAGATATCCCTCGTTTTACTTCCTGCAAGGGATCTTCGTACGGCTTGAGGCTCTCGTGCAGGAACTCGGCTAGTTCGTGTGCATTGACCCAAGAAGGAAAGTCATCAAATTGTCTCAACACATGTATAGTTACCTCTGATTTTGTGTGATCAGCGACATTCTGTGTCGAGGGCGAGGCACTGCCTTGAGTTTTGGCCTTAGGTCCGTTAGCGGCCATATCGTCATCAATCAAATCATTCACGTTATTAGACTCCTATCTATATGGTTAACCCCACCGGCCTGCAAGATGCAGGTGACAAGGTCTTGGTTTTCTAATGCAATCATTGCCTGTTTCAAATCCTCTTCCAGATGATCACCAGTATAACGAATGCCATATCTCAATTGACCACACTTGACACGTTCCTGCCACGAAGGATCAGCGACAAGCGATTCTATTGTAACTTTCACGTTCGCGGAATATTTGACTCCCACCAGAAAGCAGGCACCTGAATCTGTAATGTTCCCTATGGCGCAAAGCCCCGGAGCATCTTTCAAGTCATCAATCGCATCCAGGGGTCTCTCAAACTCATAATCTCCTATTCTCATTATTGAATATCCTTTTTTATTCCCACCTACGCCCAGTATGGTTTGCGGCCGTAGTGATCGAATATGTCACCCTCCAATTCACGGCTAATTGTTATAGCCGGATCGAATTCAGGTCCGTTCTTAATGGCTTCTAAAGGAAGATCCATAAAAAGTGTAGGATCATCTTCATTCGCATATTTTAGCCAGAGAGTTGACAGAATCACTTTACGACCCGGAAACCATTTCCCTGTATCAAGGATCACATATCGTATTAACCAGCAATTATCATCCAAGAGCAGGTCATCAACTACTCCTGCTCTGCCGTCAGTGGCTTGGACTAAAGATCCAATCAAGTCTCTGCAGCTTTGCGGATGAGCATCACACTTTGAATCTCCCTGGATAGAGGATGTGTGTTCCATTACGTAAAAACTACTGACCATGGGCATTGGAAAGGCGGGTAATGGCATTGGTCTCGCCAAAGCCCAGCCACTGGGAGGACCTAAACAAATATCGAGTTTAGTAACATAAGGGCACGAGCTCAAATCAGCAGCATTGTCTGATGCCGGTGTTCCGCTGTTGCCTCCGGTAAGAGATACAGGAAATACTTTATCCGATAAGAGCGGCTTCCCAAATGTCTGTCGTGAAATGAGAACATTCTGGTCCTGAAGTCCTTTTCCAGTTTGGATAATAACGTGACGGACATTCCAGGAATGCTTGTCAATGACAAAGCCCCAAATTGCTCCAATCTCTTTAGCACCATCTACTGCAATGAAATCTCTGATGTGCTGGATACTATGGAGCAAAGCTATGTCCACCTGTTCTATTTACGAAAGAGTGGCTGATGCTGATAGAATGTGTAAACATCAAATCATGTTCTTTTCTTGAAGGGCTCTCCATAGTAGTTGTACAGCCTTCCTTCTATATCACGGTTAACCGGCACTTTGGGATCATACTTTGGCGACCCTATCAGCTCACGGATGCTCAAATTGAGTGATACTGACGACTGGTTTTCATGAACTCCCGAGACCCAATCATTGGATACGAGAGTCTGATGATTAACACCTTCTAACGCAAGTTCCACGACCAGGTATCGAATATGCCAGTTTTCGTCATTGACAATAATATCTCTCAGGAAGCCGGCAGGTCCGTCTAATGTATGTACCCGGTAACTGATCATAGATTCCCAACTCACCAGTTGAGGAGCAGCGGGTTTGGGAGCAGGGACTCCAGCAGAGTGAAGGTCACTCTTCATCCCCCGTTGGAGACGCCCACCGTCTTCTGTCGACAGGCTCTCCTTTACTTGCTTCTTAGTCAGGCCAACCGGAAGCATATCTGTTGCACCAACCGGACATTGTATGGACACACTTGGTATTCGTACTTCGCGTGATCGCCACCAGGAGCCAACTGACGTAACAAGCTCGCTGATATACCAACTCACGCAGTTGATCGTGAAGTCCAGAGCCGTACCCGCAACACCATCCTTGGCAATAATCCGATCGCCGATTAATGAATTTAAACTCCACAACATTCTTACTTGGCAT
>JARGFS010000063.1 GCA_029211095.1 bacterium | reverse complement strand
GTCACTTCCTCCACAAAGGCGTATGAAGGCGCGTTGTAAGTTATGCTCCAGAACCGAAGCACATCGTTGCGGGTTAATACCCCATCCCCATCGTCATTCCAGAAATCGACCAACATCTGTTCATGGTAATTGGGCCAGAGTTCTTCCACAGGATGCCCACTTGGATCTCCCATAGCCGGGATAAAACCATCCATAAAGCTCCGCACCTTACCGAAGGTGTGATCCGGTGAAGGGGTCATACAGACCGGCGGATTCACGCAGGTACAGGCTACGGGCGGCGGCCCTCCTTTGTAAACGAAGTCAATCAAATAAACAATATCATCGATATCTATGCAACAGTCCCCGTTCGGGTCAGCATTGGCCATTACCGGCGGTGCTGCTCCACCCATATAGAGCCAGTTTACCAGATAGGTAATATCATTTATGCCGATAGTCCCATCATTGTTTACATCCCCCGGATATTGGTTGTCGCAGGTATCAGGGGCCCCTCCGGTTACAACAAATGACAGATCGAGCGAGGCATTGCAATCATGCCTGATAAAACCGCCCGGAATTTCAAAATTGAAGCCACGAACGTCGATAGAGACCCACTCCGGATTATAATCCGGCCAGGTCCAGTCAAAAGTGTAGTGTCCGGGAACGACTTCACCAGCATATAGAATTTCTCTTCCGATATAGAGCGCTTCATCTTCGCCCGGAAGGGGCGGAAAACTATCGCCGGGCGGATGATCCAGCGACCAGAAATCGGTCGACCAGTTCACCGCTATCTCCACAAAGGAAGGTTCCGGAGTCAACGGGAAGATATCATACTCAATATGGGCGACTTTCCTGTTATCATAGGTGAAAGGATGGTCGTAAAACCAGATATTCCACCATTCCGAGTTAGGATAGTAGTACCAGCCCTGCCCATACGCGTCACTGCCACCGCCGCCGAGGAAAGTCCCTACCGGGTCGACCGTGATGAAGAAGTCATTGACCCTGGGATCGGTCCAGGGCTCGTACATTTCAATCCAATTGAGGTTTCCCCATGTAGCCCAGACAGCATCATCATTAAAGTGGTCAACGCTGGATTTCCAACCCCAGGTGGTTCCGCTCGGATCGGCTACAATAGCCGATATATTGAACCAATAAATAGTCCCCTGCTCCTGCCAGAACCAGTCAGCTTCCGGCAGAAAGACGTTGTATTGCCAGTACGCCTGGTGATCATCCGGTATGATCTCACCGGAAGCCGGATCGTACCACCCTTCCAGGGTAGGCGGATCAATGGGAACGACAGCCCAGTCAAAAATCTCGATCTCGCGCAGAGTATTCCCCGGCATACTCCAGCCGGTCGGACTCTGGTCAGCCGGAATGTCATCATGAATACTCAGCACAAAGGACTGGATTTGCCCCTCAAGGCCGTTTTTCCAGGCTCCCCAAAAGTGGAAGTCTTTGATCCAGCCGGTTTCTGAACATTGCCAGTCATCGGCGAGGATCATTGGCTGGGTGGCATTGACTGCCCAACCGGTCTCATCCGGTAACTGTGGGAAATGCATCTTGTGCCCATCCCCTGGTAGCCAGTCAGCAAACATACTGCTCACAAGCAACAGAGACAGTCCCATGGTCACGAAAACTATCTTCTTTATCATAACTCCTCCTGCTTGAATTGACGACATGGCGCTCATGGCATCTAAAATCCGGCAGTCTGTCATGATGTCATAAAAATGAGATGTATTGATGCAGAACGTCCGTTTATAGACCTACATACCTATTATAACAGAAGGCGCAATGCCTGTCAAGAATAATGGAGTCACCCAGAAGCTATTTGCATGAGAAAAATCAGTGGCCCCGCAATAGAGATCGGGTTAGTCCTGTTTTCCAAGGGCAGGATTGGACCGCAGAATCGCATTGTATATGGTTGAATCAAGGCCGTGTGAACGCGCCATCTCCAATGCTTCGTATGCCTCTGCGTATGCCCTGGCGGCCAGGTAACTCTCCCCCGCTTGTTGAAAATAACTGTATGGCATGTCATCAAATTCCGACAGCCTCCGTACATATTCAATGGAGCGCTCCGGAGCACCAAGTTGAAGATGGGTTGAGGCCAGACCTACCAGTACGTTCCGCGACAGACTGTCAATCCGATAGGCCTGATCAAATGATTTCTTCGCCTCCTCAATTTTCCCACTGCGCAAGAGTGCGGTGCCCAGGCTGGTGACCGTATTGAGGTTATACGGATTGATTCCATCGGCAAGGCGAAGCAACTGCAGGGCACTGTCATTTTTCCCCGTGAGCAACATACAGTTCCCCAGGTTGGCATATGCTTCGGCCTGCAGCGGATTCAGTTTGATCACTCTCTCATAGCCAGCCGCGGCCTCACGATAGCGCCCATTGAGCATTAGTTGCTCGGCTCGTTCATTGAGGTTTATCTCAGGAAATTCTTTGACCGTAGCAATGTGCACATTTTCAGCCGCTGTCGTATCCCCCGCCTTCAGATAGTAATCCATGAGGAGACTCCTGGCGTTTCGGTTCCGGGTCCTATCCAGGTCCAGGTAATTCTCAAAGTGGGCAATCCCCATTTCCGGTTGAAATTGAACCACTACCCTCGGAACGAGCATAGCGACTCCCAGCAATATCACCAACGCTACGGCAGCAATCTTCTGACCCCGGGAAGAGACTGCATCCAACAAAGATGTTAGCAGCCCGAGTACGAGAGGTATACCGACCAACGAGAAGAGGTCCCAATTGCGCGGCATGCCGATCCCGGCATTCAAAAACAGAGGAGGCAATAACAGGGACACCAACAGGATCGCCCAGAAGGTATGGCTGTTGTCTGCATTTGCCCGCACGAATCCTCGGCGTCCCACACCCACCAGTGCCAGAATCAGACCGGGCATCAAAATCAGCAACAGGTTCAATAGATCAAGGAGATGCTTTATCGAAAAGATGTAGTCACTATCGACCGCAAACCGATCCGGAACGAGCGGCAGGAACGCAAACGTCAGGAACAGACTGGAACTCCGTAAGAAGTAGTGAGCGACAAGACCCAGGACAAGAAGGAGAACCAGAGTCATCCTGATCGAGCGTTTGGACAGAGATTGTACTCTCCTCGCAGTCCCGGTCGAGCGCAGCAATAGGTACAGCATAGCCGGCAGCAGAAAGATACCAAAGAGGTGAAAAAACAGCGCCAGTAAGGTGGCGGCAATGGGACCAATCAAGCCCAGCCTCCCCCGAATATTCAGATCGCCTGATAAGGCAAAAAGCATGACTGCCAGAGCGAGCCCCGCGTAGTTCTCCACATAGCCAAAGAAGAGCAGCATATAGCCGCCGCTGGCCAATCCGCCAAACAGAAGCAACTGCCGAGTTAAGTCATCGAATCTCTTTCGTGCGTAAATAAGAACTGAAAGCAACAACAACCCGCCACAAAGCTGGCTGAACAATCGGTAGGTTCTGAGTGCCCTGTCCGGGGAACTCTCGGGTAGAATTGAATACAGGAAGTTGTGAACCATCGAGGCCCCAAAATCCCACGCTTTGACCGATTGCACGTTGTCGGTGAGTCGGCTCAATAATTGGTAGCCATCCCCCAGAAAATGGGTTCTGGCGGGCATAAGAAACAGTCCAATCAAAATCAGCATTGAGATGGAACCGGAAATCATCCAATACCGCGTCTTATCTTCCCGGCCGGAAGAGGAATCTGAAGTGAACTCACTCTTAGAAAAACGACGATATGCAAAGGACCCCAGAAGGGTAAAAGCCAGAGCCATCAGGATGGGGACAATGACCGGGAAAAACGCCCACCAATTCACGCCCCAAACTCTGGTATGGGGGAAAAAGGCGGCAAACAGAAAGAGAGCTATCGTGGCAAAATACGAGACAAGGATCGGCTTATTCTTGGCCTGTTTCTTTTGTTTGTGACGCATGGAATTCTTTATTGGATTGTCCCGAGGTAATTTTGGAGGCGCCACCCGGATTCGAACCGGGGAATAAAGGTTTTGCAGACCTCTGCCTTACCACTTGGCTATGGCGCCATAAAAAAAAGCGGGAAACGAGACTCGAACTCGCGACAGCCACCTTGGCAAGGTGGTGCTCTACCAACTGAGCTATTCCCGCCTTAGTCGTCACCTAATATATATCGGCATCTTCGACTGTCAACACCTAATTACCGGTCCTTTGACGAGCACGTTTGATTGTTGATTTTACTGTGGTCTCTGTCACGCTTTCCACGTATGACCAGTACCAAGGAACGAGCTTTTTTATCCAACGCTTGTGCAATTCTATCTTAGGACCATCGTTGGCCAGCCGGGCGTACAGATACAATGTCCTATGAGCTTCATAAACGAGCGAATCTTGGGCCAATACTTGAGAAAAAAGGCTTGTCGCCTTTTCATGTTGTTGAGTCTGCATCAGGCAAAAGGCTGTCTGATAAATAAGATCTGGATAATATGGCTCAGGACTGACCCTAATAGCATTAGTAAATTCTTTTAGGGCCGCCTTGAAATCACTTTTTACGTAATTGTCCAGGCCACGCTTAAAACTCTCCACAAATTCAACCGGATAGGTCGGTACCAATTCTCCCTGAATCGGTCGCATTTTCTTGAAAATGTTGCTCATCACCCCGAGCGGACTGGTCGTGTCAGATCGGTAAAACCAGCCTCTCGTTCGGTAACTCTGGTGGAATTGTCGGAACAGAAGCAACGCTCTTTCAGCCGGAGCGGACGGTTTGTTCCCGGTTGAAAACAAAATGTAGTCGGGCGCAAAACTCAGAATGTATCTGGAGTTGTGCTTGGTCTCTTTCCAGGTGGTGGCCATCCCTTCAACCGGCTCTTCGGAGTGTCGCGCGATGGTCGAATCCGTCAAGCCAACCATGTCAATGACATGGTGCCCGACCAACTCATACCCAATCATACCGATGGTGGGTAAAGCGATAGAAAAGTCGGTAGAGTCCGTCTGCTTGAGATTGTTGGCCATCCACTTCATTCTCTTGGTAAAGCCCGTTTCGTAACGGTGGAAGTAGGCGACATTATCTTTCGGTACGAAGTAAGTCAGTCCAATCAGACTGACTCCGGCAATGATAAGAAACATTAGCTCGGTTTTTGCTTTGAAAGTTCCGATAACTACGCGCAAACCAACCATGGCCACAATTGCGCAGAGTCCAAATAGTGGGAGGAAAAAGCGGTGCACTTTCAGTACGTCGCCACCTACGAGAATAATATAAGCCAGGTAGAGAATCGTGAATCCGAATATTGCCTGCCCGGATCGATTACTCTTTTTGAATCCGATCAAAGCAAGCAGAAATCCCGCACCATAGAAACCATAATGCTTGAAGAACCGACCAACATATTCCAGGCCGCTTGACAATATCTGCGCATTCAATCCGGTCTTGGCAAAAAACGGATTGGGGAGAATAGAACCGTAGTAACTAATCTTGAAAACCACATACGGCAGAGACAAAATAAAGGCAACTGAGGCGGCGACGAGAGTAAATCTGGGAAGCCGTTTTTCCTGGGCGGCTTCGATCAGAATAAGGAGCCCGGTCACAAGCGCCCCCTCTGGTCGGAGCCAGACAGCCAGTGTCAGAACATAAATGAGCCACCAGCTTCTCTTGAGAAAAAGGTAGACGGAGAGAACCACCGCCAGTGCAAAGGCCGCTGTCTCAAGTCCGGCGGTAGCCCAGTAGGCGTTGGACTGATTAATCCCCACCAGTATTGCACAGAAACCGGAATACAGAACGTGTCCGTCAAAAACCCGGCGCGCGATCAAGTAGGTGACGAGAATCACGCCCGCCCCACAGAGGAAGCCAATCAGCTTGGACATGAAGATATAGCCGATCCCCAGCGCGCCCCAGAATGTCATCATTATAACCCAACCAAAATTGGTGAAGCCCTCAATCCTTTCCCCTATGTTGTAGACCAGTCCATCCCCGTTGAGGTAGTTGGCCACATATCGATAAGAGATGTAGGCATCGTCCTGCGTGAAGTTCAGATGATTGACCAGTAATGAATACACGAACAGAGCGACAATTACCGGCCAGTAATTCTCAACGATTTGTTTAAACACAGTAAGTTTTCTTCTGCTGAACCGAGCCGGAGAATAACTCGACATAGCTCCTGGCCACCTTGCTCCAGGAGTTATCTATCGTCATACCGGCCTTCATCATCTTAGTCCAGACCCGCCGTTTGCCGAATGAAGCAATCGCTCTGTCAAGAGCCGTCAACATGGCCGAAGATTCATAATCATCAAAGACAAATCCGGTTCCGGTTCCGGTAGCCGGATCGAAATCAATCACGGAGTCAGCCAGTCCGCCGGTCCGTCGCACCACCGGCACCGTTCCGTACTTCAGTGAATACATCTGGTTCAGTCCGCACGGTTCAAACCTCGAAGGCATCAAAAAGATGTCGGACCCGGCTTCTATCAAGTGGGCGAGAGCATCATTAAATGTTAGAAATGCTTTGCACTTGTCCGGGTACTGCCCCTCCAGGGAGCGAAACAGCTCATGATATTTCTCATCCCCCGTACCGAGCAGAACCAGCTGCAAGTCCCGTTCAAAAAACAGTTCGGCAATATCGGCAATCAGATCAAACCCTTTTTGATCAACCAGTCGTGATACCATACCAACTACCGGTGTCTTCTCCCTGATGGGAAGGCCGCACTTGTTGAGCAGTTCCACCCGGTTCCCTTTCTTACCGGACAGATTGGCCTTGTGATAGCGATGCGGGATGCTGCTGTCACGCGAAGGGGACCAGACAGAGTAGTCAACACCATTGAGAATTCCGGATAGATCGTCGGCTCTCTCCTGCAGGACTCCCTCCAACCCGCAGCCCAGCTCACTGTCTGTCTGAATCTCACGGGCATAATTGGGCGATACGGTGGTTATCCTGTCGGCGTGCATAATTCCCGCTTTCAAGAAATTCACTTTTCCATAGAATTCAAACGGCGCTGCCGGAAGGAACAGGCTCTCGTCCAGTCCCAGTTTAGGAAAAATCTCAGCCTTAAACAAGCCCTGGTAAGCCAGATTGTGGATGGTCAGAACCGAGCGCGTTGTTTCAAAGAAACTGTCGTCAGCGTAGATCGTTTTCAGGAAGACCGGAAGTAAAGCTGTCTGCCAGTCATGGGCATGCACTATGTCCGGTGACCAATTGAACTGTTTGGCCGCCTCCAGAACAATTTTGCAGAAGAGGAGGTAGCGTTCATCATTGTCCGAAAACTCTTCTCCCTCAGAGTCAAGGTAAAGACCGGGCCGACCAAATAGTTCCTGCTGCTCAACAAAAATGGTTTCCAGACCGGATTTCTTCTCGGTCACCGTATGAAGTCGAACTGTAAAATTGCGACCATTGAGCATGCAGAAGATCGGCTCGTCAAGAGTTGTCATTTTGGGAGAGAGATTTTTCATGTCCCGGTAAAGCGGTAGAAACAGCTTCACGTCATGACCAGCCCGGGCCAGGGCTGAGGGCAGCGCCCCCAGAACGTCTCCAAGTCCTCCGGATTTCAGATAGGGAGCGGACTCGGAACCTGCTATTAGGATTCTCATTGTTAGCCTCTCTCCTCAATCCTCTCCGGGGGGAATACTTCCTGCAACTTACTCGGGTCAATACTTTTCAAAAAGGATGCTGACTCTTCGGGAGCAGTGGGGTTGATATACATTCCCGAACCCCACTCAAAACCGGCCACACTGGTCAACTTGGGAATAATCTCAAAATGCCAGTGATAGTATTCATGACTGTCCCGCCGGATCGGTCGCGTGTGCAGCATGAAATTGAAGGCGGGATCGTTCAAGGCGATCTTCAGGCGACTGAGTATATCCTTGAAACAACGGGCCAGGGTGAGGTGATCTCCGTCACTCATCTCCAGGAAACTGGATTGGTGTGCTTTCGGCAAGATCCAGGTCTCAAACGGAAAGCGAGGCGCGAACGGCTGAACCGCAATAAAAGAGTCAAAATCCAGAACGAGTCGTTCGTTCTCGGTAATCTCCTGCCGCACAATATCACAGAAGATACAGCGCTCTTTGAATTCATAGTACCGACGAGCCCCATCAATCTCTTCGGCCACACGCCGCGGAATAATCGGCGTGGCGATTAGCTGGCTGTGGGCATGCTCCAAGGAGGCCCCGGCCGCTTCACCATGATTTTTGAAAGCGAGAATGTACTTTATCCTCTGGTCTCGCTGGAGGTCCAGCATCCGTTCGCGGTAGGCCCAGAAAATATCTCGCACTTCATTGTCAGACATATCGACCAGGTCGGTCGCGTGGTCGGAGGTCTCAATAATGACCTCGTGCGCGCCAACGCCGTTCATTTTGTCATACAACCCTTTAGGAGCCCGATCAAGGGCACCCTCAACCCGAAGAGCCGGATACTTGTTCGGAATGACGCGGAGAGACCAGCCCGGTTTGTTCGGTTCCGTTCCGGATTTGCGATAGGAGAGAATCTCAGGCGGCGTGTTGGCTTCCTGTCCCGGACAAAAGGGGCACATCTTGGGGGCGATTCTTTTCGATACGGAAGAGAACGAAGTCGGTCGCTTACCGCGCTCAGTGGATATGACTACCCATCGGCCAACAATTGGGTCTTTTCTCAGTTCTGGCATGATATCTGACTCGGTTTACGGGATTAATCCGAAATCAACCGAAATCTAAAGCTCCTTCTTTGCTTATCCTGTCCTGTTGCAGGGCCCTTAGTATATCGATTTCGGAGCCATCAAGTTTTTCACCTCTCCGAGAGCAAACCACTCTGGCCGTATCGATAGCTTTATCAAAATCATATTCGGTGTAAGTCTCGCCATCCCCCCAACTGAACGGTTTGATCTCTTTGTCCGCGATCATGCGACCGCCAAAGAGATTGCAGGACGCACCAATATTTATCCCGGTGTTCAACAGGGTGCCAATTCCGAACTTGGTATGGTCCCCAATAAAGGAGCCGACTTTAATGGAACCGGAGTCGACAGCCTGACCGTTGAGGACTAATCTGATATCGGAGTAATTGTTTTTGAGATCGGAGTTGGTAGTCATGGCGCCAAAATTAACCCAGCTGCCGACATAGCTGTGCCCGATGAATCCATCGTGATACTTGTTGACGTTCGATTGAAAAATAGACGCTTCAATTTCTCCCCCCACCCGACAAAAGCTCCCAATTGAGGAACCGGAGATTTTTCCAGCCAAAACACGACAATTGGAGCCAATAAAACAGGGGCCAAAAATAGCCGCATGCGGTTCTATTTTACTACCCGGGCCAATGAAAACCGGACCTTCGCTGGCATCAACAACCGCCCCCGGCATGATTTCGACCCCATCAGCAAGATAGATATAATCGCCGTTTATAAAGTGAGACCCGTCATGCACCTTCAGGTTTTTGGCCGGTCTGAAGTAAGGCTTGTTCTCCTCAAAATCCTGTACCACCGAATTACCGATCTCATCAACAAAATCCCAGCAATACTCAAACAGTGTCGCAGAAGTCTCAAACTCTGTTATCTCCTCCCCGGCATTCCGAACAAAATCAGCATATTCAGCCGGTGTGGTAACGGCGGGCAGGGCCGCGATCAATTCACTCCTGAGCAGTACGGCAACTACCTGGGATGAGTCAGCTGATCGAAAGAGGCAGGACTGTTTACTCTTTTCCACCAGACTGGCAATATCCCCCGGTTCCCTCAGGCGACCATTGACAAATAGCACACGATCCGTGTCTCGCTTAACAATATTGACGGGCAGATCGGTGATCTTTCTGGCCACAGCTGTCGCCAGCTGCTCACGGCAGGCCAGTCCTACAATCTCAGCCTCAAAGCGGCGGGCGATTCGTTTGTGATTGCCATACATGCCGGACCGCAAAAGAAAGACGGGTCTGGTGGTGCTCAGTGGAGAGAAGTTTCCAAAGTTATCGTCTTCGTAAATATATAAGTTCACAATCAGCTTTCAATAATCGGTTAATCTATCAATCCAGTTGGACTTGGTCCCAATACTTTAGTTATCGCAAATAATTGCAGATTTTCAAGGACGGAGCAAGAATAAATTCATTCAATTAGCTTTAATCACGATCCGAATTCTCAAGCTTTTCTCTGCCTTCCCTCAAAAACTGAAAATTGTGAATCAAATCTAACATTTCCCGATCCAATATATTATATACTGCTTTGTTGATAAAGGAGACTGAATAATGCTTTCTATAACCGATACCGCCAAAGAACAGCTGGATAAAGTCCTTTCCGGAAAGGACGCCACCGGCAAACAGCTCATTATATTCTTCCAGGGGTATGGCTGAGGCGGGCCCTCTCTGGGCATGGCTCTGGATGAGTCAAATGATGAAATGGAAAAACTGGAATCCAATGGTATTGCGGCTTTCGTGACGCCGGATTTGAAAGAAATGCTGGCGACTCTGGGAGCAATCAATATCGATTTCATTAATCCCGGATTTGGCCGCGCCGGATTTACCGTCAAATTTGATCAGAACAATTGCGGCGACTGCAGCTGCTAATTTCCCAAGCTACGCAATGATATATTGTCAAACTTGCTCCGCGCCCGCGGGGCAAGTTGTCTCTGGGCCGACTACTCCGGCTCAGATCCGGAGCGAAACAGTTTCTGCTTCTGAACAATAGTTCCTGCCACCTGAACTCCAAACCCAAGACAGAACATAATAATAGCCGAAGCGGATATGCTCATCGACTGGCTTTGAACAAAAATAGGCAGATATCTATAGAATGAATTCAACAACACGGCCACCAACAGGATCAGCCAGAGCTGACGACGGTTAAATGCGAGAAAATATCCGATCAAACTCCCCATTGCCGCATGAAAGAGAATAATGGAGATCCGCTCCAACAGACCTAAATCAAACCCGGTC
Source organism: bacterium (assembly GCA_029211095.1). Classification (GTDB taxonomy): domain Bacteria; phylum Zixibacteria; class MSB-5A5; order GN15; family FEB-12; genus JARGFS01. Next base: position 5,989 of record JARGFS010000063.1, on the reverse strand, counting down.
CGAAAGACCAGGCTGTCAAGATAGGCTGCTTCCATCATGGCGAATCCTGCTCCAAAGACGGCTCCCAAAATTGGTAGTTGGTATCTCTTGCCCAGGTCAGACTTTTGAATCATCAGTAATGCACCTGATACGATGGCGGTCTGAATTAGCCCGACCGGTAAAGCCGGAAGCAGACCGGCCATGAAAATTGACCCACCGCTCCTAACCGAGGGTATAAACATCTCTTTAAATATCCACTCCTGCAATGGAAACTGGGTGACCACTGCCAACCAGAACAGGGAAACCCCGGAAAGGTAACTGAGATACGAAACCTTCCACCGGTATCCGCGACCAATGAAAAGCAGGCAACTCAGAATTGATACGATCAGGAACGCCGCATAATTCGGGATAAGTCTTATAAAGTGAATCAATCCAAAAGATGGTGGCTGGTATACCTGTTGCTGCTTTTTGACCAGGTCCTGGTAGACTTTTGTCTTCTGATCCGGTATATCAACCTTAACCAACCGCCTGTCCCGCGTAAACAGCGCAAACATATTTTGGGGCGTGAAGATATTAATCAGGAAAACAGAGTCGTACTCTTTACCATAAATATTGATGTACACAAAATCTTCGACAAAACCGGTTAGTTGAGCCTTAAGCATTGTTTGCGGCTCCATCAGTTTGGCTTCAAGATGCTCACCAACCTTCAAGTCCGACATGGCGAGGATCAATTCCAGTTCGTCGTAGAAATTAAGATCGAAGGCAAATCTGTCGGACTCGACAAGTGAATTCTGCCTGACCTGGCTTCCTCCCCGGGTGAAGTATCCGGTTATCGAATCCCCCTGCCGTCGTAATTCAAGTTGTTCGCTCAGGCTGTCGATCCCGATACTCTTGGAATCACCAAGATACCTTCCCTGACTGTTGACAAAGAAGTCTCCCTCTATCTTTTGTCTGCGATTCTGCCCCACCTTTGAAAAATCGAGATCCAGTTTCTGGCCAAAGACGAAAGCGTTCTGTCCATCTATTTTAATCGGGGACCCTATTTCTGATCTGAGTCCCCCGACAACCGAGTCTTTTACTTCAATGGACCAGTACCGGATTTCACCCGGAGAGCGAAACTGCTCAACTCGCTCCAATCCTTTCATCTGATCCTGGCCGTTCACCGACGAAACCGCCAACAGCAGGAAAAACAGACCGGACAGAAAATCTCTTTTCAAGGTATTACTCATGATTGCGAAAATAGAGGATCAGTAAGCAGTGTCAACCAATTTTGCCTACAGGCCGGAAGCGTCTGAGGTGGTCAAAAACTCTCAGCTTTCTTTGTCGCCGTTAATACCACATCTCGCGATGCCTGGCCGAATTTCTCGGTGAATTTCAGATTCCCAAATTTCTCGATTTTTCTGAAACCGACCTCCTTAAGAAGACGTACGATTTCGGTTGCCGAGAAATTATCGAAGTCATGCCGGAAAACTTCAAATTTAGGTTCCTCTTCCCGGTTGTCCAGCCTGATAGCATAGATATGGAATTGCCTCCCGGTACGCTCGGAGAAACGGATATAGACCAGACCATCGTTGTCAGTGGCCCGGATGGGCATCAATTCGTTTTCCTTCCATCCTTTATAATTGAGAACCTGTATGACGAGTGAGCCCCCCGGCTTGAGGACACGATGGAAATTTGAGAAAGCTCCAAACAGCTCTTTCAATGTGTGTACACCGCTGATACTATTGGCCAGACTTACAACCAGATCAAACTTGCCGTTCAAGGACTTGGAAAGTCGTTCAAAGTGTCCAAACTGGAACTTCAGCGGATATCCAGTAAATTTGTATTTCTTTCTTGCTTCTGTAAGCATCCTCTGAGATCGATCCAGCCCGACCGTCTCTATCCCGCGCCTGGCAAACAAAGAGGAAGTGAGGCCGGTAGCACAACCGGCATCCAGGACCGAAGTAGGTTTGTACCGCTTTACGATCGCGGCCACTTCTTGATCATGATTTTTTTCGCGCTGACGCGCATTGGTCATCAAATCATATTCATGCGCGTATTTTTCAAAAACCGAAATATCTGACTTGCTTTTCATCGGAATAGTCTCGCAACTTAGCAACGCAATGTCAAGTGATCTTCGTACTCTTCTTTCAGCCATTTCAGGGATGAATGTATGTTCCCTGATTCACGGTGGGAATCTGCCGGATATATTCATCATTAGAAATGGAGTTTTCCCATGGCCCCCAGAGCTTGGCAGCCAAAAGGCTCCCCCAAAAAAACAGAACCAGAACAGCAGCCCACTTGAACGAAGATACTTTCCTTTTCTTGGTGACCAGTGCCAGTTCCAGAGTCTTGCTCACCGGGCAAACATCAACACAGGCCATGCATCCGGTGCACTCGTCGGAGACAACCTGTTTCACCTTATCTACTTTGATAAACGATGGACAGACGGTGGCGCAGGAAGAACAGTCGATGCAGCTTTTTTCATTGCGCACTATACGAGTAGGAGATAAAAATGAAATCAAGCCCAAGAGCGCTCCGTATGGACAGAAGTATCGACACCAGAAACCTCGGACAATCAAAGAGAGGACAAAGAGTAACGAGATAACCGTTAGTGAGAACAGAGTAATGTCAGTGAAGAAGCGAAGCATTAGAATATCGGTCACTTTATTATAGTCGGTGTAGATGAATGCCTCTATCGAAGCTGCATTCATCTGGTAGACAATGGCCCAAACGAAGAAAGCCAGTATCAGATACTTCAACGACCGTAGAAAATAGTCCAGCCAGGCGGGTGGCTTAACTCTCCGGCCAAACAGGCGGTCTGAAATATCTCCAAAAATTTCGGACAGGAACCCAACCGGACAGACCCAGGAGCAAAAGCCCTTCTTGAACAGCAAAGCGGACAACAAAATCACTACAAAGATGATCATCCCGGCGGGATGGATACTGTTTATCAGACCGGAATACAGGTAGTGCAGGAGCGAGACGAGAGCCCCAATCGGAAGCCACCCTTCCACACCGGGAGGTCGTGAAACTTCCCACCCCTGGCCCCCTTTCTCGATATAACTGACAAAAAGATAGAACTGAATGCCTATCCATATATTAATGATAGACGAGAATATTTGAGCAACTAATCGCAACTTCTGGGTCCGCTGCGCGCCCGTTCTGGCGTTCAGGTCCACCCGTGACACTTTTTGTACCGCTTTGCTCAACATCACTATCTCCGAAATTCAATTCTCACCTAATTTACTAACGACCAGTCCTAAGTCTATTGACAGAAGTCAATTAAGCGATCCCATTTCCACTGATTATTTCCATAAAACTACCTATTGCTGTGTTTCAGTTCAAAGAAAGTAGGCGTAAATTTGATCTTTCGGAACAATTTTTGGCCGTTTTAACCGACCCCAAAAAACCAGCTCAATCAATTAGGACTTAATTCCCCTTAGATTATTATTATCAAACTCTGTAGTTTACACCCAATTTAAGTCTTGACAACAACTTAATAAAACATAATTTCAATATATACAGAGTAGCAGTAGATATTAATTGTGATTAATAGTCGAAGAACGAAGTTCTCATCTTTTGATTTTGCGGGTGCATACTTGGACGTTGATAAAACATAACCCCTATTGGGCGTAGTTTCATTTCGGCCGGACACCGGGATGTAATTGCGGGAGGAAGATTTCAATGATATTAGGTAATTGCTCGGTTGGTAGGGTAAAATCCAGAAAACACTCCTTTAATAGACTCATCGTTTTTGTCGCGGCTTTTTTTGTTCTCTCCTTTTCGGCTTCAGCGGCTTTGATCAGTACAGATTCAACCGTTTACTATTTCGGTGAAACTGTCAACATTACCGGAGAACAATACTGGACGGGCGAAGATGTCTCTGTCGATCTCACCGATCAGTACGGGTTTGTGGTTGATAGCTGGTCAGTCTATTCTGACCCCCTCGGCGGTTTTCTCACCAAGTGGGTTGTTCCTCTTGACGGGAGCTTTGGAGACAGTTTGACTCTATCGGCTACGGGGGAATCTTCCGGACTGATAGCTTCCACTTCAATTGTCAGCCCAAAGACCTATCTGAACCAGATGCAGAATGGTACCTCCTCTTCAACTGCAGAATGGTCCAACGGCAATATTAACACTTCCAATTCCTGTTATGTGGAAGGATCTTCCGTATCCTATCGCTTCTTTGTGAAGGACCTTGATAGCGCGGACCAGCATTTCATCGACATTACCTATGATGCTTCCAAGGGCGGGATTCATGCCATTGATTATCTGACCGATTACGATTTAACAGAATTTGCCGCCATTGCAGCTTCCGGAGGAGCCTGCGGGACAATTGCAACTTCACCACCGACCGGTTGTACAACGCCGACCGAAACTCTCGCCTTCCCGGACCCATCGGATAGTGCCAATTATCTCTCTATCCCGGGCGACATGGCTGCTATCACCGGTGGCTCATTTATCGTCAGCGGCCCCCGAAACCTCAGCGCCTACAACGTCACCCTGGACTCCACGGGATTGTACACATTTGGTGGCTCGACCAGCGACAGAACCATCACAATTAGAGTTTATTTTACTGTCGATGACTATGGCAGCGCCGGGTTCTTCTGGGCTGGTCACCTTGCCGAAGGCACGGCTTCTACCTGGGGAACAGGGAACGGTGCCTCTTCGGTTTCAGGCGCCCCATACCATATGTCTGTCTTGTTTGACGGAGGCGGCGGTGCCCAGGATCGTTCCATTCAAGGTATCACCCAGTGTATTCCTCCCACTGTTTCTCTCAGCTGTGCCGTGGCCGATTCTCTCTGTGCCGATTCTATATATACTTGTTCCGCTACTTCCGGAGCTGACAGCTATGACTGGACCGTCACAGGCGGCTCCATAATCAGCGGTCAGGGAACCAGTTCCATCACCTACGCGGTTGACGGCAGCGGTACTTACTCCGACATTACTATAATTGTCTCCGCATGTGACTCGGTCACTGAATGTGCAACCCTGGTTTGTTGCGCTGCAGATACCGCCATCGTTCCCATTGGTGACTGCTCTATCCCCTGTGTGGTCACCCTCAGCTGCCCTTCGGACATAACCCTTGAGTGTGATCAGTCAATTGATACTTCGGTTACCGGCACGGCTACTTACTCAACGACCGGCGAGTGCGGCACTCTTACTCTCAGCTATACCGATCAAACAGCTGCCGGTGCCTGTACCAATGAATCTGTTATAACGCGCACCTGGTCCGTGGTTGAAGACGGTACCGACACCCTGGCCAATTGCCAGCAGATCATTACTCTACAGGATACTACCGCCCCTGTCTTTGATCAGGCCTGCCCCGCCGATATTACTGTCGCCTGCGATGCCATCCCGACCGCTCCCACTCTTACAGCCACCGACAATTGTGGCGTGGGTACGGTATCCTATACAGAGACGACAACTGCCGGCTCCTGCGCCAATTCGTATTCGCTGACCCGTCAGTGGGTTGCCAGTGACGAGTGTGGTAATGCCGACACCTGTGTTCAGGTTATTACGGTCGAAGACAACTCGGCCCCGGTTTTTGATCAGACCTGTCCGGCCGATGTTACAGTCGCCTGTGATGCCGTACCAACGGCTCCCACGATGACAGCTACTGATAATTGCGACCTTGCCGCCACTGTTACTTATAATGAATCATCTGTGCCAGGTGCCTGCACCGGCGACTATGTCCTGACCCGGACTTGGATTGCGGCTGACACTTGCGGCAACGCTGACACCTGCACCCAGGTTATCACAGTCCAGGACAATAGTCCTCCGACCTTTGACCTCGCCTGCCCGGCTGACATTACGGTTGAGTGCGATGCCGTCCCTTCGCCGCCAAACATGACAGCCACCGATGCCTGTGACCCGGCGCCGACTGTCGTATACACAGAGACTATCCTCCCGGCCGCAGGTAATTACACTATTTCCCGGATGTGGGTAGCCGCCGATGATTGCGGTAACGCCGATACCTGCCTTCAGGTCATAACCGTACAGGACAACACCCCACCTCAATTTGTCG
>JARGFS010000062.1 GCA_029211095.1 bacterium | reverse complement strand
CGGGTAAGATTGACTTTTGCCCCCTTCCGCTACGGACCAAAGGTGGGAAAGTGGTGCATGTTGAAACCAGTGTTGCCGCGGGGAGTTGGAAAGGTGCGCCGGCAATCTTTTGCACTTTCCTAGACATCACGGCACGACGAGAAGCTGAGCAGCGACAGAACCGCGCCCTGAACCGGGCCGAAACAGCCGAGCGGAATCTGTCCGACCTTTTGAAAGCCACTACCGCAATACAGATGGCCGAATCAGAGAAGGAAGTGCTGGATATTGTGGCCAGGGCCGTGTATGAGTCCGGGTGGGGATCGGTGGCCGCGCATCTTTTTGATGATTGGCAGGTGGTAGAGTCCTCCTTTGTAGGTCTTCAGGATAAGGAGATAAGAATCATTCAGAAATCCATGCTCACGCCGCAACAACGAGCGGCTATGTATGGTCCCAGTTTGCAGCAGTTTGTTGTCAGCCGATCTTATTTCATCCCTGCAGAACTTCGTCTGGAGAATGAAGTGCCCCCGATAGTGAGAAAATCAAGAGTACATGGAGAGGGCCCGGAAAACTGGCAGGCCGATGATGCCGCTTATGTTCCCATGTATGGGCCGTTCGGTGAGATAGTGGGTGCTTTCTGTATGGATGACCCGGTTGATGAAAAGCGGCCCACCATAAAGACTTTTGAATATATGGAGTTCTTTGCTGATCTGGCCGCTGTCACAATTCACAAAATCAGACTGGCGGCGGAACGTGAGAAAGCCGAAGAAGCGCTGCGGCAGAGCGAACGCCGGCTCAGGCAAGCGCAGGAGTTGTCGCAAATCGGCAGCTGGAGTTGGGATCTGGTAACCAACCGCCGGGTTTGGTCGGACGAACTCTATCGAATTATGGAGATTGATCCTTCTGAAGAACTCACCAACGAGACAGTACGCCGACTAATTCATCCCGATGACCTGCAGGCATACGATCAATCTCTTAAAGAGGCTTATGAAGGTAAGTCAAAGTGGTCTACCAGACGCCGGTATGTTATGCCTGATGGTAGAATGAAGTACATTCAGCTTTCAACCCAGACTGAACGTGATGTCAATGGGAATCTAATCGGCATGACAGGCGCCATCAGGGAAGTAACCGAGAGCGTCCTGATCTTTCAGCAGCTTGAAGAGAGCGAGGCCAAGTACCGCAGTCTGGTTGAGCAGGCCAGCGACGGCATAGCGATAACACAGGACAGGCGGATCTGCTTCGTAAATTCTCAACTGGCCGGTTTTCTCGGATTCGCCGTCGAAGAGCTTGAGGGTCAGGATTTCATAGAATTTATTGCGCCCTCAGAGAGAGATCGGATTATCAATATCTACAAAAGCCGATCAGAGAAACTGGATGGGCCGGACCTTTATGAGACCCGGTGTTGTCACCGTGAAGGTCATGATATCGATATCGAAGTGAGTTCCTCTCTCATCTCCTATGGCGGAGAACCGGCCATGCTCTCCTTCATACGTGATCTTTCAAAAAGAAAGCAGACTGAGCGTGAGCTGGTGGAGAAGGAAGAACTACTGTCAGCCACGATTGAATCGACTGCCGATGGAATTTTGGTGGTGGATGAAACGGGCAAAGTTAAATATGCCAACCACCGGTTTATGGAGATGTGGAAAATTCCGGAAGAGTTGGTAAGGTCCCGGGATGACGGGAAGCTGCTTGATTTTGTGCTGAGCCAGCTGGCCGATCCGCAGGCTTTTATAACCGAAGTACACCGACTCTACAACACCGATGAAAAAAGCCTGGACGAACTTCAATTTCAGGATGGCAGAATATTTGAACGGTTTTCCGCGCCGCTGCTGCACAATCAGCAGGTGGTGGGAAGGGTCTGGAGTTTCCGGGATATGACTTCAAGAGTACAGGATCAGAGAGCTCTTGAGGAGAGCGAAAGAAAGAACCGCACTCTGTTAAACGCGCTGCCTGACCTGCTATTTGTGGTGAGGAGAGATGGGACAATTGTAAGTCATCGCTCTCACGCCACCGATCTGTCGTTGGACCCAACACTTTCTTTTGTTGGAAAGACATTGTCAGAATATCTGCCAGCCAGTCTGGCGGAGAAGGCGATGGCTGCCGCCAATGAAGCCTTCCGGTCAAGATCGGTTATCAAACTTGAGTACAGTCTGCCAATCAAGGACCAGACAAAGGAGTTCGAGGCACGAGTGGTTGCCTTTGGTGATGATGAAGTTCTTTTTGTTATTCGCGATATTACAGAAACCAAACGGTTGCGTGAACTTAAGTCCCGCGCCCAGAGACTGGAAACGGCCGGTAGTATTGCCGGTCAGGTCGCGCATGATTTCAACAACCTGCTGGGTCCGCTTATGGCCTACCCGGATCTTATTCGTGAACTGCTTCCTGATTCACATGAGTCCCTGGAATTTCTGGACAGTATTGAAAAAGCAGCCAAGCAGATGGCTGATATCAATCAACAACTGCTTACTCTGGGCAGGCGCGGCCACTACAATCAGGAACCGATAGACTTGAACGAGATTGTTCGGGATGTGTTCTCCGATTTTCCCCGTGCTTATGGTACGATTGAATTCGATATTGATCTGGCCGATGACCTGATGAACATGATAGGCGGGAGCGCACAAATTCATCGGGTGGTGAGTAACCTCCTGACCAATGCCATTGATGCCGTTAAGAAAGCAGGGAAAATATCGATAAAGACACAGAATTTCTATCTGGATGAACTGAAGACTACTTACTCGCAGATTCCCAGAGGGGAATACGTCAAACTAACGGTTACAGATTCCGGTTGCGGTATCGCCCAGGAAATGGTCGGGAGTATTTTTGAACCATTTTTCACCTCCAAGACAGTCAATAAGGAGAGAGGCTCGGGCCTGGGGTTGAGTGTTGTTGATGGTGTGGTCAAAGATCACCACGGCCATATAGATTTGAGCACCCAGGTGGGGAAGGGGACTTCCTTTTACCTTTACTTCCCCATTACTCGCGAAGAAACTCCTGAGATTGTCCCCGGAAAAATCCCGACCGGTAATGAAAAAGTTCTGGTGGTTGATGATGATGACTTTCAGCGTGAAGTAACCTGCCGTTTGCTTTCCAAATTGGGTTACCAGGCCCAGGCAGTTGAAAGCGGAGAGCAGGCTGTTGAGTTTATGAAATCAAATAGTCAGGACCTGGTTGTTCTGGACATGGTAATGCCGCTTGGTATTGACGGAGCGGAGACCTACCGAAGAATTATCGAAAATAATCCGGGCCAGCGAGCGATTGTTGCCTCCGGTTTCTCAGAAACTGATCGGGTGCTTGAGGCTCAAAAGCTGGGTGCAGGAGCGTTTGTGAAAAAACCGCTCTGCCTTCAATCCCTGGCCGCCGCGGTGAGGCTGGAACTGGATCGGCCAGTGCCGGTTACGCGAAACTAATTCTGCCGGACTTAGCAGAAGGCGTCTGGCCAGCAGCGCCCCAACCATTGACCATCAGGTCCTTTTCCAGCTGCGTATCATTTGGTTACTGATAAAACTTTGTAAATAGTTAGCCAAAACAGAGGTGTCTTGATGGGTGACAATAACAACAAAATCGGATCTTTCGCCTGGGTCGATCTTACGGTAGAAAGCGCTGATGAGGTGCGTGATTTTTACAAGCAGGTTGTCGGCTGGGAGTCGGACCCTGTTTCTATGGGGGAATATAATGACTATTGCATGCTTCCCCCCGGAAAAGAACCGGTGGCCGGAATCTGTCATGCAAAAGGTCCCAACTCCGGTATTCCGCCCGCCTGGCTCGTTTATATCGTTGTTGATGATGTAGATGAAAGCGCCGAGCAGTGCAAAAGACTGGGCGGCAAGGTCCTGGTAGGACCAACGAGTTACGGCGGCCAGGGGCGTTACTGTGTGATCCAGGACCCGGCTGGCGCGGTCTGTGCAGTTTATAGTGACAAGCAGTGAAAAAGCCGGTGGATTAGTCCGTTCAGAATAAAGGAAAAGCCGGAACCGCACTTCCCGGTGGAAAAACCACATTCCGGCTCAGCCTTTGTCGCCGTGGATTTGTTCTTTAGATGTTCATCCAGTAGCTTGCTTTGAGCAAAAAGACATTCTGATCACCACCGGAAAAGAGGCGATCAACATCCCGGGAGAAATCAAGATCATTCACGCCGGAATCAAACTCCGGCCGGGCTCTTGTCCAGACCAGAAAGAGAGTGCTTCCCGGGCTGTATTCCCACCTGATAAGCATGGTTGAGTTGAGCGCGGAGAAGTTGTAATCTTCATTATATAATCCAACCGGACCGGAATAATTCTGGCCGCCCCGATAGTACCGATAATTCTGATAATCCAATCCGGAGATAAGGGCCACCGCAGAAAGCTGGAAAGTCAGATTGCGATTGAAAACAATTCCTGCCGAAGCGTGCATGAACAGCTGGTTCTTATCCAGGTCAGCAAAAACAACCGAGTCTTCATCATTTATGACCCACCTGAGCCCGTTATCAGTTTTGTGATAATTGGCTCCAACGGAGAGTTCCATATTGCTGCGCGGACGCAGATCAATTCCAAAGTACTGGGCCCACCAGGAACCGCCCCGATCAGAACCAACTCCGGGGTTGATGGTAAATGAAACCATCTTGCGCTGGTCAGTTACCAGCTCGGCCCACCAGCTGAAAGTAGGACGGACCGGCCATTCCCACAGTCCCATTCCTCGCGTTTCCAGGTCATCATATTTCTCGCCCTGAACCTCAAGTCCCGTTCCCAATGACCAATTGTTGATGAATTCAATATAGGTGTTAAAATTACCACCGAGTCTGTAATTGACGCCATCAAAGTTCCAGGCCGTGTAGAAATTTAAGTTGTTGTAAGAATTTCTGATTATCCACCAGTCATCATTGGTCCGGTATTGCATCCAGCCCCAGGTGGAGCGGCTGTCCACTCGCGAAGAATAACCGAGACGGTTGATATTCAGGTTAGGGTCCTTGATTGTCCCGCCAATCGCCGCGCGGATGTGTTTGCCGCTAAGCTTGTCTATAGTCATATCAAGACCGTAACCAATATCTTCGGAATCCACACGGCTGAAAATCGCCTGGCCGCGGACGCCATACTTGTTGTCATTGGTTACCAGCCGCCAGTCCACCCCGCCGGTGGTGGCCGGATGATAAGACTCCTGACCGGCGGAAGTCAGGATGGCGCCCACGCTGGAATGATTGAGAATATCCTGCTTGACTCTGATCACCGTGTAGTTGGCCACCGGCTCCACCGTTCCGGTACGAAAAGCGGTATCCAAATAGGAGGTATGAAGAACCGGGGTGCTTCCCTCCCAGGTAGTATCTTCGCGCGGGCTCATCAGTCGGGCGTAGTCGGCCGTCTCTTCCTGTGTCACCGCGGAAAGAACGGCAATGGAGGTCCGGCTCCCAGTCGCCCGGTTAGTTTGGCCGCCGACAGGATGGTGGTTGCATCCGGGTAGTCAGTGTAGTAGCCGATATTATCGTCATTGACATCGTTGAAAGGAGAGCGACCTATCCGGCGAGAGTAAAACATATTGAATTCCGTATCAAACAGATCGGAACCTTCCAGAAAAAACGGGCGCCGTTCACCAAAGAATGTCTCGTACGCCGACAGGTTAAGTACGGGCTCATCAAGTTCGACCTGGCCAAAGTCCGGGTTGACGGTAGCATCAAGAATCAGATTTGTAGAAAGAGCGTACTTGAGATCGAACCCCAGGTTTCCCAGGTAGTCTTTGCCGTCAACGTTTCCTATTGACTTTGGCTCGGTTTCAGCCTTGGAAACTGCGTAGGGGAGAATCTCCGCATGCCGGGCCGGTTGTATCCCTTCAATATTCGTCAGGTGTCCGAAATTAGAAACAAATCCTCCGTCTTCAACCGGCGTAAACGCCCACCGGACACTCTCGTTTTTCCGATTAATTGAACGGACAAAGTCTGCCCCCCAGGTGTGCATCTGCTTGCTGGAAAACCTGAGGCAATGGCAGGGGATTCTGTACTCTGCACTCCATCCCCAGGGTTGAATTTGTGCGGCTGCGTCCCAAACCGCATCCCAGGAGAGGTCGGAGTTGTTTTCGTCGTAGTACCTGGCATCCCGCTTGACTCCGGCGGCGCTGATCTCAAAGGCCTGGCCACTGCGATGATCATGAAAGGGATCGAGTCGCACCGTGACAAAATCTGATTGAGCGCTTCGGTCCCGTCGGACCAGTTGTGCCCGCACCTCTTCCGGCTCTGAGTCATAGCACCAGAAGGCGACATAAAGAGCGGCGTCATCATAAGCTACCGCAACCAGGGTGGACTCGGTGGCCAGTTCTCCTTCGTCCGGTTCTCGCTGGGTAAAAACCGAAGCGTACGTTAGATTGTCGCCGCTCCAAATCTCATCATCAAGGTTGCCGTCAATTTTAAGTGGATGAGGATTGACACGATAAGCTCGTAATTCCGATACTACCCGACCGTCACTTTCCTGCGTCTTTTCGGCATGAGACAGACCGAACATCATCATAAAAAGTAACAGAACGGCTGGGACCCTTAGACCTCTCACAAAACACACTCCTTGCACAAATTCAAATACAGGCGATTGGGTTCCCAACCAGACACCTACAATTTATTAAGTCGGTTATCTGGCAAAAAAGTTGTCACAGAATTCCGTAAATGTTCAGGTCGATCAAATACCCTAACCCGCTGATATCAATATGCTTGTGATGAATGGGTCTCACCGGGGGCGGCCCCGGGAACCTAAGGTAGTGTGATGGTTGTTAGGGGATTGCAGCCAGAAGGGGAGTCCTGAAAGAGAAGTGAGGTATTTATGAAAATCAGGTATGCCGCATTTGTAGCCATCGCAATAGGGTTAGTTGTGATTCTCTTTGGACTGTATCCGGCTAACACTGGACAAGATGCCACATCCCGGCAGATAAACGTTGAAGCAAAAGAGGTGAGTGATTTGTCAAAAGATCTGCAAAAGAATGATGAGGATTGGAAAGAGCTACTTACCGATGAGCAGTACAAAGTTGCCCGACAGTGTGGTACGGAGCCTCCGTTTAGTGGTAAGTATTATGATTTCAAGGGAAAAGGAAGCTACCAATGTGTCTGCTGCGGCAATGTGCTGTTTGGCAGCAACAGCAAATATGACTCTGGATCGGGCTGGCCCAGTTTCTGGGAAGCAGTTAATGACAGTGCCATCACCAAAATAGTAGACCGTAGTCTGGGAATGGTACGTACCGAGATAAAATGCAAAAAGTGTGATGCCCACCTGGGGCATGTTTTTGAGGACGGCCCGGAGCCAACCGGCTTGAGATATTGCGTCAATTCAGCATCGCTGACCTTTGTTCCGGATACTACCGAAATCACTGAAGAGACAGACAAGAAGAACTAAGTCAAACGGCCTGATTCAGTTCCTATAATACAGAAGACCCGGATGTACTGGCATCCGGGTCTTCTTATTTGCTTAAGCGGCAAAGCGAGCTACAGGTCTTCGGCTTTGCCCGGTTTGAAAATTATCCCCTTATTGGAATGTCCGTTCATCTTTATTGCGATTGGTTTTTTAAACTGCAAATGTCGGGTGAATTTTTTCTTTGAAATCTCCTTTTGCCGGGCCAACCACTTCCAGTCAACAAAGTTGTCCTCGCCACTTTCATTGACGGTAAAATAGCCCATCCGGAACGAAGTTATGTTCTGGAAGAAATGAGTTCCTTGCGAAGGCGTAACCTTGAAGTCTTTGAAACTGGTCTCGACGATTGCTCTGGCTCCTGATATCTCATCCCACGTTACGGGAATGCCCAGCCAGGGGTCGGCCGAACCCCAGCGCCCGACTCCAATCAACAGGTAGGGGACTTTCTTGGCCAGCAGCTCTGCATTGAGCTGGCTGATCTCCTGGGCCACTTCCCGACTCATGGAGCGTTCATACTTACTCTGGTCCACCACGACAATATCATAAAGCTCATCAATTATTCCGTTTCCAAGAACTTGTGGTGAGCGACAGATGAGTGACTTGGTCGGAATCTGATCAACTTCCAGTTCACCCATCTCATGATGACGAACCATCGGCCTCAACTGTAGAAAGGCAAATTCCTTGGGTGTGCCGGGCGGGGTAGCCATGTTGACGGCAAATTCAATTTCAACCGGAGAGTTCATACCCCAGGTCCCCATGTCACTGACCAAGTCCAGAATCTGCGGCAACGGGATAAGACTATCTTTCAATATTGGGGCCAGTGTTACCAATCGCGTCCCCGGACGGGAGATACCGGTGACAATGTTGTCGTTTTCCGGAGAGTAAGTTGAACCGACCGCCGCCAATGAACCGTCTTTTTCGGCGATGGAGAGATCGTACTGATGAAGTTCCATTACACGGGAGTGGTCACTGGCGTCATCCGGAGATTCCAGTTTTACCGCCCAGAAGTTCTTCTGCGAGTAGTCCAGCGTATCATTTACCGATGAAAACTGGCTTAAGTGTTTGGGGTAGCGCGGACAGAACCGGACTGTCTCCCCACCCTCAACCACCGTCCGCCCCAACCCCAATCCAACTGAGGCCACTCCGTCGGATGGTGTCATTGGAGGCAGCGGATAGAAATTATGTGAACGGACCACCCCGGAAATGGTGGGGTAGAAGCGGTCACCATATTTTGACCCGATCAATTTCTGTATCACGACCGCCATCTTCTCTTCTTCCAGCCGGTAGGGCGTGGATATCAGGTAGTTCTTGGCATGACGGCCGTAAGTGGAAGCATATACCCTTCTAATGGCATCCATAAGTTCCATCAGGCGCACTTTAGGATCGGAGTGTGAGTTCGGAAGCATTTCGGTTGCATAGATACCGGCAAACGGAAGGTAACGAGAATCTTCGAGCAAGCTCGAAGAGCGTACGGCCAGCGGATAGCGTATCATATGCAGGAATGCTTTTAAATGTTTGACAACTTCGTCAGACAGGGGGGCTTGCAGGAATCGTTCCATGATGACCGCGTCATCCGCCTCATTGGTAGCAAAGTCGTGCAGATTGTTGTCCTCAACGAACTGATCGAACATGTCTGTAGCCAGGACAACCGAAGGAGGGACAAAGACAGAGATATCATTATACTTGTTGCTGATCTTAAAACTGTTGATGAGAGTGTTGGCAAAACCAAGTCCGCGCGCCTTTCCGCCCAGTGATCCGGACCCAATCCGGGAAAAGCCGGAGGCGGTATCAAAAGTCTGGGGGTCAAAATCGGAAATGCTGCCCAGGAATTGCTGTTTGCGAAAATCCTGAAGCGATGTAATCAAATGCCGCCGCATGGAATCGGCCGAATCATAGTCGGTGATTTTTTTTGGGCGCAGCGAGTGGGCCAGCCAGAATTCTGTGCGGGCTTTGAACCAGTTGGAGAAATGGTTTCGTTCGGCGTGATAGAGCAGAGATTCATCAGGAATTGTATGCAGTTTTCTCTCCAGTGATTTCAAATCTTCGGCTCTACCAACTTCCTCTCCATCAGGCATCCGAAAAACGAATTCACCAAAACTCATATTGTGGCGCATAAATTCCTTGAGATTTTTTAGCAGCTTGGAGGAGGTCTTCATCAAAAAAGAGACTTCCATCTCCTCGGCGATCTCCCGGCAGTCTTCGCAATCTGACTGCAGGAGAACGGGAATATCAAAGTGAGACTTTTTGACCTGCCGGGCGAATTCAATTCCTGCTTCGCTGTCCATCTTTCCTTGTCTGGGGAACTCAATGTCGGAGATGACACCGATGATACAATTTTCATGACGGCGGTAGTAATCCCACGCCTCTTCATAGGTAGAACAGAGGAGAATTTTCGGCCTGGCTCTCATGCGAAGAATCTTGTGTGAGATGTTTATTCCCTCGGAGATCAGGCTCTGCGAGTGTTTCACCAGTTCGGTATAGATGATGGGAAGATATGCGGAATAGAAAAAGACGTTGTCTTCAATCAGGATAATCGACTGAACTCCGGCGGTCTTGGTGTCCTGATCGATATTCATCTTGTCTTCAATGTACTTGACGATAGAGACTAAAATCCGATGGTCCCCCTGCCAGATGAAGACCTTCTCAAAAACCGACATATCATAGTGAGCGGTCAGATCAGCCAGCTCTCTATTGTCGTAAGTCAACAGCACAACGGGGATGGAATGCCCCTGGCTGAGAACCTGCTGAGCAAAATCGGATGCGGACATGTCGCTAATGTTGGGCGTGGTAATAATCAGGTCAAATCGGCGTCCGTCGGCCGTTATCTTGAGTGCCTCGCGCGCGTTGGATACTCTGGTAAGGCTGGGGGCCTGGCTCAGATTGAGGGCGGAATACTGGGACTGAATCATGTCGAACAACTGCCCCTCTTCTTCCAGGATAAATGAATCATAGAGACTGGAGACCAGCAGGATCTCTCTTACCCGGTAGCTCATCAGGTTCTGGAACATCTGGAAGCGATTCAGATAGCTATGTTCTTTGAGAAGTTTTTTGAAGTCCGACATTGAGATCAACCATTCTTTGCGCGCGATTGTTACCGGGGTCAGTTATCTGCACATAATAAGAAACGGAGCGGATAAAATCCACTCCGTTTTGGATGTATAATAAACGGATACGCCTTATCAGACAATGCCCTGGTCCATCATGGCATCGGCGACTTTGATAAAGCCGGCGATATTGGCGCCATTGACATAGTTGCCGGGCGTACCAAAGCGGTTGGCCGCGTCAACACAGGCATCATGGATATCTTTCATGATACTCTGCAGTTTCTGATCGACTTCTTCGCGCGACCATGAGTAACGCATGCTGTTCTGAGACATTTCCAGTCCGGAAACTGCAACACCACCAGCATTGGCAGCTTTGCCGGGACCATACAGAACGCCTTTGTCGAGGAACAACTTGACCCCTTCTGGAGTGGTCGGCATGTTAGCGCCTTCGCTGACAACAAAGACACCGTTGTTCAACAGGTTCTGAGCATCCTTTTCGTTGATCTCGTTCTGAGTGGCACTTGGGAAGGCGCAATCCGCTTTCTGATTCCAGAGAGGATTGAAATCCTGCTTGGCATCCAGCGGAGTGTAAACGGCGTTCGGATATTTGTCAGCGTATTCACTGATCCGACCGCGACGGACGTTTTTAAGGTCCATGACGTAGGCGAGCTTCTCACGGTCAATACCGTCGGCGTCATAAATAAAACCGCCGGAGTCAGAGAGAGTGACAATCTTGCCACCCATATCGAGAATCTTCTCTGTAGCATACTGGGCAACGTTGCCGGAGCCGGAGACCAGACAGGTCTTGCCTTTGAGGTTGTCTTTACGGGTTTCAAGCATGTTGGCCGCGAAGTAAACAGCGCCATAGCCGGTTGCTTCCGGACGAATCAATGAACCACCCCAATTGAGTCCCTTACCGGTCAGAACGCCGGTGAATTCATTGCGCAGTTTTTTGTACTGTCCAAAGAGGAAACCAATTTCACGACCGCCAACGCCAATATCACCGGCCGGGACGTCTGTGTCCGGGCCGATATGACGCTGGAGTTCAGCCATGAAGCTCTGGCAGAAACGCATAACTTCGTTATCGCTCTTTCCTTTGGGATCAAAGTCAGAGCCGCCCTTGCCGCCGCCCATGGGGAGGGTGGTCAGGGAGTTTTTGAAAACCTGCTCAAAAGCAAGGAATTTCAGGATGCCAAGGTTAACGGACGGATGGAAACGGAGTCCACCTTTGTACGGTCCGATTGCTGAGTTCATCTCAATGCGGAAGCCGCGGTTGACCTGGACATTCCCCTGGTCATCGACCCACGGTACCCGGAACATGATGACCCGTTCCGGTTCAATGATTCTTTCCAAAACTTTGGCCGCTTTGTATTCCGGATGTTTTTCCATTACCACATCCAGGGATTCAGCTACTTCTTCGACAGCCTGAATAAATTCCGGCTGGGACGGGTTCTTAGCTTTGACAGCTGCTAACAGTTGATCAACATAGGCAGACATTTCATCTCCTTTTTCTGCAGTCGGCCCGGTCCAACTTGTGGCTCCAACCGGGCCGAACGTTTATTCCGTACAGCGTTGCGTGGAGAGAATGGTACCCAATAGGGGAAAAATAACAATCGGGATTAGTCTGTATTTAGCATTGGGAAAGATACCAGAAACAATCTCTTACGTATGGTGTAAGTGACGGGCTTTCAAGCCTCTATGATCTGATTGCGGATGCAATATTTGACAATGTCGGTAACATTTTTTGCTTTGAGCTTCTTCATTATGGAAGCACGGTGAGTTTCAGCCGTTTTAGGGCTGATATTAAGGATGGCGGCCGCTTCCTTGGTGGAGTAGCCATCGGCCAGTAGCTTGGCCATTTCCCGCTCCCGCTGTGTCATAAGGCCACCTGGTCGCTGGGTCTGTATGTGAGTATTGATATAGGCAGAAATGACATCGGGGCCGATTCGTCCGGAGATATAGTAGTCTCCATAAGCAGCCTTATGGACGGCAAAAAGGAGTTCCTTGATCTCACAGTCCTTTTGCAGAAAACCTTTGGCGCCGCACTCAAACCCCTCTTTTACTTTGCTTTCCTGATATGATGAGGAGAGAAAAAGGATTTCTATATTGCTTATCGCCTGCTTAATCCTCCGGGCGGCTGTGATGCCATCCATTATAGGCATCATAATATTCATCAGAATCACATCCGGCATCAGGGTTGGCGCAATTTCAACCGCTTGAGCGCCATTGGCCGCTTCACCGACAACTTCAATTCCCCCGCTGTCGTTTAACAATGCGATCAGACCGGACCGGAAGAGGGTCTGATCATCGACAATCATTACTTTAATATCCCGTTTGTGCATAGTAACCTAATGCAATATAAACGATTAAACCGGCAAAAAGTCAATGCCTCTGTACCAGCCAGACCTTCCGGTGTTCGATTTTGCGCAGATTCCGGATAAATGAGCTTGATTTTTCCAACTTCAACTGAGATTTTTAGCTAACTAAAGAGACATTTCATTATCTTGCCCTGCCCTCATCAATGCTAAACTTGCTTCTGAAAGCACAGAGGAAGGTCTGTGCGCGGAGGGGGCCGAAGCTACATGGAAGGGAGACCAGCAAATGTTCAACAATCTTGCCCGGAATAAGGGGCCCTGGCTGCCAACTCTGACATTTCTGTTACTGATTACAGTCAGCCCGGTTTATTCTGCTTCAATAAATGGGAGCGTGACCGACCGATCCAGCGGTCTGCCGTTGGACGGCGCCATTCTGGTCGCGGCTGCCGATGGACATTATGGAGCTCGGACCGAAGTAAGCACCGGAGCGGACGGCCGTTTTTTAATGGAGAATCTGGAATCAGGACTCTACTCTATTGTCGTGACCTATGTCGGTTTTGCCCCTGAGGTTATCAGCGGAGTTCAGCTGTCTGACAATGATTCCAAGAGTCTGGAGCTGTCGCTGGTCCCTTCGGCGGTCAATCTCGGGGCTGTTTCTGTTACCGCCTCCCGCCGTCAGGAGAAGAGTGTTGAAGCTCCGGCTTCCATCTCTGTTGTGGGGGGGGAAGAGATTGAAGCTCGTCCGGCCCTGACTCCGACCGAACATGTCAAAGGGCTCCCGGCCGTTGATGTCGCCTCTACCGGACTCAACCAGTCCAATGTTGTGGTCAGAGGCTTTAACAATATTTTTTCAGGTGCCCTGCTGGTAATGACGGATAATCGGATCGCCCGGGTTCCTTCGCTTCGCTTCAACGCCTACAATTTCATTCCTACGGCCAGCGATGATATCAAGCAGATAGAGCTGGTCTCCGGTCCCGGCTCCGCCCTGTATGGACCCAACAGCGCCGATGGTGTGCTTCATATAATCACCAAGACCCCCTTTGAGTCCGAAGGAACCACGGTTAGTGTGGGTGGGAGTGGAGAGAGGAAAGTGGTGACAACTTCGTTCCGCCATGCAGCCGTACTGAGTGACAGAGTTGGATTCCGGTTCAGCGGCCAGTATTATGAGGGGGTCGACTGGCGGCACACGGAGCCGGATGAGCAGTTTGAGCGGGACCTGGCAATTGACAAGCTATCAGGCGAAGGACGTGTGGATTTCCTCTTATCCGATGACGTCATGTTGATCTTCAATGGCGGGGTCAGTAATAATAATGGGATTGAACTTACCGGCCTGGGAGCCGGACAGGTAATTGACTGGTCGTATACTTATGGACAGGCCAGACTCACTTACAAAGATCTGTTCGCTCAGGGGTTCATTAATGTCAGTGATGCCGGCGATACTTATTTGCTGAATACCGGCAATGCAATTGTAGATAAATCCAAGCTGATTGTGGGACAATTGCAGCATTACTATGCGCTCAATGATGGCCAGCGCTTTACGTACGGGCTTGATGCCATCTATACGCGTCCGGCCACAGAGAGTACTATCAACGGTCGCAATGAGGATGATGACAACGTTGATGAGATTGGACTGTACCTTCAGTCCGAGACCGATCTCAACGATAAATTCCGTTTTGTGGCTGCCGCGCGATATGATGACAACAGTCGTCTGGCCGACCCGGTCTTTTCACCGCGAGCCGCTTTGGTTTATTCGCCGGAGCAGTCGCACACTTTCCGGCTAACATACAACCGCGCTTTCAGCACCCCCGATAACAACAATCTATTCCTGGACCTGAAAGCGCTTCCGGATGTTGGCGACCTGGGAGCCACGTTTGCACCTTCGCTCGGATTCGACCCCGCTATTGATGTTCGCGCGCAGGGGGTACCCTCAAGAGGTTTCCAATGGGACCTGACCGACGGTAACCCTATGTTTGCCTCGTCCTATTCGCCATTACTGGGAAACTCCCCGGATCAGTACTATGAATTTGATGACCTGGCCATTCAGAACGCCTTCTGGGGATTTGGTTCCAATGTTGTTATGGCCGGACTGCAGGTACAGTTGGGTCAGTCAATCAACAATCCCGGACAGCTGGCCGCAGTGATGGCGGCTATCGAACGCTCCATCCCGGGGACAATTGTTGGTGTTGATAATGACCTGGCTGTCCTTAATCCGAATAGCGGCAGCTTCGACCCCTATAGTGCCGGCGACCTGGCCGACATTGACCCCATTGACCCCACAATCACACAGACCTTTGAGGTTGGATACAAAGGGGTGATTGAGAATCGGCTGGCCGTTTCGGTTGATCTCTTCTACAGCAAGAAGAACGATTTTGTCGGACCGCTTACGGTGGAATCTCCCAATCTGTTCCTCAATCAGCCTGATCTCTTCAATGTCCTGCTGGACTCAATTGGAGACCACTTCAGCATGAGTCCGACCGACTCGGCCATGCTGGCTACTGTGTTAGACCCGGTATCATCCGGCGGTAACGGCAATGGAACCGCCGCCGATGAACTGGCGGCCATATTCAGCGACAAGCCATCACAGATTCCCTATGGCACGGCCTCACCCAATGGCGCTTTTGACCCGGAGATGATCCTTGTTACATATCGCAATTTTGGTGATATCGACTACTTTGGCACCGATCTGTCCCTGTCATATCATGTCAATCAACACTGGGACATTGGCGGGTCATTCTCCTGGGTCTCCGATAATTTCTGGGAGAAGTCAGATGACCAACCGCATGATATTAATCTCAACGCGCCAAAGTACAAGGCCGCTCTCTTTGCCAACTGGCATGATCCGGCCGATGGATTTAATGTTGCCGGTCGGTTGCGCTGGGTAGACGCTTTTGAAATGGACAGTCCGTTCTTTGGATCACGGGTCCCTTCGTACTCCCTGGTTGATTTGAATTTGGGTGCCTCGCTGGGATGGGACAGCCGCCTGACCGTGAACGTCCAGAATCTCTTTAATCAGAAACATATTGAGTTTATTGGCGGAGCGGAATTGGGCCGATTGACCCTTTTCCGTCTCAGCAAGAGTTTTTAGTTGGAAGCGATGCCCGGTCGTTTCCAACGGGATTGGCAGGATCGTAATGGTCCTGCCATACTCCTTGACCATCTTTTTATCAAGTGAACAGCGTCGACCTGCAAAGATTTTGCCCCACTGCTACTTCTTCCGCTTCTTCTTCGGCGGCAGGCTCAAGACATACTGATAGGACTTTTCCAACCAGAGGCTGACTTCGGATTCATTTGTACACAGATGATCCGGCAAGACCATATACTCCCGCATCCCTTTGCCGGAGTCCATCGGATCAAAATGCTCAGCTTCATCATACGTGGTCTTGAATAACTCTCGATCTCTTTCAGAGAGACGCAGAAAGATATAGTCTCTGTCGACTCCCACAAAGAGATGGTCATGCGCAAAAAAGACGGGACAGCCAAACATGTTCCGCCTCGTTACATTGTAACCAACTAAGAGTTCTTCAAGATAGTTCGTGAGTTCCTCAGACGCTTTTTGATTGGCCATCGGCTGTCAACTACCTCTTTTCTTTCACGTACGGCAGGACCCTGTGGTCCTGCCAGGTATGTGGCAGTATCGCGGGGATGCTGTCAAACATCACCAATCCGGGCCAAAGCAAGTTTGACCCGGCCACCCATCGCACCAATATATCTCAATTCTTGCATCCTGACATCACTTTTGTAATCTTACGCCTGCATGAACCAGAAGAATTCTCTCATATTGGAGCGGCGCGCAGTTAGCCTCTCAAAAGCGATGCAGGCTGTAGTCGAAAAGATGTACGGACGCGCTCCGCTTGACCAAGTCAATATGGAAGAGATCACCTACCTGTCAGACAATCTCAAGGTCAAAGGATACATGGCCACTCCGTTAGGAGAGAAACCGGAAGGCGGCTGGCCGCTCTTGATCTGGAATCGGGGCGGCTATGGCGACCGTGGTTCGCTCGATGACCTTCGGGCGACCCTCATTCTTGCCTCGACAGCGGCTTGGGGATACATGGTCCTGGCCACGCAGTATCGGGGCAACAGAGGGGGTGAGGGGAGGGAAGACTGGGGGGATAATGATATTAACGATGCTCTCAACTTAATTGACGTTGCCAAAGAAACCGGTCTGGCTGACCTGAGCCGTATCGGAATCGAGGGAGCCAGCCGAGGCGGTATGAGCACCTATGGTGCATTGATTCGTGACGATAGATTTTGTTGTGCAATAGTCCACGCCGGACTGAGTGATCTGTTTGCGCTCGAAGAAGAAAAACCGCAATTCGCGGAATGGATCGACAGTCAATTCG
>JARGFS010000061.1 GCA_029211095.1 bacterium | reverse complement strand
CTTGGTAGGTCGGTGACCCTTGTGGTCCCGACAAAACTGTGTCTTGGTAGGTCGGTGACCCTTGTGGTCCCGACAAAACTGTGTCTTGGTAGGTCGGTGACCCTTGTGGTCCCGACAAATCCTATACAAACCTTCAGACACCTGAGAATTGTCGGGAGGACAAGCCCGACCTACGAAGAATAGCTTCATTGATTTGCTGTAAAAGCATGCGTATATTATCAGGGTATGAGTAATGCCGCCATAATTGTCGCTGCCGGATCATCAATTCGCTTGGGGGGGAAAGTTCCCAAGCAGTTCCGCGAAGTCTGCGGTCGCCCGCTATTGAGTTGGACGATCAGCCGCTTCGAGGAGGCGGACTCTATCGACACTATTGTCGTAGTGGTCTCCGATGAATACCAACTGTTTACTTCGGAAAAGGTGGTTGACCCTTATGGGTTTTCAAAAGTTTCGAAGGTAGTAGTCGGCGGAGAGAGCCGTCAGGAGTCAGTCTTAAGAGGGCTGGAGGCGTTGCCGCTCGTGACTAAACTGGTGGCCATCCATGATGGCGCCCGTCCGCTGATTCGGCCCGAAGATATCGCGCAGGTGATGAAGGGGGCCGAGACTGATCGGGCGGCCATAGTTGCTATCCCGATGCATGACACGGTCAAGCGGGCGGAGCAGGGATTTGTGATTGCCACGCTGGATCGCAGCCGTTTGTATCGGGCGCAAACACCGCAGGCCTTTCAATATGATCTTATTATTGGGGCTCATCGCGGGGCAAGTTCCGGAGCGGTCGATGAAGCTCTGGCGGCCACCGATGATGCGGATCTGATTGAGCGGCTCGGTTTCAAGGTGAAAATAGTAGAACCGGGATCAAACAATATGAAAGTGACCTCCGGCGATGATCTGATGATAGTTGAGTCATTAATCTCAAGAGCGATGGGAGGTTCCTGATGCGCATTGGTCAGGGGTATGATGTACACGGATTGGTAGAGGGGCGAGAGTTGATTCTGGGAGGCGTTCGGATTGACTACGAGAAAGGGTTGGCCGGGCATAGCGATGCCGATGTTTTAACCCACGCAATTATGGACGCGCTGCTGGGAGCGGCCGGACTGGAAGATATCGGGCGACAGTTTCCCCCTACAGATGCTCATTACAAAGACGCCAACTCAATGGAGTTGTTGAAGCAGGTTCTGGTGCTGGTTAAGGAAGCCGGTTTCTCCGGAGTCGTAAATGTGGATGCCACTATTGTTGCGGAGCGTCCCAAAGTAGGGCCGTATGTGAGTCAGATTAAGAAGGTACTGGCCGAAGCACTGGGAGTAGAACCATCGGCCGTTGCCGTCAAAGCGACCACAACCGAAGGCTTAGGATTTGCCGGGCGCGGCGAAGGTATCGCCGCAATGGCGATTTGCCTGATCAAATAATCTATGGGTGAGAATCCGGCTCAGATTAGTGATTGGCTTGACCAGATTTTCGCCTATGGACCGTTCTGGGTTTACACGGCCATATTCCTGGCCTGTTTCATCGAGAATATTTTCCCTCCGTTTCCGGGAGATAGTTTCATTCTGGCTGCCGGTGGACTGGTAGCGATTGACCGGCTTGATCTGTATGGGGCGGCTCTGGCGGTACTGGTTGGCGGGGTAGGGTCGGTGATGGTCCTGCACCGCTTTGGAAGACAGAAGGGGCGGGAATTTTTCTTTCGCAAGAATTACAAGTACTTCAGTAAGGAAGATATTGAAAGCATGCAGGCTCGATTTGAACGGCAGGGGGCTTTAATTTTGATCGGCTCTCGATTCGTAGTCGGATTTCGTTCCGCCCTGGCCATTGCGGCCGGGATCAGCCGGTATAGCTCTGTCCGGATGTTGATTTTTTCATCGATTTCTTACTTTCTGTTCGGTGGACTTCTGATGTATATTGCCATCGTTCTGGTAGAGAACTTTGATCTGCTCATGAAATATATTCGGACCTACAATCTAATATTGTGGCCGATAGTTATTTTCGTGATCGGATTTCTGATTTGGCGAAAAGTAGCACAGTATAGGAAGAGCGACAAATGAAAGTGCTTTTGTTGGCCGGAGGTGATTCTCAGGAACGGGATGTTTCTATCTCTTCCGGTGAAGCTGTCTTCAACGCCCTCTCACGGCTGGGCCATCGGGTGTTTGCGGTCGACCCGGTGAGCGGCAAGTCTCTGGTGGGGAGTGACAATAAATTTATCACCACTGATGCCTCGGATTCTGGCAAGACAGCCACGCTCGGTAAGACCAGTGTCCGGTCGGTGAGTTCTACTATTTTCTCACCCGGCTTTCAGGATATCGATGTCATCTTTGTCGCTATGCATGGCGGTTTGGGAGAGAACGGTACGTTGCAATCATTGCTGAACCTGGTTGAGAAAAATTATACCGGCTCCTGCATGTTGGCTTCGGCAGTGGCTATGGACAAAGCTTTGGCCAAGCGACTATTCTTAGCTGACAATATTACCACCCCGGATTGGTACAAATGCCGAGTCCGAGATGATGCTGATATTGACCGGGCGATGAAACAGATTTTGGACCGGTTCCAATTCCCGATTATCGTGAAGCCGAACAACGGTGGTTCCACAATCGGCCTCACCAAGGTTGACTCTGCTGATGGGGTTGGCGAGGCTCTGAACAAGGCGGCTGAGCAGTCACCGGACATTCTGGTAGAGGATTACATTGCCGGTCGAGAGATTACGGTGTCTGTCCTTGATGGGGAGACTCTTCCGGTAGTGGAGATTATTCCGAAAGAGGGGCTGTATAATTATGAGGCCAAATATACGGCGGGGAAATCTAAATATGTTGTCCCGGCGGAGCTGTCTGATGAATTGAGAGAGGCTGTCCAGCAGGCCGCGCTGCGAGCCTATGACGCTGTGGATGCTTCGGGTCTGGCCAGAGTCGACTTCATCCTCACCGAACATGGCGAGTTCTACTGTCTGGAGGTCAATACCATTCCCGGCATGACGGAACTATCACTCTCTCCGATGGCGGCCAAAGCGGCCGGAATAGATTTTGATCAGCTGGTTCAACGAATGATTGATCTGGCCCTGATGGATAAGAGGTAGCTTGGAAAAACTATGCCCCCGCGCTGTCATCTTTGATCTTGGCTCTACGCTTATCGAGTACGAGACAATTCCCTGGGAGCAGTTAGTTCTGGTCTGTGCCGAAGCGGCCCATGATTTCCTGCTGACGGAATCAATTAAACTCCCGTCTCGTAATGAATTTCTTGAGCAGTTTGAGACTACCCGGCTGGAGTATCGGGCCAGGGCTGTAGAGTCACTCAGCGAATATACTGTACCGGAAGCGGCTGTGACCATTCTCGACAACCTTCAAATAGCGCACAACGCAGATTTGATAAATAGAATGTTTGATGCTTATTATCATCCGGTCCGTCAGGGGTTGTACATTTATGATGACACCTTTGCCACGCTGCAGAAAATCAAGAATGCGGGGATGACGATCGGATTGATTTCCAACACAATCTTTCCGGCGAGAACGCATTTGGGGGAACTGAATCGGTTTGGCATTTCTGAGTTTTTTGACTTCACTATTTTCAGTTCAACTTTTGGCAAACGCAAACCGCATCCGGATATTTTCAAAGAGGCTCTGAAACAGGCTGGCTGCGAAGCTTCGGAGGCTGTCTATGTAGGGGATCGCTACATTGAAGATGTAACGGGGCCGATTGCGCTGGGGATGTCGGCAATTCTGAAGCCTAAGAAAGGGCGCGAATATCCGGCTGAAATGCCTCTGGCTGAGCGCAGAATTGATACTCTCGCCGAACTCGCCGATCATATCGATTTTGGGTAGACTAAGCTGAGACTCTTTCATATATTCTCTTCTTGGAAGTTTCTTGAAAAACAGTACTCTCTCTTCAATAGGAGATTAAAATTACCATGGATAAAACAGAACTACTACTTAAAGAGATTACCGAACTCAATGGTGTGTCCGGATACGAAGCTGAAGTCAGAAAAATGATGGCCCGAGAGTTGACCGGCAAGGTTGACTCAATTGAGTACGACAAGATGGGTTCTATCATGGGGATTAAGAAGGGGACGGCTGCCGATCCGCGCGTGATGGTTGTTGGCCACATGGACGAAATCGGATTTATGGTCAAGGAAATCAGCAAAGAAGGATATATCAAATTTCTCCCGCTGGGCGGCTGGTGGGGGCATGTTGCCCTTGGTCAGAGAATGCGGATTATGACTTCAAAGGGACCGGTACTCGGAGTGATTGGCTCCACGCCGCCACATTTGCTGCCGATGGAAGAGCGGAAGAAAGTTCTCGATATCAAAGATATGTTCATTGATGTTGGCTGTCAGGAGAAATTCGATATCAAAAAGAAACTCGGTATCAGGCTGGGTGACCCGATTATCCCCGAGAGTGAATTCACTATCATGGGCAACAAGAAGATGTATATGTCCAAAGCGTTTGACAATCGGATGGCCTGTGCGGTTGTCCTTGATGTGATCAACAAATTCCAGCGGGTCAAGCATCCCAACACGATTCTGGGGGCTGCTTCGGTACAGGAAGAAGTTGGCCTTCGTGGAGCACAGACGGTCGCTTATCTCGGCGATCCCGATGTTGCCATTGTGGTTGACACCGGAATTGGACAGGATACGCCCCCCAACGGATTCTCCAAGGACGAGAAGCTCGGCGGAGGACCTGCCATACTTGTCTATGACGGCAGTATGATCCCGAATCAGCCGTTGCGTGACCTGGCTATCAAGTCGGCCGAGGCGGCCAAGATTCCGTATCACTTGACTTCAATGGAACGTGGCGGCACCGATGGTGGTCGTGTGCATATCAGTCGTATCGGGGTTCCTTCGATTGTGATTGGCCCGCCGGTACGGTACATTCATAGTCATAATGGAATTATGAATCGGACCGATTATGATAACACAGTAAAACTGGTTTCAGAATTGATCAAGCGGCTCGATAAGAGGACAGTCGCTTCACTTACGGAGGATTAAAGAAGATAATGGCTCTTAAGTTCAAGAATACGTTTACCCGGACTCTCGAAGAATTCAAGCCGATTGATGATAACAAGGTCCGTATGTATACCTGCGGTCCGACCGTCTATAATTTTGCTCATATCGGAAATTTCCGCGCCTATATGTTTGAGGATCTGCTTCGGCGGTATCTCAAGTACAAGGGGTACGAAGTCAACCAGGTGATGAACCTGACCGATATCGATGACAAGACGATTCGTGATTCTCAGGCCGAGGGTGTCTCTCTCAAGGAATTTACGGACAAGTATATCAAGGCGTTCTTTGAGGACCTGGATACACTTGGGATTGAAAGAGCCGAACAATACCCGGCGGCCACAGATCATATCCCGGAGATGGTGGATATGATCAAGAAGTTGTTGGCCAATGACCTCGCCTATGAGGTCGACGGGAATTATTACTTCAAAATCCAATCGTTTGAGCCTTATGGTAAGTTAGCCAATCTTGATATGAGTGGACTGAAGGCGGGAGCCAGGGTAGCTTCGGATGAGTACGAAAAGGACTCAGCTTCGGATTTTGCGCTCTGGAAGGCGTGGGAAGAGCAGGATGGTGATGTCTTCTGGGAGACTGAAATCGGCAAGGGCCGCCCCGGCTGGCATATTGAGTGCTCGGCTATGTCGATGAAATTTCTTGGCAATCACTTTGACATTCACACCGGTGGGATTGACAACATGTTCCCGCACCATGAGAATGAGATCGCCCAGTCCGAAGGGGCGACCGGGGAAAAGTTTGTCAACTACTGGCTGCACTGTGAGTATCTCATAGTCGAAGGGCGGAAGATGTCCAAGTCGATGGGGAATTTCTATACTCTTCGCCAGATACTGGAGAAGGACTATCCGGGGGTGGCGGTGCGATATCTGTTGTTAGCAACGCACTACAGGCAACAGTTAAACTTTACCTTTAGCGGACTCGATGCTGCCCGGGCGGCTCTGGAGCGTTACACCGACTTTATCTCCAATCTCGAATCTTACGAAGGAGGAGATGACTCCGGCGGCGCCGCGACTGAGGCAATCGACAAAGCGGCCGCCGGGTTTGAGACTGCTCTTGATGATGACCTGAATATCTCCGGCGCTCTTGGCGTGGTGTTCGACTACATTCGGGACATCAACCGACTTCGGGCCGAGAATAAACTCTCTCTATCTGAAAAGGAGAAGGCTCTGGAACTGATCAAGCGGTTTGATTCGGTTCTGAATCTTACTTATCAGACGGAGTCCGGTGACCTTGATGCGGAAGTCGATGATCTGATTGCCCAGCGGACCGAAGCTCGCAAAAACAAAGACTTTGCCAGGGCCGATGAAATTCGGGATCAATTGACCGCTATGGGAATTATCCTCGAAGACACCGCTCAGGGCGTCAAGTGGAAGCGGAAGTTATAGCACACAATGTGTGACTTTGTGAGTTTGTGCCCGGTGAATCTTCAGATTCACCGGGTTTATTATACTCGGTACCCCGCTCAGCGGGTAGGTTCAGGATTCCCTGACGCCGTTTTGTGCAATAAACCCACCATAAACGGCTTGTTGAAAAAGTAGCCATTCGTTGCGTTGGGTCTTGCGGTCAACTTCAGTTGATCGTGTGACCCGACGCAGGACAACGAGTTATATGGCAGGTCACAATCCGCTTGGAGCGGATCAAGACCAGCCATAACACAAATCAGGGTTTATCAACAGGCCCCAACTGGTGGGTTTAGGATTCGATAACGCCATAGTTGATACCAAGCCCGACCATAAATAGTCGGCCAACTTCGCTCAGAATTGCTCATGATTCGCCGAAAACTCCGAGTCCGTCTATTCTGTTTAAGGGAAGAATTATCATGACCACTCGGAGAGAAGATTACTTTGGTCCTGCGCGCTCCCAAACCACAATCATCACAAGATCAACAACACCAAAGTGAAAATAAGCAAAACGAACCCAATTCGATGTAATCGCATCCGGGAGAGGTTCTTGCAGCAGATTAAACTAAACCCCGCTAATGTTACCATGCGAGTGGCCGATAATATTGACACCAAGAATGTGACCCAATAACGAATGCGAACAGATAGGATTTGAATATGACAACCGCCACTCGCGAAGAAAAACAGGCCGACTACTACAACGAAATTTACAGCCACGGCTACAACATGGAAAAGTTCTACCCGGTCTATGAACAATTGGTCAGAATGATCATGAAATATGACTCACCACGCGTGCTTGAACTCGGCTGCGGAATCGGCGATTTGGCCAAAATGCTGATCGAAAAAGGGGTGGATTATCGCGGATTCGATTTCAGTGAGGAAGCGGTTCGTCAATCACAGCAGAGAATTCCCACCGGGGATTTTTTTGTCGGAAATATTTACGACACCGAACGCTATCAGCCACAGGATTTCACCTGCTGTCTGGCGGTCGAGGTCTTAGAACATGTCGAAGATTTAGAAATCATCCGGAACATTCCGGCAGGTGTTAGACTTGTAGCTTCGGTCCCCAATTATGATGACCCGGCCCACCTTCGAGTATACACTGATCCTAAGCGTGACATTATCGAGCGGTTTCACCCGTTGCTGCATGTTACCGAGGTCATCTCAGCCGCCGGGGAACTCCAACCGGATGGTTTCCAGCCACAGATTCACCTGTTCCATGCTATCCGCCTAAAAGACTGAGACCCTCTCTTAGCGGAGACAAAACGTGCTTATTTCTCTTGATTTGAAGAAGGGAAAAACATAACTTGCGGCCTCATTAGCCGGCGTAGCTCAGTTGGTAGAGCAGCTGATTTGTAATCAGCAGGTCCTCGGTTCGACCCCGGGCGCCGGCTCTTTTATTGAAACAAAACCGTAAGCTTCCCTGTCAAGTAGACAATTCATAAGTAGAGTTTTTGGCGGTTTTTCGTTCCCGGAAGATGGTCGGCGCAGCAGGGAACGGGAAATATTGGTGCGAGGCTGGCGCTGAGTTATTTGTTGATTTCGTTCTAAGTTTTGCTTTCTCTGAACCCGATTACCTAAATAGACGTAAGTAGTTACCAGATGAATGTTATTGAAGTCACGGAACTTAGTAAAGTATACGCCAGCGGTCTTGGTAGAGGCGGGATTGTTGCCCTTGATGGGGTCTCATTTTCTGTTGAGCAGGGTCAGATAGTCGGCCTGCTCGGACCAAATGGAGCTGGCAAAACCACTCTTTTTAAGATACTGCTGAATATTACCAAGCCGACCGGCGGTCGGGCTCGGCTTTCCGGGCTGCCTGCCAGCGACCCTCTTTCTCGCCAACGGGTTGGCTACCTGCCGGAGAATCATCGCTTTCCCGACCATCAGACCGGTATTGGGCTCATGGAGTTGACCGCCAGGCTATATGGTGTGGAGTCTTCTCTGTTTGAAGATCAGCTGGAGCCGCTCCTGGAACTGGTTGGGATGGAAAAGTGGGGAGAGACCAAACTGAGGAAATATTCCAAGGGGATGCTTCAGCGGATCGGCCTGGCACAGGCATTAGTGTCCGATCCGGAAATACTACTCCTTGATGAGCCGACTGACGGAGTTGACCCGGTCGGTAAAATAGAGATTCGCGAGGCGCTCCTCAAAATCCGCAACCAGGGAAAGTCTATAATACTGAATTCACATCTTTTGAGTGAAGTAGAGTCGGTTGCCGACCGTGTCGTGATTCTGTCAAAGGGGAAGATCGTCAAGAGTGGCTCGATGGCTGAACTGACCAGCCAGAAAAGTCATATTATCATTGAAGCTGAGATCGGGCACAATATTGTTGAGATTCCGCCGCGGTTGGGGAAGGTGCTGTCTGTTTCGACAAAGAACATGATAGTTGAAGTGGTGGATGACAGCAATCTCAACCCTATCCTGGAGTTGCTCTTTTTGAAGAAGATTCCGATTCGATCCGTCAAGCCAATGAGAATCTCACTGGAACAGTCTTTTCTCAATACAATTACCGAGCAGGAGCAGACCGGATGAGAGGACTGATACAACATACTATTTCCGAACTGTTTGACAGAAAGCTGGTTTACGCTTTTGCTCTGGTGACTCTGGTTGCGGTCCTACTGGTGTTGTTCTCCACCACAATTGATATCTCCTTTGGTGGAGAAGAACAGGACCTGGGGGATCTTTCTCAGGCAATGGGGGACACCTTTCTTAAAGGGCTGTCAATGTTTTTGTCCTTCCTGGTCTTTCTGGCCGTCATGGGAACGGCCGGGTTAATACCGACCATGCTGTCGCCCGGACAGTCCGACTATTTCCTGTCCAAGCCGCTGAGCCGGACCCGGCTGATGCTCAGCAAGTTTTGCTCAATATTCAGTGTGTATGGAGCGGTCATAGTCGTTTGTGGTGCGGTCGTCTGGCTCGCGATGTCCGTATCTTATCTTGGCTTTAGCGGAGCAATCTTCTACCTGTTTCTCTCCCACCTGATCAGTTTATTTATCTGGCTCTCGATAACGGCTCTGGCCGGTGTAATGTCTAATTCTTCGGCTATGAGCATCATGGCGGCTTTCACGGTTTGGGTACTCAAAGTGGTGGTCTCCTCGGCTCGTGCGTTTGAAGATGTCCTGGGCTCAAAATTGCTCAAGTTCTTTCTGGATGCCCTGTATCAAATCCTGCCCAAGACAGATCAGATTGAGACCATTGGGGAGAGACTTACTTCCGACCTCTTTATTGCCAGCTATTCGGCAGTGTGGACCTCGCTTTTGTTTGCAGTTGTCCTCCTTTTCCTGACAGTAGTTACTTTTAACCGCCGCAGCTATTAATCCGCAGGCTGTTTCTAATTGCTTTTGTATTCACCACCAATTAGAATAGGGCATGACTGAAGATAACAAAATGAAAGATCTGCTGGAGCCATATCAAATTGCGCTCCGGCTTGAAGAAGAGGGGAAGAAGTTCTTTTTGGAGGCCGCTGCCAATACCGAGAGCACGCTGGCTCGGCAAACATTTGAATTTCTTGCCGCCGAAGAAGACAAGCATATTGAAGTAATACAGCGTTTCTATCAATCATTGGTGGACTCTGACGGCAAAGAACCGATGCGCGTGGACGACTCGGATGCCGATGCCAGGTTTGAGCTCTTTCAGACTAAACTTGAGTCTATGAAAACCGACTTTGACGGTGCCGGATCTGACTCCGAAGCCTACCGCTATGCCCTTGAGTTTGAAAACGGGGCCGAAGAATTCTACGAGCGGATGCTCAACGAAGCCGATGACCCGAGGGTGAAGAAATTCTACGCCTGGCTCATTACTGAAGAGTCAATGCACTCCCGCCTGATAAACTCATGTCTTAAATTTGTCGAAGACCCGGTGGCGTGGTTTCGCAAACGCAAGAAGTAGCTCGTTACCATTCCGGGTCCGATCTCTTCCGGATCACCCATAATATCTCCAATCTCAGTTTCCTATCACTTTACAGAGGCTGCGACATAATCTATATTCCCCGATATCTGAATTTGAATAAAGGAGAATTCTCATGACCCCGTTTCAGTATCTGGCATCTACCAAAGAAAAGAGGCAAAAAGAACTGTTTGACTTGCTGAAATTTCCATCGGTCTCAGCCAAGTCGGAGCACAAGAAAGATATTGCCGCCTGTGCCCAGTGGATAAAAGGGCATATGAAAGATATCGGATTCAAATCAAAAGTCTATCCGACCAAAGGACACCCGGTAGTTTACGCCGAGTATCTGGTCGATAAGAAACTCCCGACAATCCTTTACTACGGACATTATGACGTTCAGCCTCCCGAACCGCTGGACCTCTGGAAATTACCCCCTTTCAAACCGGAAGTGCGGGCTGGTTACTTTTATGCCCGCGGTGCCAGCGATGACAAAGGCCAGACCTTCACCCATATAAAAGGACTGGAAGCAGTTATTAAGGCGACCGGTTCTCTTCCGGTGAATGTGAAGTTCCTGATTGAAGGAGAGGAAGAGACCGCGTCTGAGAATCTCCCCGTATTTATTCGCCAGAACAGAAAAATGCTTAAAGCTGATGTGGTGGTGGTTTCTGACACGGCCCAGTTCAACAAGAGCCTTCCGGCTGTGACCTTTGGACTAAGAGGACTGGCCTCGGTTGAGGTCTTTGTGCATGGCCCTAACAGAGATGTGCACTCCGGAAGTTTTGGCGGCGCGATTGCGAACCCGGTCAATATCCTCTGCAGCATGGTAGGGCAGCTTCATGACCAAAACGGAAAGATTGCGATTCCCGGATTTTACAGGGATGTCAAGAAGATGTCCCAGTGGGAGAAAAAGAAGTTCAAGAAGCTTCCTTACAATGAGGCCGCTTACAAGAAGTCGCTCGGCGTTACCGCCATCCATGGCGAAAAAGGGTTCTCCACTTTTGAGCGGTCCTGGGTGCGTCCGACCTGCGATGTCAACGGCATAACCGGTGGTTATCAGGGCGAAGGAGCCAAGACCATTATCCCGGCGGTTGCCTCATGCAAGATTACCATGCGGCTGGTTCCGGAGCAGGACCCCAAAGATATCTGTAACAAGATTGAAAAGTTCCTGCTCAAAATTGCTCCCAAGTCTGTCAGGGTCAAAGTTGACAAGCATGGCGGCGCTACTGCAGTCAGGGTACCCACCGATGGTCCCTGGTTGGATGCGGCCAGTCGAGCGATTGAAACCGGATTTGGCAAGAAGCCTGTCTTCATGAAAGAAGGAGGCTCTATCCCGGTTGTAGCAGATTTCAAGCGATTGCTCGGGATTGATACGCTTCTAATCGGGTTTGGCCAGACTGATGATAATATTCATTCACCGAATGAGCGTTTCCGTATCGCCGATTTTGAACGCGGCTGTAAGACTGCGGCGGCGCTCCCGTTTGAGCTGGCCAAGGTCAAGCACTGATGGATTTAGGTCTTGAAGGAAAGAGGGCTCTCGTCACGGGAGCCTCTTCCGGTCTTGGCTATGCCGCCGCCGAGGCCCTGGCAACTGAGGGGGCTGATGTTACTATTCTAAGCCGGGATGAAAAGCGAATTCAGGCTGCCGTCGAAACGATGCGCGCAGAGACCAGCGGGGTGGTCTCCGGTCTCGCGGCCGACATCTCGAATGCCTCAGAGATTAGTAGCAGTCTGGCAAAAGTGGGGGAGATTGATATTCTGGTCTCCAATACCGGCGGTCCGCCCCCCGGCTCGGCCGAGAACGCTACTGAAGAACAATGGCTGGAGATGGCGGAACTGATTCTCTTTTCAGCCATCAATCTAACCAAAGGGTTGCTGCCCGGAATGATTGAGCGCAAGTTTGGCCGCCTGATTTATATTACTTCCATTGGCGCTGTCCAACCGATCAATGATCTCATCTTCTCCAATACCATGCGGGCCGGTCTGGCCGGATACTGCAAGACAGTCTCTAACAATTACGCTCGCTACGGAATTACAGCTAACTGCATCTGTCCCGGTTACACCGCGACTGAGAGGCTTAGTCATCTTGCCGAAGCAAGATCGGCAAGTAGCGGTAAGTCTGTTGAGGAAGTACAAAGCTCGTTCTCTGCCGACGTTCCGGCTGCCCGATTGGGACGACCGGAGGAACAGGCGGCGCTGATTGCGTTTCTCTCCGGAGATAAGGGGGGCTACATTACGGGCTGCTCTATCCCGGTCGACGGCGGCCTGAATCGATCCCTGATTTGACCGCCGTAAGCTTATGAGCTCCCGACCCAGCGGCAGACTGATTGTCACGGTACTCCTGTTCCAGCAGATATTAGGAGCGATGGCCTTCCCGATCTCCAAATTCGGGCTGGCAGTCATTGAGCCGTTCACTTTTGCCTTCTACAGATTTTTGATCTCTTCGATTTTACTTCTGGCCATTGTCAGGATGCGAAAACAGGGCATACCTGTTGAGAAAAAAGACTGGTGGAAAATAATCGGGTTGGGGGTGCTGATTATCCCGCTCAACCAGACGCTTTATCTTTGGGGACAATCAATGACGGCGGCCGGTCATGGATCGTTTCTGTTTGCAACCGTCCCGATCTGGATTCTATTGATGGCTTTGACGCACCTGAAGGAAAAGCTGGTCTGGCGGCGGATTGTTGGTGTGCTGGTGGCTTTTTCCGGTGTTGGTGTGATTATGTTTTCCGGCGCGGCCAGTTTTGGTCGGGATTATCTCTGGGGGGACTTCATCATACTGGTCGCCGTGATCGCCTGGGCGTACTATACTGTCTTTGGAAAACCTTTGGTTCAGAAGTACGGAGCCTTTCGAGTGACGGCCTATTCGCTGGCCTCCGGCTCTGTCATCTATTTTCCTTTCGGCCTCTATATGGCCATGAAGTTTGACTATTCCCAGGCCACTGTTGGCGCGTGGGGGGCCGTTCTCTATATGGCAATTGGGACTTCGGTCGCCGCTTACGTTCTCTGGTATTGGGTGTTGAAATTCATGGAGGTTTCGAGAATAGCTGTTTTTCAAAACATGCAGCCGATTATGGCTTCGCTTGTTGCCATGGTCTGGCTGGGGGAGCCGCTTGGCTGGACATTTGTTATCGGCGGCTCGGTGGCGTTGTTGGGCGTTATTGTCGCCGAAATATAAGGGAGGTCGCGAATGACCGCCTATCAGAAATCCACAGTTTTATTTTTTGCAATCGCTGTTCTCTTTGAGTTGTCAGTCGGCCTGGTGGGGGAAATCAAGAACCGACCCGTCTGGGGGGATGAATCACATTTCTATGAAACTTCGGCTGACTTTGCCGAAGCTATCACGCTGGAGAAACTGACTCACTATCATGAGATGTCCACGCCGTTGCCGTTTGTTGTCTATGGTGTTTGGGGGAGACTGTTCGGGAGCGACCTCTTCACCATGCGTCTGCTTTCGATCTTGATAGCGCTGCTAACATATCTTCTGTTTCACCGTATTCTTTACGAGTTAACGAGCAGCAAACTTGCACTATTGGGGGCGCTTTTCCTAATGGTGCATCCGTACATGGTTGGTCTGTCCATCTTTGTCTTTACTGATATGATGGCAATTCTCTTGATGCTGGTGGCAGTCTGGGCTGTACTGCACAATCGGATATACTTATATGCTATTGCGGTCTGTCTGGCGATACTGTGTCGGCAATATGCGGTTTTCATCCTGCCGGCAGTCTGGTTTTACTACTACGGCCGAGCAGCAGGGATCGAGAAGCGAGGTATAGCGGGAATTTCGGTTGCATCACTGGTGTCAATTGTCCCTTTCGCTTTACTTGTCATTCTGTGGGGAGGGCTTTCGCCCGACAATGAGTGGCGACAGCTCTATCTGTCAGATGGCCTGACCTTAACACCCAATGTTCTGTCCCTTTATGTAGCTTTGCTGTTTATCTACCTTTTTCCATACTACTGGTTTTCGTTTCGGGAGTTTATTGCCAGCCGAATGATACTCGTTCTTTCGTTATTTCTTTCATTAGGCTATTTCATTTATCCGGTGGAACCTTCGCAGTTCTCGGTTGCAATTGGTGTGCATACGGTAGGGCTGCTGCACCGGGGATTGCAGGCTCTGTTCGGCAGCGATACGATTGTGCAGTCGTTATTCTATCTGTTTACATTGATGGGGCTGCCGGTGCTGTTGACGATTGGGAAAAGCGCTATTGCAGATTTGTGTGACAGAAAGGGCAGAGCGAGGCTGCTTTTTGATCTGTTGATACTTGCCTATTTTCTGGTCATGCCGTTCTCGTATCTGGGGTGGGAGAAATACTTCATGCTAATCCTGCCGATTGTGATCCTACGGCTGTCGATGATGATGGGTGAGAGCGAGGAAGCCAGGGGTTGCCAAAAACAAGACGATTAGACGCACCTTGAGGATGAGTATGCATGTGTTTTGGAAGAGTAAGGGGTAGTTGACTTTTCAATATTGGTTCCGAGCCGTAAGCTAAGGAATCCAAGGCCAGCCGGGCTGGTTTTCACAAGTCAGTTCACTATCAATTTTACAAGTTCTTCTCTAACCACGTACATGGTGATCCTCTGTCAATTCAGCAAACTGGCGCGGTCCGCAAGCCTGAAGAAGCTGATCAGTTTATCGACACAGCACTAGAATATGCTTCAAATTATCTTGCGATGGCCTTGAATGTCCATTTTGCGGTATGTGTCGATCATGGATTCAATGTCTCAATCTCGTCACGGACAAAAGAGATCATTGACTATTGGGTGGAATTCAACCGCTTAGACTTTTCACAAGACATAGAGTGAAATGCTATGGATGGTTCCCCGTTTTCGCGGGGATGACTTACTGAAAGGCCGTGCGAACTAAGATCGTGCGAAGCAAGAAACTGACTATGTCAGTGGCCTTCTAAGCTCTGGAAGTTCTTGAATTGGGCCGAGTCCTCGAATGCTTCGGGGAATTTCAAATAGGTTAGAATCCCGTCAATCATGTGGACATGACTCTGTTCTTCTTCGGCAATCAGAACCAGCAACCGCTTCTTGTTTTCGTCCGGTTCTATCTCCGCCTTTTCGCGATAGAACTTCTCCGCCTTTTCTTCAATACCGAGCGCTTTGGTCCAGGCAGCAATCTCATCTTCGCCGAACGTCTTTTTCTCTTTGTCGTTTGACATATCGACAAAGATATTCTGAACCTTCTTGAGCGTTTCCGTATTGCCGTTCAGTTCTCCAGCGGCGTCTTCGGTCTCGCCATCGCGCAGTTTCTTGAAAAAGAGAAAATGTTTCATCTCTTCTTCGGCCAGTGTAAGCAGAATCTCTTTTAGCTCTTTACTGCTGGCTGTGGCGGCCTGCTGTTCATAGAACGACTTGCCGTCCATCTCCATTTTCATGGCAAACTCAAATATATCCACAGTAGTCTCCGAGATTGTTTCTGTTCATAGTTTCTGCTACAGGTCGGCCGGGGCCAGGTTTTCGGCTGAGAATTCCTTCTCCATGGCGGCATCGGTAAAGACGCCATCCTTGCGGATCAGTTTGTCATCGAAATAGATTTCGCCGCCGCCGTAATCGGGTCTCTGAATCTGGACCAGGTCCCAGTGGATAGCGGACTGGTTTCCATTGGGGGCTTCATCGTAACACTGACCCGGGGTGAAATGGAATGATCCAGCAATCTTTTCGTCAAAGAGAGTATCTTTCATAGGGTGAAGAATAAACGGATTGACTCCGATAGCAAACTCGCCAACAAAACGACCCCCTTCGTCAGTGTCGAGAATCTTGTTCAGCTGGCTGCTGTCACCGTCGCAACTTGCCTCGACGATCTTCCCATTCTCAAAGGTAAAGGAAATCTTGTTGTAGACTGTTCCCTGGTAGAGGGAGGGAGTATTGTAAGTAAGTTTGCCATTGATAGAGTCACGCACCGGCGCGGTGTAGACCTCGCCATCAGGGATATTTCTTTCGCCGTCACATTTGACGCAGGGGATACCTTTGATAGAGAAGGTCAGGTCGGTGTTGGGGTTCTTGATATGGACCTTGTCGGTGGCATCCATGAGAGCGAACAGTTTGTCCTGCGCCTTCGACATTTTGGCGTAGTCGGCGCAGCAGACGCGGAAATAGAAATCCTCGAATGCCTCCTGTGAAGTTTCCGCCAGCTGGGCCATGGCGTTGTTGGGATATCTCAGGACAACCCAGCGGGTCCGCTTGACTCTCTCTTCCAGGTGGACCGGTTTGTAAAAGAGAGTGTTCTGTTTGTCCGTCTGGCTGGTCGGGATATCGGCCATATCAAACGGGTTGTCGGAACCGCGCAGGCCAATGTAGGCGTCGGCCTTTTCCATCAGGTGCAGGTGCAGATCAGCCTGGGCTTTGAACTGATCATCATCGGCGTTGCCGACCCATTGGCGAAGCAGTGATTCGTCGTTATAGTACCAGAAAGGGATGGCCCCTTTTTGGGTGGCATACTTGATAATCTGTTTGCCGAGTTCCAGCGTCTCTTTTCCCTTGATCTCCAGGTAGAGGACTTCCCCCTTCTTGATTTTGGTGGAATAGTCCAATAACTGCCGGGCCAGAATTTCGTTACGCTTGTCTTTCATATTTAACACCTCTTGGTTTGATCTTCATTTCCAGTCAATTTACTCAATTATCCCTGCTTGCGCAACAGCCGGGAGGGATTCAACTCTCCTGGGGATATTGTTGTGAACTGTTGGAGTGGTTGAGCGTTACAGAATTACATGATAAATGAAAAAGTACATATAGGCACGTCGGGATTCAGTTACAAGGAT
>JARGFS010000060.1 GCA_029211095.1 bacterium | reverse complement strand
CTCCGCAGATGGTCGTGATCAAAGATCTCCTCGCTTCCGAGCAGTTCCGCGATTCCAAGCTTCGTCTCCCGCTTGCCCTCGGTAAGACAACTTCCGGTCGGCCGTATGTCATTGATCTGGCCAAACTACCGCACCTGCTGATTGCAGGCGCAACCGGTTCCGGCAAATCAGTCTGCATGAATGTCCTCATTACATCGCTCTTGTATCGGCTCCACCCATACCAGGTGCGCTTCATAATGATCGACCCCAAGATGCTCGAACTCTCCGTCTACAAGGACATCCCTCATCTTGGTCGCCCGGTAGTTACCAATCCGAGACGGGCAGAAAAGGTTTTGGCAGATGCTGTGGCCGAAATGGAAAAACGGTACCGGAAACTGGCTAATGCTTCGGTCCGCAATATCGAAGATTTCAATAGCAAGCAGACTGAAGAGGAGTCAAAACTTCCGTATATCGTGGTCTTTGTCGATGAGCTGGCCGACCTGATGATGTCGGCAACTTCCTCCAAGACCGAGATGATGATTACAAGATTGGCGCAGATGGCCCGTGCGGTTGGTATCCATCTTATATTGGCCACCCAGCGGCCTTCGGTCGATGTCATCACCGGCCTCATCAAAGCCAACTTCCCGGCCAGAATTGCGTTCCAGGTCTCTTCCAAGGTGGATTCCAGAACGATCATCGATGCGAACGGGGCTGAGAAACTACTCGGTAACGGAGATATGCTCTTCCTTTCTTCGGGACAGCCGGAACCTATTCGTATTCATGGCGCTTATCTGTCAAACGAAGAGACCGAGGGCGTGGTGGACTTTATTCGGGATCAGGGCCTTGAAGTAGTGCCGCTGGAAGGGATATCTCAGGCGAGCGGCGAAGTTACCGAGACCGAAGTTGACACTGGTGATCCTCTTTTCAAGGAAGCGTGCGAGGTGGTCGTCCGGCACAAACAGGGCTCTGTCTCACTACTGCAGCGTCGACTCGGAATTGGCTATCAGAGAGCCGCAAGACTGATCGACAAGCTGGAGCAGGCCGGAATTGTATCCACTTTTGATGGCTCCAAGGCCAGAGAAGTGCTTGTGGATCAGGCCCATATTGATGCTATCTTCTCGGTAGAAGAGACCGCCGGAGCCGGGCAACAATCGAACTGAGCCATTTAATACCCGTATAAGAGACATGAAACCAATTCTATTTGCAGTGATGCTGGCTTTGCTGGCAGGCGGCGTATCAAAAGGCCAGTCTGAAACGGACAGCTTTGAGCAGATAAAACTGGAATATGCTTCGGCCCCCTGTTTGAGTATGACCTTTTACTCTATTGTTGTTTCGGAGATATTTGAGACGACCGACACTGTTGCAGGAACGGCGCTGTTTGCGAAAAATGGGAGATATCTCGTCCAAGTGGGGGATGACAGCTACCTTGATGATCTGACCGAGAGATGGAGTTATTCACTGCCTAACAATCAGGTGCTGATTGAACCTTCGGACCCGGATGGCGCCTCTGCGGATCAGTTTCTGTTCATAACTCGCCTTGACGAATTGTATAATTCTACTATACTGTCACCCGACAGTCTCTATCTGCTTAGAGCTCGTGATGACATGGAAGGGGATTACCCGGACTCCATGACGGTTCTGGTGGATGCCGGAAGGAAAGAGCTGGCGGAGCTGATCTATTATGATATCAATGAGGAGTTGAATCGGATCGTATTGTTGAAGACGGAGATAAAAGATGCTTGCGCAGATTCCCTGTTCAAATTGAACCTCCCGGACTCTGTGGACGTTGTAAGATTCTAATATGAAATTTTATATTCACAAACTTGGCTGCCCCAAAAATGATGTCGATGCAGACTATATGTCGGCCCGATTGATCGCCGCCGGGCATGATCCCGTGAAAGCGCCGGAAATTGCCGACTCTGTCATTGTCAACACCTGCGGTTTTATCCACGCGGCCAAAGAGGAGTCAATCAACGAGATCCTCCGGCTGGGACAGTTGAAGCGGGAAGGGAACCTGAAAACTATATATGCGGCAGGCTGTCTGACCCAGCGACACGGCGATGAGATGATTACTGAGATTGAAGAATTGGACGGCGCCTTTGGTCATGGTGCCCTTGATTCTCTGGCCAGCGCCGTCACCGGCCAAAAGAGACTGACCAAGTCAGTCAGGATGGAGACCAGGAAACTGGGTTACCTGAGTTGGAAGAATCGCTTTATCGCCGATGATCTCCCATACAGTTATATCAAGATTTCCGATGGTTGTGACCGGGCCTGTACCTACTGTGCCATCCCCGGTATGCGTGGGAAATACCGCAGCCGGCCAATCGACTCCATTGTCAGGGAGGCGACCTATCTGGCGGAAAATGGCAAGAAGGAACTGATACTGGTCTCACAGGAGGCCACCCTCTACGGTTATGATTTCGCAGAAGGGGTCTCCATCATTCCGCTTCTCAAGGAACTGGAAAAGATCGGCGGTATCGAGTGGATCAGACTGCTGTATCTCCATCCGACCGAGCTTCATCAG
Organism: bacterium; assembly: GCA_029211095.1. Taxonomy (GTDB): domain Bacteria; phylum Zixibacteria; class MSB-5A5; order GN15; family FEB-12; genus JARGFS01. The sequence goes on along the minus strand of JARGFS010000060.1, from coordinate 15,323 downwards.
GATTTGATTGAGTACATGGCGGCCGATAACAAGACCTTGAATTACTTTGATCTCCCCCTGCAGCACATCAACGATCAGATCCTCAAGCGAATGCGAAGACAGGTTGACTCGGCAGAAATTTACAAGAAACTCGACATGATCAGGGCGGCCTCCGATAAAGCCGTGATTCGGACCACTTTTATCGTCGGTTTTCCGGGGGAGAGCCAGGAACAGTTTGAACAGCTCAGGGAATTTACCGCTGACTCAAAATTTGATCGAATGGGCGTATTTGCTTACTCTCCAGAGGAAGAAACCGATGCGGTTACCTATGACGATCAAATACCGGAAAAGGTCAAGAGTGCCCGCCTGGATGAGCTAATGCTGCTTCAACAGCAGATAGCATTTGAGTCAAATAACAACTTGATAGGGACAGTTCAGGAAGTTATCATAGATTCCATCGACAGCGAGGGCAAAGCTCTGGCCAGAACCAGAGGGGACTGCCCGGATGTCGACCAGGAAGTGATAATTCCAGATGGCAGCCGTCTGAGTGTGGGAACGATTACAAAGGTTAAGATTAGCGCTGCCGATGGATATGACCTTGAAGCCGAACCGTCAGAGGATTCAAAGTGATTCAGTTCGAAAAGCTGGGCATATTTCTTTCGAAGCCGTTAGCCTTCATGCTGGTACTCATCTATCTCCTCCAATCCAGCCTCTTGATTTTTCTGGTGAAAGAGAAGTTTGACCTTGAAAAAGAAATTCTATTTCAACAGCGACGCATCAATGTGCTTGAAGAAAAACTTCAAGTGTTTAAGGCAATTGATGATTTCCAAATAGGTTTCACTGAAGATGAAGTTTTGACGCTGACCGAAGTCGTCTATGACGAGAGTGCTAAATACAATTATGATCCGCTCTTTGTCCTGGCCGTAATCCTCACTGAGTCTTCGTTCAAAAAGGGACAGAAGTCTTCGGTGGGCGCCCGGGGGCTTATGCAGGTGGTCCCTTTTGTTGGCCGTGATGTCGCTCCACGGGCCGGAGTCAATTGGGAGGGCTCAGGGACGCTGTTTGAACCGGAATCCAATATTAAACTGGGAACGCTTCATCTATTTGAACAAATACTGAAATTCGGCGATGTCAGGCAGGCGCTGGTATCGTATAATGTTGGAGAGACCAGACTGCGCGGGCTTCTAAAAAAGAATCTGCCCGTGCCAAGCGAGTACCTGAATAAGGTACTTGAGAACTATGAGATGCTCAAGGAGACCTATCAGGTTTGAAAACTAAATTTCTGACAATAACAGCTGCTGTGGCATTGATCTCTTTGAGTGTGGTCCTGCTCACCTCTTGTGGTGGCAGCAACTCTTTGGCCGACCGAAGTTCCCGTGAACTCTTTGACATGGGTATGGAACAATATAGCAAGAAGAAGTATTTCAAGGCGATAGACCTTTTTCAAGCCGTCATCTACAACTATCCGGGTGTCGAACTAATTGACACAGCTCAGTATTATCTTGGCCTCTCGTACTTTGGTAACAAAGACTTTCCTCTGGCCGCGGTCGAATTTAACCGGCTTGCCCTCAATTATCCCTCGTCAGACTTCTTTGATGATGCTGTCTTTCTTCGCGGCGTCAGTTATTACGAATCAACTCCGGATCATTATGGCCTGGATCAAAGTGATCTCTATCAGGCAATTCAACATCTCAGTGATTTTATAATCGACTTTCCGGAGTCAGATCGTATCGAAGACGCGGAAGCAATTCTGGCCAAGGCGAAAGGGAAGCTGGCTCGTAAGTATTATGAAGGAGGGACTGTTTACAGTCGCATCGGTGGTTACAAGGCGGCCAAGATATATTTCCAGAAAGTTATCGATGACTACACCGACAGCGAGTACGCCCCTCTGGCAACCTATTACTCGGCTGAGATGGATTTCAAATCCAAGAATTATGCCGAGGCACGCGATGGGTTCGAGAAGTTCCTGCTCGTCTTCAAAGATCATGAGCTGGCTGATAAAGGAGCCAAAAAACTGATTGAGTCCGCCTTTCTGGCCGGTGAAACCGCGTTTGAGTCCGGTGACTATCCCGAAGCCAGGAAATATCTCGAACAATTCAAGACAGATTTCCCGGATGACAAGCGAGTCAAGAAAGTGAACGAGTACCTGGACGAGATTCCGACCGATCATGCGGACACGGTCGAGGTGTCGAATGCCGGATCCTGATTCGGCGCCGCGCTACGGTATTCTCGGTGGGACCTTTGATCCCATACATCAGGGGCATTTATCCCTGGCGACCCAAATCAGATCAAAGCTCAGTTTGGACAAAGTCCTGTTTGTTCCCGCCTTTCACCATCCGTTTAAGAACCCCGTCATAATCGCATCTTTCGAAAATCGCCATCGGATGATAGAATTAGCGATTGCCGGCCAGGACTGTTTTCAACTCAGTGATATTGAACGATCCGGCCAGCTGAGTGGATGCACCATTGACACCGTTCGCGCACTGAAGGCAACCTTCGAAAGAGTTGAGTGGTTGTTCATTATCGGGTCAGACAATCTTGCAGAAGTAGCCGGGTGGCGGGACTTTGAAACGCTGCAGTCAGAAATCCGTTTTGCTGTCGGAGCCAGACCGGGGAGACCGCTTGAGCTTCCGGAAGGATATGACCCCAGCCGTTTTGAATTGGTTCCTATAGACGAAGTGGATTTGTCAGCCTCCGGGATAAGGGATAGGTTGAAACGGGGAGAGGCGCGGGATTTGCATAAACTGGTTCCTCCTTCGGTAGCGGATTATATCAAAGAACGAGGCTTGTATTCATGACCGACAAAGAAAAACATCTCTATCTGTTTGATGGTTCGGCCCTCTTTTATCGGGCCTATTTCGCTTTCATCCGAAATCCGCTGATAAACTCCAAAGGGGAGCATACTTCGGCCACCTATGGCTTTGTAAATTCTGTTTTGAGAGTCATACGGGAAGAGTCTCCGGATTACATGGCAGTTGTGTTTGATACCAAGGAGCCGACTTTTCGCCACCAGATGTATGACCAGTACAAGGCGAATCGGGAAGCGATGCCGGAGGACCTGGCTTCCCAACTTCCGCGTATTCGACAGGCGGTCGAGGCCCTCAATTTGGCTCACTATGAACTGGCCGGTTATGAGGCCGATGATGTGATTGGCACCATTGCCGCCAAGAGTGCCGGTGAAAAGCTCAAGGTGCATATTGTAACTTCGGACAAAGATTGTTTCCAGCTGGTAACTGATCATGTCAATATATACCGACCTCGTTCGGCAGGTGAGGGAATAGATAAGATGGGGGCCAGGGAGGTCGAAGCGAAGTTTGGGGTCAGACCAGAGCTGGTCATTGATAAGCTCGCTCTTATGGGGGACTCATCCGACAATGTGCCCGGCGTACCCGGTGTTGGTCCCAAAACCGCCGACAAACTTCTCAGCCAGTTTGGCAATCTGGACAGCATTCTGGAAAGACACTCAGAGATTGCAGCCAAAGGGGTACGTTCAAAAATCGAGAACAATATTGAGCAGGCTCGCCTCTCAAGAGAACTGGTCACTATCGACTGTGATGTCCCTATTCCTTTCAAATTGGAAGAGATGAAGAGCCGGGAGATTGATCGTGAAGCAACCATAACTCTCTTTCAGGAGTTGGAACTTAAACGACTCTTGAAGCAGTTAATCACCGATGACAAGAGTCCCGGCGGTGCAGCAGAGACGGTGAAGTCCGATGCCGATGCCGCTCTGTCAGCCCGTGGTTTTTATCACCTGGTCAGTTCGATTGCTGATTTAAAGAAATTGATCAAACAGTTTGCCTCCTCCCGCGAGTTAGCCGTTGATACCGAAACCACCTCTCTTGATGCTCACTCGGCCAAACTGGTCGGTATCTCAATTACGGATCGCCCCAGTACCGGCTACTACATTCCGGTTGGACACAATGAGGAATCCGGCAATCTTCCTCTGGACGATGTTCTCGCTCTGGTCAAGCCACTCCTGGAGAACCCGAAAATTCAGAAATTTGGCCAGAACATCAAGTATGACTATGAGATACTCATTCGCTACGGAATAGACATCACGCCGATCTCATTTGATACCATGTTGGCCTCATACGTCATTGATCCTTCCGGGCGGCAGCACTCTCTCGATGCAATGGCAAAAAATCATTTCAATTATGAAATGCAGCCGATAACGGACCTGATTGGGAAGGGGAAAAGTCAAAAGAGTTTCGACACCGTCCCAATCGACAAAGCGACCGACTATGCGGCCGAAGATGCCGATCTTACTTTTCGGCTTCGGGGCAAACTGGCGCCGATGATTGAGCGCGATGGGCTGCATAAACTTTACTACAATATCGAGCTTCCGCTGGTCAAAGTGCTGGCCACAATGGAGCGAAATGGAGTGAAAATAGATGCTGACTACCTGGCCGGTTTGTCGGAAGACATGGAGAGCCGGCTCGAAACCAACCGGGCGAGCATCTATGAGATTGCCGGGGGAGAATTCAACATTAATTCCACCCAGCAGCTTTCGCACATCCTGTTTGAAAAACTAAACCTGCCCACCCGGGGGATGACGGCTAAAAAAACCGGCTATTCAACTGATGTAAAAGTCCTTGAGAATCTTGCTCCGCTGCACCCCTTACCAGCTCATATTCTTGAGTACCGGCAGCTAACCAAACTGAAAAACACCTATATTGACGCTCTCCCAAAAATGATAAGTCCCGAGACCGGACGCGTTCATACTTCATATAACCAGACTGTGGCCGCAACCGGACGGTTGTCTTCGACCGACCCCAACCTGCAGAATATACCAATTAGAACTGACGAAGGACGACAGATCAGAAGAGCCTTTATTCCGACTGACTCCGATCACATTTTGCTGAGCGCAGACTACTCGCAGATTGAGTTGCGGATTCTGGCTCACTATGCCGAAGATGAGGTTCTCATAAAGGCTTACCGGGAGGGGGAAGATATCCATGCTCGAACGGCTGCCGAAGTATACGATATTCCGATTGATGAAGTGGACGACAGCATGCGGCGTGCGGCCAAGACCGCCAACTTTGCTATCATATATGGTGTCTCGGCGTTTGGTCTGACCCAGCAAACGGAATTGAATATGTCCGAAGCCCAACAGTTTATTTCAAAATATTTCGAGCGCTATCCCGGTATCAGAAACCAAATGGAGTCAAGCAGACAATTTGCCCGGGACAACGGTTATGTGACCACCATGTTCGATCGCCGCCGCTACATCCCGGATATCGGGAGCAGCAATCATAACGTCCGGCAGTTTGCTGAACGGATTGCAATCAACACTCCCATCCAGGGGACCGCCGCCGATATGATCAAGCTGGCGATGATCAAGATTCATGACAATATGGCCGGAATGAAATCGAGGATGATTCTTCAGGTTCATGATGAACTCGTTTTTGATGTATACCGCCCGGAACTAAAGAAGATTCGGAAGATTGTCAAAGATGGCATGGAGAAAGTCGTTAAGTTGAAGGTCCCCCTGGTGGCGGACATGGGGGAAGGAGATAACTGGCTGGATGCGAAGTAATCCTCACACCGGACGGTCCCGATGATAGTGGGTGTAACAGGTTTGATTGGGTCGGGGAAATCTACCGCAACGGATTTCCTGCGCGAAGCGGGCGGGATCATAATTGATGCTGATCTAATCGGGCGTCAGGTGGTCGAGTCATCTTCGCTGCTGAAGCGGAAACTGGCGGCCGCGTTCGGAAAGGATGTTTTGACCTCAAAGGGGAATTTAAGGCGCTCGGTCGTGGCTGAGCGAGCCTTTACCAGCCGAAAGTCCCAGCTGCTCCTTAACTCAATTGTCCATCCCTATCTCCTCAAAGAACTACGGAAACAGCTGCAAGCAGCTCAGAAAAAGAGCCGCCTGGTTGTCATAGATGCCGCCCTGCTTCTGGACTGGAAGCTTGATCATGAAGTTGATACCGTTCTGTTGGTCCACGCCCCGGTTGAGACCCGAATCAAACGGCTTGTACGCCGTGGTCTTTCTCGCGCGGATGCTGTGGCCAGAACCGGATCGCAAAAGCCGTATCGATTCTATCGCAGCCGCTCCGATATTGTCGTTCTCAACAATGGGACGCGTCCTGATCTCTATCGCAAACTCAGATCAAAATTGGGTTCATTTATCTGACGAGTTTGGACCGCAGGTCATCTTCCTCTCACAAGACTTGGCAAATCGGTTTTCAGGTTGTATCTTTCCGCAATCGGAGTCAGCTTGGCCACTCGGCTCTCCTGGAACCGAAATGAAAACTGAAACAGAAAAGTCTCTGCCTTCATGAGGGATAAGTAATGCAATATACGGAAAGAGTTAAACGACTGGAGTCAGAAGGAGCCTTTGTCGTCCTGGCCAAAGCAAAGGCTATGGAACGGGAAGGGAAATCGATAATCCATCTGCAGATCGGTGAACCCGACTTTGACACCCCCGCCAACGTAACAGAAGCCGCCATTAAGGCGATGAAAGATGGCCACACTCACTACGCTCCCTCGGGTGGCATTCCCGAAGCGCGTGAGGTTTGTGCAGAATACCTCAGCCGGACCCGTAACATAAAAGTCGGGGCTGAGCATACGATCATCATGCCGGGGGCCAAACCTTTCCTGTTTTGCTCCCTGATCGGATTGATCAATGAAGGAGACGAAGTCATCGTTCCCAATCCGGGTTATCCGACCTATCGCTCAATCGTGCGGTTTGTTGGCGCAACGCCTGTTCCGGTGCAATTGAAAGAGGAGAACGATTTTCGATTTTCAATCGATGAGTTCCGGGCTCTGATTACGCCCAAGACAAAAATGGTCATCCTGAATTCTCCCGGAAACCCAACCGGTGGGGTGTTGACCTGGGAAGATTTGGAACAGATTTATTTCGAAGCCAAGAAACATGATCTTTGGGTCCTGTCAGATGAAATCTATTCCCGCCTCGTCTATGAAGGTGAATTCCGATCCATTGCCATGATCCCGGGTGCTATGGAACGCTCAATCATCATGGATGGTATGTCGAAAACCTACGCCATGACCGGCTGGCGACTTGGCTTTGCTGCCATGCCGGAAGAACTGGCCGGATACTTCTTTACGCTGGCCATTAACAATTTCTCATCCACCTGTACCTTTGCCCAGCATGCCATGATTGAAGCGCTGACCGGACCACAGGATGAAGTTGATCGGATGGTGGCCGAGTTCACTCGCCGTCGCAAAGTCATTGTCAACGGTCTCAACAGCATCGATGGTATCAGTTGCAAAAATCCGCAAGGCGCTTTCTACGTCTTTCCTAACATCACTGGCACCGGCTTGTCATCACAGGAATTTGCCGACCTGATGCTTGAGGAAGGGGGCGTTGCCTGTCTCTCCGGAACCGCTTTCGGAGAATACGGCGAAGGCTACGCGCGCTTTTCGTACGCCAACTCGGTCGAGAATATCGAAGAAGCTCTGCGGCGGATCAAAAACGTTCTCGCTGGTGTGACAAAAGTCTGAACTTTGCTTTCCAGTTCATATGGTTAATCCAAACCGGGCCCTGTGGCCCGGTTTTTTATTGATCGGGACTGAAATACTGCCTTAGTTAGTAGTATGAAGCAAACAGCGGTAATTACAGTTCCAATCGCCGATCTCTGGTCGCTACCAGAGTTCAATAGCGAGAGAGTCAACCAGGCCCTCTATGGTGATGATCTCCAAATCGTCAGGAAGAAGGCTGGATTTGCCCACGTGAAGCTTTTCGATGGTTACCGGGGGTGGGTGGATATTCGATTTCTGCGGTTGAAGTCCAACCGGTATAGACATCCCAACTACCAGGTAACGGCCCGGATGGTCCGGGTCAAATCTGCCTCCGGACGGTTGGAGCCCCCTTACAGGCTCTACTACGGCAGCCGGATAGCGGGCCGAAAGGTTGGCCATGCTCAGATACGACTTTCGGGCCAGATTGAATCCCCCTTGTATCTCAATTTCGGCCAGCTAAGGCCGATAATCCGGAATATGAAGACAGCTGTTTCCGGAGTCCAATTGGGTTATGAGGCCAGGAAATTCCTTGGCGTCCCGTACCTGTGGGGAGGGAAGAGTCCTGTGGGGTTTGACTGCTCCGGCTTCATGCAGGCTATCTTTGACCGCTTTGGAATTCAGATTCCGCGTGACACCAAAGAGCAGATAGCCTGTGGCGAGCCCGTTGCGCGTGAGTTGGTTCAAGCCGGTGACCTCCTCTTTTTTGACCGGCATGTTGCTTTGGCCCTGAACAGAATGGACTATATTCATAGTTCAATCGGCGGCTCCGGGGTTGCTATAAACAGCTTTGAGAAACGCAGTAGCCGCTTCCGTGAAGACTTGAATCGGGACTTTGTCCAGGCCAGGAGAGTTTTATGATCCATATAGATAGTGTGAGAATTGCCCTGCCGCTTAAAAAGAAATTCACCACCTCCAAAGGGGAGGCCTCAGTAAAAACAAATCTGCTGGCCATACTCAACAACCGGTATATCGGGGAAGCTTCCGGTTCGGTTCACTACGGACCGGCGGTCGAAGAGCTGGAAGCAGATCTGACCACCGGTATGGAGCAGTTGCGCACTATCGAACGTATTGATCTTGATACTCTTGAAGCCATTGGCCAACTGGAAATCAATCCAACTTCAAAATCGGCATTGATTGGTGCCGCTCTGAACTCCATCTCCGGGGAAACGAGGAGATACCCGTGGGAACTGCTCTCACTGGGCAGCCCGGTCGGGATCAAAAGCTCGTTCACGATTACCATTGACAATGCCGCCGAAATGGAAAGGGCTATCAATGGGTGTGAGTATCCTATCATTAAAATCAAGATGGGGAACGAACAGGATATTCTTCTGCTGGATGTACTCAAGCGGGCCAAAGAAAGGACAATCCGGGTCGATGCCAACGGGGGATGGTCCTGCGCCAAGGCGGAAGAGATGATTCATCATTTGGCCCAACGCAACGTTACCGTCATAGAACAGCCGACAGACATTGAATATATCTCCGAGTGGCCGCATCTTAAAAAGGGGAGCGACAAAGTCGAACTGATTGTCGATGAAGGGTTAAACTCGGTGGCAGACTACGAAAAATATGCCAGCTACATTGATGGTGCTAATATAAAGATGGAAAAGTGCGGCGGCATAGTTGAAGCGATGAAAATCGCGGCCCGGGCCAGCGCCGATGGCAAGAAGATCATGCTGGGATGCATGGTTGAATCTTCGGTTGGAATAGCTCAGTCGGTCTATATGTCTTCAATGGCCGACTACTTTGACCTTGATGGCCCTTTGCTTTTGGAAAGCGACATCGCCCGTGGGATTTTGTATGACAGGGAGTCAATCGCGGTTGACCGTGAGATCATCGGAGGACCGAAACTAAAACGTGAGATACTGCAAAAATATATCCAGGATTGAGTTCCAACTATTTGCCTGCCTGTTGCTGCTATGGATGGCGGTGCCGACACTGGCGCGGGTGACCGATGCCCGCACTCACCAGGACCAGATTGTTGTTATCTACCCCAAGCCGGAGCAGACGGTCTCGGCTGTAGATTCCACTTTTATTCTCGGCAACGTCCCGCTGATCGAAGGGAAACTACCTGCGAAACTTCGGATAAACGATCAGTTGGTACCATGCCATCGAAACGGGGGTTTCCTCGCTTTTGTCCCGGTTGTTCCGGGTAAGTTTGAATTTAACATTACAGCTACTTACAATCTTGAAGCTGGTAGTAGGGAAATCAGGTTGGGGCTTCCGGTCTATATCCCTCTTGCGGCCAAAACTATCGAACCGGACAGTCTTGTTATTTTGGGTGACTATCTGCGCCCGGCCGGTGATCTTTCGCTTGTCTCCGGTGAGCAAATTCGTGTTGGTTTCAGGGGGACGACAGGTTGCAGCGCCTGGTTCAGCATTCCCGGAGTGGTCGACTCGGTTCCGATGGCCGAAACCGCACCAAGGACTCAAGCTTATTGGGGGCAGTCTGTCTTTGGTGCCGGCAATGTGCCGGATTCAGTAAAACTCGGAGGAGTGTATACTGGTTTTTTCACTGTCCCTGATTCAATCTCGGTCGAAGATGCCTACGTTCAGTATCATCTCGGATTGCCGGACAGGGGAGCGTTACTGCTGAAACTTCTCAGCGGGGAACTGGCCGAGAGTGATCCTTTAGTAAAACTTCTCTTCCTGTCAGAATCAGCACAGGCAAGAGAGATCAGCGGATATCGAGTCAGCATGAATAGCGCCGAGTTCCCTCTGACAGTCAGATTCACCGACTCCGTCCAGACAATCAGGCATGGCCCTCGGCGCGGCTACTTTTCAATCTTCCAGCCGGAAGGGGTTGTAGCTCTGGCCATTGGAGATGAAGATAATTGGTATAAGCTGAAACTCTCGTCCACCCAATTTGCCTATGCAGCCAAGGGAGCGGTAGAAGTTCTCGCCGATGGTATCCTCCCGCCAAAGTCGTTGCTGCGGTCGCTCCGTACAAAATCGGACAGCAATTCGGTTACGATCTCATTCCCCCTCGCCGGAAAGCATCCCTTCCGGATCAGGGAGGAGAGCCGACGCCGCCTGGTAGTAGAGCTGTTTGGGGTAACCACAGATACCGATTGGATTCGCTATGATTTCAATGATTCGCTAATCGATCTGGCCGTCTGGTCACAGCCGGAGCCGGGGATATACCGGCTGACAATAGATTTCAATGTTGATCTTTGGGGATATGACAGCTACTACATAGGGAACAACTTCAACGTAAGAATCAACTATCCGCCGTCAAAATTGAATAGCCTGAAAGGGAAGAGGATTGTTGTCGACCCGGGGCATTCTTCTGACCTCGGTTCAGTGGGACCGACCGGGCTGACGGAAGCCGAAGCCAATCTGATGATTGCCCTGAAACTTCGAGAGCGCTTGGAATCCAAAGGGGCAACAGTTGTGATGACCCGCGAAGATGACTCCGACGTGCCACTTTATGATCGTCCTTCGATTTCCAAGCGGGTTGATGCCGACCTGTTTGTGTCGATCCACAATAACGCTCTTCCGGATGGTGTCAATCCTTTCACTAACAATGGCGTCTCAGCTTACTATTATCACCCTCACTCGATAGACCTGGCCCGTTCCATTCACAAAGAGATGATCCCGGCCACCGGGCTGAAAGATCACGGGCTCTTTCATGGTAATCTGGCCGTGAACCGTCCGACTCAATACCCGGCCGTGCTGATCGAGTGTGCTTTTATGATCATTCCCGAACAGGAAGCGAGATTAAAGACGGAGAAGTTTCAAAAGAAGATTGCGGAGGCAATCAGCAAAGGGATTGAGAACTTTTTGAAGGAGTTTGGAGATGACTGAACCAATCACTCCCAAAGAATCAGCGCCTAAGAGGAAGATGCTCTGGCTGGTTTATCTTGCTCTGGGCTTGGCCGGTCTTCTGTTAGTGGGGACTGAGTACGGCTGGCCGCATATTTCAAAGTGGACGGCTCGCGTTGGTCTGGCTTTGGTTTACTCCGCTTTCGCCCTGGCTATCAGCAATGGGAGGAAAGTGGGCTCCATTGCGGCAGGTATTATCTGGATAGCGGCAATTGCCTGCTGGTTTGTTTGATTAGTGCTTGGTGGAGGTCTCCCCTGAGGCCGAATTCTCTTTCTTATTCAGTCTGGCTTTGAAAATCTGACTCTTATTGTTCCCGGTCTCTCCGGGCTTAGCCTTCTTGCGGTCAAGATGTACAGCATATTGGCGCAAATAAGTTATGAAACTTCGCGCATTCATAAAAATTCCCTCTCCGTTCGGACTGCTTCTATCGCCTGTCTTCGTCACCAACACGGCGAAACCTACAACGCAGTGTGAACATTTGACTGAGAGTAGTGCGATTAGACATAACCAATTTAGTCTCCGAAATTGGACTTGTCAAGAAGCGATGTCCACCTCTCTTTTTCCGAGCGGCCGCATTCTTCACTTGCGGACAAGACCCCCATGGAAGTATATTTGGGAACCAAGGCGGCATAATGACTCAAACCGAATCCACCTTAACTACGCCGCCAAACTGTCCAAACAACCCGGACCACCTGTGTCTTAGGCATAACTTAGCTTTTAATTGAATCCTCACCGTGGTGCCATTATCTCAGGACAGCCACTTATTTATTTCACTTCTAACCCTGCTTTCTCGATCTCTGTACGGAAAGTCCTTCAGTTGCTCGGGAATCGCATAGACAAGAATTCCAACCGTCGCAGAGGTTATGATCACAAATAAATACTGTGTCGCATCTTTCGCGCTACAGCAAAGTAGTAATAACAAGAGCCATGTCAACGCACTAAGAATGCATGCCACACAGAAGCGCAGCAGCTTGTGAATACGCTTCCTGTATTTCCAAGATCCTTCGGCGTGGCTGAACATATTGGCAATCCATCGCTCATAAAACTCATCCTTTTTAATTGTCTCAAGTATTGGCTCGTCAAACTTGTGATTGTCAAAATCCATCCATGCGCCGCGCATTTGCCTGGCGAGAAAATTCATAAGAAGCAGCACAATCGGAATTATTAGCACGATACAGGGAACCACATATTCCCACTCCATCGCCTCGACCTCCAGTTGGAAAAACTGGAGAAAACCGATTAGTAGCAGAGCGTTAATAGCAAGAAAGTAACTCAATCTGTTCTCGAGTGCGCTCCGACCGGACATCAGATGCTGATACATAGACCAGATATGCGGAGCAACTTCTTTTAATTTAGCTTTTTTATCATTCATATATCAAAACCTACCTATCGCTTCATAATCTTCAAATAGTCAGTGAACTCAAACAGTCGGTTACGTTTGTAGCCGGTCGTTTCTTTGAGTATCTTCAGCGAAACGAAATCCCGCAAAAGGTCGTTACTCGCTTTCGGCGACAGTCCAAGTTCTTTACCAACCAGCCCCGCCGTGACTACGGGCCGCACGAACAGCAGATCCAGAAACCGCTGGCCGTTTTTCGTCTTCCTGCCAAGCGTCGGCACCTTGGTTGAGGTCAGGTGCTCCTTAAGAGACAGAATGTCCTTCAGGGCTGCTGCTGCTTCGACGGCGGTTGTCCAACACTCTGGACTCAGGTTTTTGTGTCAAAGCGCTCCAAGAAGCGCTGGCGCGCTACGGAACACCGGAAATCTTCAACACCGACCAGGGGAGCTTCCGATTAATTATGTAGCCATTTATCAGGATTAGCTCTTTGCCATTCATCTTTAATATTATCGGGAACAGTTTCTTCATTCAATAATTGCCCCGGTTTAAGAAATACACATAGTTTACTTAAATCTGAAATATGAATATCATCAATACGACGAAAGATATGACGTGGAGATAAATCTTCGGTTTTAGATAATCCAAGAGCTCCTAATAACTCAAGAAACCCTTCAATAGTAGCCAAATGAAAACGAGCAACACGAACTCCTTTATCGGTTATATCTAATCCTTTTGCTAAAGCAGGATTTTGGGTTGCGATTCCTGTTGGACAATGATCTGAATTACAACGCAATGCCTGGATACATCCTAAAGCAAGCATCATACCTCTGGCAGAAGCACAAATATCAGCACCAATTGACAAAGCTCGTATCATGTGGAATCCGGTGAGAATTTTTCCTGACGAAATGATACGAATACGATCTCTGAGACCTACCCCTACAAGAGTGCTATGAACAAAGATTAAAGCATCTTTTCCAGGCATACCTACTGAGTTAGTAAATTCTAAAGGTGCAGCTCCAGTACCACCTTCACCACCATCGACGGTGATAAAATCGGGTATGATACCTGTATTTATCATTGCTTTACAAATTGCAAAAAAATCAATCTTTTGACCGATACAAATTTTAAATCCTACCGGTTTACTTCCTGAAAGCTCACGAAGTTTTTTTAAAAATTCCAATAACTCTATCGGAGTACTAAACTCACAATGTCCTGGTGGAGAAATTACCGTTTTACCGACTGCGACACCACGAATATTAGCAATTTCCTGGGTAACTTTGCATCCTGGTAAAACTCCCCCATGACCGGGCTTGGCACCTTGAGATATCTTAAGCTCGATCATTTTGACATTAGGTAATGATGCTTGTGTGGCAAACTTTTCAGGATCAAATTTTCCTTCTTTCGTTCGACATCCAAAATAACCAGTCCCAATCTGCCATATAATATCACCGCCAGGTTCAAGATGATAAGGTGATAATCCACCCTCGCCTGTATTATGTGCAAAGTTTCCTTCTTTTGCTCCTTTATTTAAAGCCAGAACAGCATTTTTAGATAAAGCTCCAAAACTCATAGCAGAAATATTTAGTAATGATGAGAGATACGGTTTTTTACAATCCAATCCACCTATTAAAACTTTTGGTTCTTCATTTAATGGTTTTACCGGATTGATTGACTGAGTAGCCCATTCATAACCAACTTTGTAAACATCCCTATGAGTACCAAACGGTTTTGTTTCAAGTGTTCCTTTTGCTCTCTGATAAACAAGATCACGAAATTCCCGTTCAATTGGGAATGCATCAATATTTGAATCAATAAAATATTGTTGAATTTCAGGACGGATCATTTCAAACATATATCTTAAATGTCCTATGACTGGGAAATTTCTTAAAATAGCATGTTTCTTCTGGACTATATCATTTAATCCGATAATTACGAGTGGAACAATAATTGCAAGTGACCATAAAACATGAATCCAAATTGTTGAAATAAATCCTATAGCAGCTAAAAATACAATTGAAATAATGTAAAACCAATACCGAACCATATGAACCTCAATTTTAATATTGGATACTCTATTTATTAGAGTATCCAAGGTTTTTCATTACATTATACTTTGATTGATGATACATTTGTAGCTTTTCCTCAAGCCGTACCTGCTGGTAACTCTGCCAGAAACCCCAGCGATGGTTCTTCTCGGTCAAGCGAGTCAACACCTCAATCACCTCTTTATCTTTCTCCAGACGATCAGCCGGAGGCTTATACCAGGACGCCCGTGACATCCCCACCGCCCCACAGGAACGACCAATCGACACCTTGTGCCGGCCACCAGATAACACGCCGCCTCACGACGCTCCGGTGGCCTTAGAGCTTTTTTGAGATCAGGTCCTTAAGAGCGTCACACTCAAGACTCAGATCGGCGTACATCCGCTTCAGCTTGGCGTTCTCTGCCTCCAGCTCACGCAGACGACGTACCTCCGAGACCTGCAAACCACCGTACTTCTTCTTCCACGTGTAGTACGTCGCATCGCTGATCCCATACTTGCGACAAATCTCCTTCACCTGAAGTCCGGCATCGGCTTCTTTCAGAATACCGACGATCTGACTCTCGCTGTACTTCGACCGTTTCATAGATACCTCCTGGCTCCAATATGCCAAAAAGCTCTACTTTACGACAGTCTACTATTTGGGGGAGTTTAC
>JARGFS010000005.1 GCA_029211095.1 bacterium | reverse complement strand
CCCAGCGTCCCGGTCCCATAAGTATAAACTTCCGCCTGGGAAGGGTTTTATTGAGACGTCCCACAACGCGGCCAATTTCAATCATCGACTGACGATCCGGAATCTGAGAGTATCCCTGCGGATCAACGTACACAATATGAGTGATCTCCGGCGTAATTCCATTCGATATGTACCGGTTAGCGGAAAACACAATCTCCTCCGGTGGGATATCGATTGGAATCATAGCTGGCGCATAGGTTTCTGAGTAACTTTGAGATCGGCACTGCAGGATATAAAAATTGCGTCCGTCGGAAGCAAACTCAATGTCGATCGGAAGACCGAGTGACTCTTCCAGGGTATCCAGAATGGCTTTGATCTGACTGATAAAAGGGGTTCGCTTGGTAAGACCTTCAAATGTGACGATGTTATCACTGCCCTCATAGTCAAAGTGGTCACCGCTGGGTATTCTAAACAGACCATCTTTATGAGCTGAAACAATGTTCTCAATCCCCGGAAATTCTCGCGCGTTATTCTTGATGAATTCAGCGGCATCCACGGTCACAAAATTATTATTCTCCAGATCAATGACGTCAATCTTCTGAGGGGAGTAATTGATTATCTCCTCCGGCGTCATATTGACTCGCAATCCGGGCTGACCGGGTGCAATCAGGATTGGATAGTCATTCCCAATACGATCAACTGCGCGAGTTCCCAATCCCGGGACCAAACGAATCAAACCATCTTCCCGACTTATCCGGGGTGACCACCGAAACTCATTCTTACTAAAAGCAACCCCGGCAAAGGAGGGGAGGAAATAGCGGCCAACTTGTGTGCCCACTACTTCCTGTATCATCACTCCCATCTCTTCGCCAAAGTCTATCAGGCCCCGCTCCAGGCGGTATTCAATCGGATCGGGGCCAAAAGTCGATGCGTAAACTTCGGCCACCGCATCCAGCAACGCCTGCAGTCGCTGCTGCTTGGTTCCCTGGTTGGCCACAAAGACGCTCTTGTATTTCCCCGAAAAGGAGGCCCCAACGCGATCCTCAAGGAGTGAAGAACTCCGTACAATCAGAGGTGTCTCACCCAGGTCATCAAGAGCTGCCGAAAGACCATTGAGAACTTCCGCCGGGAACCGGGCGCTCTTGAAAGTCTGTACAATGTGCGGGTATTCAAATCTCGCCTGTTCAATCGGTTTGTATTTCTGTTCGACAACTTCGTCAAAGTTATTGTAGTGCATGAAGTGCAGCAGGAGGTCCGAAGTTAAGTGATAAGTCTTGGGAACTTTTACATCCTTCAGCAACTCGTTTTCTTTTGCCTTGCACTTTAGTATCTGAGCCGCAAGGTAGAGCCCCGCGCTCTTCCCGCCAAGCTTGCCATGACTGGCCGGAACAAATACTACCCGTTCAAGAAGGTTGTAAAAGTCATGAACCTGAATATAGCCCTTGGCGGCGCTGATGTACTGAAGTTGATCGGAGAGGAATCTCCTGATCAGGGAAACTTCAATCCCTCTTTTGTTGGGGGACTGAATCTCCGGCTCCTGTTCGGCCAGGTAGTGGTAGCGTCTGATGGCATCGGCAACATCGGCCAGTGACAGGTTGCCGTTTACTACTTGGGCAAGAAATGAAAGTTTATCTTCCTGAATCCATCTCTGTATAAGGTCAAAGAGAACATTGTCGTCCAGGGTCTCACCGGCCATTTTGAATACAGCACTGCACAACTCCGGGGTAAATCCCACCTTGCGGCGTTCATACGCTTGATTCCAGTCTTCCTGCATGGATGCTTCGAGCTGACGAGGGTCCGAGGCGCCTGTATGCAGAAGTTCTTCGGCCTGCGGGATGCCGCTCCAGCAAAGGTGGTTTAGTGTCTTTCGGGCAACACGGACATAGAGGTCGCGGTCGGTCTGCTTGAGCATCTGAAGAACAATCTGCCAGTCACCGGCATCTCTACGCTGGTGGTCAAGGCTTCGTCCCTCCCATTGCTCCACAATACTCTGCATGTTCTGTTGAGAAATGCGAACAGCAATCCGGTCAGCGATTGTCCGGATGAGTTTGGTTTCTTCACTCAGGAAAGGGCCGTCATCCCATCGAGGCATCTCCTGGGTGTAGAACACGGCAACGTGACCGACGACAACACCACTCGAAATGATATTCGCATTCAATCCCCATTTTGTCTCTACAAAATTGTCACTCTTGAACACCTTATCGTCAATTACGATTCGAGCCACGCAAATATCAGGGTATTGCCATCCGGGCGGAATGGCCGCGACAATTTCCCGGCAGGCTTCGTCAAGCGAAGCCTTGGTGCGCCCGAGAGCCTCATCCACCCGATACAGACACTGCAGCTCTTTGGCTCGTTCCTGCAGCTGGTGCAGAAGTTGGTCCACGGGGGGGCGCTCACGCTGACTTTTTTTCTTGCCGGTCATCTGCAAATAACTCCGCGTTGGCTGCGGCCATCTACCTTTATGGTCACAGGTTTACTGCACTCAACATGTTTTACAAACTCCTTTTCAGAGACAACCTTTTGTGCGTTCAACCAGTCCCAGTCAATCTGATATTGTCCGGTGTGTGGAACGCTGAAATATAACAACTGCAGACTGGTCAGGTTATGAAAAAAGTGAGAGCCCTGGCTGAGTTCAACATTCATGTCCGGTAAGGTTGCCTCCACCAGAACCTGGGCACTGGATATATTTCCCCAGTCAACCGGGATGCCCAGCCAGGGATCGGAACTTCCCCAACGTCCAAACCCAATGAGAATATATCGTTTGGTTGAGTCCGCAAACTCTCTGTTGAGGGCATCTATTTCACCGGCAATGAGGCGTGTATTCTCTTTTTTGAAAACCGCCGGATTTACGAATATTATATCTTTAATTCCGCCGACACAACCGTTGCCGAGCACCTTGTTGGAGGCAACAATCACCTCCTTACTGGTCAGTTCCGGATCGGTGATCTCAATTTCCTCATCAGAAACCACCATCGGACGGACCTGCAGCAGACCAAATCGTGGCGGCGACTTCCTGAGCGGGTCAATGGAGACGGCAAACTCTATCTCGACCGCTGAGTCAAGTTTTGTGCTGCACAACTTGGACAACTGCTTGACCAGTTCGTTGATCGGAATCTCTCCAAACTGCAGAAGCGGAGCAAAATTAAGCACCCGGGGGCCATCGTGACCGATACCCATAACCAGCCTGTCGTTGTGGGCCTGGTAGGTCGAGGCTGACTGCGAAATCGCATCGTCATACTCGGCCTCTTTCACGGTCGCCTTGATCAGGTATTCAGTTTCACGCACCGGGTCGTACTCGGCCGGTTTGCCCATATTCACCGCCCAGAACTCGGACTGCGTGTATTTGAGCATCTCACTGGTGGTAAAAGGAGGGGGAGACTTGGGATAAGCCGGACAATACGTCCACGCAAGACCGCCATCGACAATTGTCTTCCCCAGGCCGAGCGCAAGATCGACAATTCCATCCTCCGGTTTGGCATGTCCAAAGGCGTAGAAGTTGTAAGATCGGGCGACTCCTGAAATGGCCGGATAGAACCGATCACCATATCTCTGCCCCACAACTTCCTGAATTATCACGGCCATTTTCTCATCCGAAGGAGTTCGTCCGGTCATTTTCCTATACGCCTTAGCTTCGTGAAAGAAAGTCGAGGCATAAACAAATTTGACCGCTTCAATCAGTTTGGAATAGCGGGCGCCCGTATCTGACTGGTTGTTGGGAGTCATCTTGGTTTCATAGACACCGGCAAACGGCTCGTACATGGAGTCTTCAAGCATGCTCGAAGAGCGTATGGCCAGCGGAGAATTCACCGCCGTGATTAATCCTCTTAAATCTCCTGCAAATTCGGTTGGAAATTCCGCCTTCAGGAAAGCATTGGCAATACGGTCGTTGGGTAAATCTCCAAGAGCAACCTCATTGAGATTGTTCCGTTCCATAAACGCGTCAAAGACATCAGTGGTCACAATCACAAATCGGGGGACCGATACGGAGAGGCCGCTGAGCTCACCGGAGGGAACCGCCTCCTTGAGCAGCCGAGCGGCAAAGGCAAGGCCGGTTGCCTTGCCGCCAATAGCCCCGTCACCAATACGTGACATGACATCTTTGCTATCGTAGAATCTACGGTTGAAAAGAGGAATATCAGTAGCGGCCGGAATTGTCGGTTTCTTTTTCACCATGCAAACATTCCTTATACTATCTCAATTGCTGCCTAATATAACAGAAATTACACAGGAAGCAAAATTGTACTGATAGTGGCGCAACTACTATATAAGTCTCCTTATACCCAGCCGCGATCCCGGCACGCCTGAGCTACCCGGTCAATGGCAATGACGTAGGCGGCATCACGCATGTACAGCTTTCGCTTGCGGGCGAGTTCACTAACCGCAATGAAAGCACTGGTCATTTTCAGGTCCAGACGACTAAGGACATCATCTTTCTCCCAGAAGTAGTTCATATTGCTCTGCACCTGCTCAAAGTAGCTGCAGGTTACGCCGCCGGCGTTGGCCAGGAAATCCGGGATTGTGAAAATGTTCCGTTCGGCCAGAATCTTGTCGGCCGCCGGTGTGGTTGGCCCATTGGCTCCTTCGGCAACAATCTTAACTTTCTTGCTGATCTTTTTGACCGTGTCGCCGGTGATCTGATTCTCGAGGGCACATGGAATCAGAATATCCACCTCCTGCTCAATCCAGATATCCCCGTCAAGCACGTCATAGCCGAGTTCGGCTGCTTTCGCCTTGTCGATCCCTCCAAACCGGTCAGTTATTCCCTGGAGATCCTTAAGGCTGACACCCTCTTTTTTGACAAAAGAATATGCCTTCTGATCTGACTGATCCCAGCTGGAGACACAGATAACCTTGCCGCCCAGCTGCTCATACAATTCAATGGCATACTGTGCAACATTGCCGAAGCCCTGGACCGAGGCAGTGGTATCGCTCGGTCTGATCCCAAGTTCCTTCAGCGCTTCTCTGATCGTGAAAACGGTTCCGTAGCCGGTAGCTTCGGTCCGGCCCAGGGAGCCGCCCATACCAACCGGCTTACCGGTTATGAATCCGGGAAAGTGCCCTCCATGAATATGTTCATATTCATCAAGCATCCATAACATGTGCTGAGCGTTGGTCATCACATCCGGGGCCGGTACGTCCGAGAGAGGACCGACATTTTTTGCAAGCTGCCGTACCCAGGTCCGACAGACCTGCTCCTGTTCCTTGGCACTAAGGTTGTGCGGATCGCATATTACTCCGCCTTTGCCGCCGCCAAGAGGAATATCGACTACGGCGCATTTCCATGTCATCCACATTGACAGTGCCCGAACGGTGTCAATTGTTTCAGCGGGATGGAAGCGAATGCCTCCCTTTGAAGGACCGCGGGCATCGTTGTGCTGGACACGAAACCCTCTGAATACTTTTGTGGTTCCATCATCCATATGAATCGGAATACTGAATTGATACTCTCTAAGCGGGTTTCTCAAAAGGTCACGAACCGACTGATCGAGTCCGAGTTGGTCGGCTACGCTGTCAAATTGCGCTTGCGCCATTTCAAATGGGTTGAATCCGGAAGTGTTCATTTTCTTACCTCAGAAATAGATTTTTCTAACGCGACAGGACCCGATAGTCGAACCGCTTTTCGACAACTTCAACTATGTCTTCCTGTCTGTCACACTTTGTTATCTTTTTCACAAGGACAAATATATCCTTCTTTATCTGACTGTCAAGACAAACCGGTCGTTGGCGGGCCGATATTTGAGATAGTATGTACATCCCCAAATCAGCTAATAGTTATAAAGGTTGAAACATCGTGGCCGGTATCCGCGCGAGATAATTATCCTCCCCTCCAGAAGCTCGGAAAAGGTGATTTCATAGCCGATTACGGCGTATTTTCGAATAAAGGCCGCCATATTTTCTGGTTTTGGGACTTCAAAATTAAAAGGGCTGGAATGTGAATCTCCGGGCACTGGATATCTCTACCGGTCAAATGGCGGGATCAAAAACAGTACTCTTGCGGCCGATATTTTCGGTTCTCCCGCGACCGGCGCTATTTCACCGTCCAATTCACACAGCATCCTGGTTTCTCTACAAACTTAACTAGTCTTTTCAAGCGATTCCCCTGAAAGATCGACTTGCATCATAGATAAAAACTACCTATTATAGCCAATATAGGCGAATAACATCATACTGCTCCTCCTTGAATGAGCTATGAGACTGAAGGAGATTACCTTGAAGCAAGCAATCGACCCGGGGCATATCATGCAAACGGCTACAGCCTTCTGGGCTTCAAAGACATTACTAACTGCCGTTGAATTGAATCTTTTCACTGTACTTGGCGAAAGATCTATGTCGGCAACACAACTCGGTGACAGGCTTGGGCTGCATCCTCGTGGAACGTATGATTTTTTCGATGCTCTGGTGGCCCTCAGATTTCTTGACCGAGATGGCGATGGGCGGGAAGGGAAGTATAAGAATACACCGGAGTCAAACGCGTTTCTTAACAAATCTAATACAACCTATATAGGGGGTATCATTGAAATGTTAAACTCGCGATTATTTGGATTCTGGAATAATCTTGGGACAGCTCTGAAGACTGGCGAACCGCAGAACGAAGTTAAACAAAGCGGCAAATCAATGTTTGCGGAACTCTATGCGGACAAAGCAAGACTGGGACAGTTCCTGGAAGCAATGTCTGGGGTTCAAGCGGGCAATTTTTTGGCGTTGTCTGACAAGTTTGATTTTGGCAAATACAATACGGTCAGCGATATTGGCGGTGCACTTGCGTTGTTGGCGCGAGTTGTTGGAGCGCGTCATAGTCACCTTAGATTCAAATCTTTTGACCTGCCACCGGTAGCTCCCCACGCCCAACAACACGTTGATGACGCCGGAATGGGGGACCGAATCGAAATCATTTCTGGCGACTTCTTCGAAAATGAACTACCCACGTCCGATGTTATCACGATGGGGAATATTCTGCACGACTGGAATCTCGAAAAGAAAATGATACTGATAGAAAAGGCATATAGGGCATTGCCCGAAGGAGGCGCGTTTATCGCCATAGAAAACTTGATTGATGACGCTCGACGTGAAAATGCCTTTGGACTTCTGATGTCACTCAACATGCTCATTGAGCTTGGTGACGGCTTTGATTACACCGGGGCGGACTTCAAGAAATGGTGTACTACCGTTGGTTTCAAGCGTTTTGAATTCATTGGCCTGGCCGGACCGGCAAGTGCCGCGATAGCGTATAAGTAGACTGTATTTGTCGTCACCGGCAACCTGCGGTCACATACAATGGGTTTCCGATCTTCCTGACAGACATTCAATATACGTAAAGGGCCTGATATCAATCTCCCTCGCCAATGGGGATTACCCCCATTCAGTTCTGGAGAGAGGGATGAGAAGTAAACTAACGACATTGACCGCTTTTCTGCTGGTCCGCTTCTGTTTGCGGGTACTTCCGATGCCGGAAGTCGTATCGGCGGCGGGATCCACTATCTCAACACTATGGCCGATATCACAGACAACCCTGAATTTGATCGAAATGCTTTCGGATTTATGGGGTCTTTCGTTATCGCACAGCCGCTTCTGCGGTTTGAAGGGGATAAAGAATTCATTGCGGATTTTGGAGGCACCGGGGAGATGATGATTCAGCCACAAGGGTATGCCATGATCGGCGATTTCATATTTGGCGGAGCAGGCGTGGGAATAGGCTATATTGACGGTGATTGGCAGAGCGACCCATTCTATGCCCTGCGGGCTGGCGTGGATTTTACGGCCGGCGGGCTTGATCTCGATTTCTTTGCCAGCTATCGCTTTCAGAAGTCAACGGACTTGGAGCATTTGGGAAGTGACGATCTTAACACAATCACTTTTGGCGCACTCGTGAGGTTTGAGATCGCATTAGAACGGTGCCGGTTCTATGCGGGATCCGTAAGCATTGAATCGTTAACTTAAACTCTCAACCGGTCTGTTGAATTTTGTGATCGAGAGCAAGACAACCCGAAGCGCCAAAACGAGAAGCAGAATGTCAGTGGCCACCAGAATATATTTGCTATCGGGAATGTATTCTGAAAACAGCTTGTAGACGAGAGCAAATATCGTCGTACTTACCATCAGAATTGCCGGAATCATCGTGAACCAGTATTTTTTGCCGGATCGATGCAGCCAAACGGTCACAACAATGAGTGTCATCGCGGCCAGTAGTTGGTTAGTTGCTCCAAAGACCGGCCAGATAGCTTTATAACCACCACTATAAGCTATGCTGAACATCAGGATTACCGCCAACCCGGAGTTGAACCAGAAGCTTTTCATAAAGCGCGGCGTCTTAGGCAATAATGTTTTCCAGAGTTCCTCAAACAGATAGCGATTGAGACGCACTGCCGAATCAAGAGTTGTAATTAAGAACCCCTCGATTATTAGTATCCCCATAACGGAGCCGAATGCGGTAGAAATGCCCATCGTAGAATTCATCAAATGCCCCATAGAGAGGGCAAAAGCCAGAATTGGGTTTCCCCTGGCACCCTCCGGCCAGACAATGGCCATGTACTCACCGAAATTGAGCGAGGACCCGACTATAACCAGTACGAGTACGGCCAGTAAACTCTCCAAAAGCATTCCGCCAAAGCCGACCGTAACAGCCTGGCTCTCTTTCGCGAGCTGTTTTGAGGAGGTACCACTGGAGACTAAAGAGTGAAATCCGGAAATAGCTCCACAAGCAATAATGATAAACAGAAATGGCCACACCGGTCCCATTTTGGATGTACCGACAGCAATATTGGAAAGAGGGGCTGTCACAGTTAATCCCTGGAAACCTCCGATCACAACCCCGACAATCATGGCGGCCATACCGGCATAAAGAATCTGAACATTCACAAAATCGCGCGGCTGAAGGATCAACCAGACGGGCGCTTCACACGAGAAAAAAGTATATATTGAGATCACGATCATCCAGGCCAATGGTGCCAGGGTAAGGGGGTGGTCGAAAGCGATCCATATTGAAAAAGTACATATCCCTGCAGCCAGGACAAAAGCTAATGGCGTGGAGATGCGCCGTTTCGTGACCAGGAAACCCAAAAGCGGGGCCAACGCCGTGATGACAATTACTGATGACGAAGCAATCCCACCGATAACGCCATAGGTCTGTCCGCCCTTGACAATCGTCCGGAGTAATGTTTGACCATCCTGTAGACCGAGTTTCTCAAGAGGGTAGAGCGAAGTCAAAGAAATTGCGGTAAGCGACAAGAAAGCGGCGGCCACCAGAACAATAAGTATAATCGTGAAAGTAATAAAGAGCAGGAACCCGGTAGGACCGAGCGACTTTTTAGCAATCTCGGCGACAGAATTACCATCTTCTCTTATCGAAGCAAACAAGGCCGAGAAGTCATGAACGGCGCCAAAGAAAATGGCTCCAAAAACAACCCATAGCCAGGCCGGACCTATCCCATACAGGATACCGAGAACGGGACCAACAATGGGACCTGCCCCCGCAATCGTAGCATAGTGATGCGCAAACAAGACCGAAGGACGGGTGGGCACAAAATCTTTGCCGTCATTGATTTTAACTGCCGGGGTCTTTCGTCCTGCGGTTTCGCCGAGAGAGCGGGCAATAAACCGACCATAAAAATGAAATGCGATCAGGTAGGCGACTAACGCTACGAGTAAATATACAAGTACGTTCACGGTAGTTTTCCAACAAGTTCAATTGCTATATGTACCTAAGATAGGAAATGTAATCGCCTATTTCAAATACAATCATCTGCATCTCGAACATCTCGCTCCCCAAACAGCAGGACGCTTTGTCCGGCGAATCTGAGTCGCCTGTTATTGCTCTTCAAACATTGATTATGACTTTTCCGCTTGCGTGCCCTTTCTCGATATGCCGGATTGCCTGAGCAGTATCACTCAGGGGGTACTTCCTGCCAATGACAGGCACAATCTTGCCCGACTCCAGAAGTTCCTTCAGGAAAACCAGATCCGATTTCTTCAGGTCCGCCATCAACGAAACAAGCTTCCTCCCCTTGATCATTGAAATAAGAGGATTGAAAAGTAGTGACAACAAAACTCTCCCAGTGGATGAGGAGCCGCCAACCACAACATAGACGCCGGATGGTTTCAGAGCGCGCAGAGACTTCCGTATCGATTGAAAGGCGGCATTATCAACGATCAGATCGTACTCTTTTCCGTTCTGCCAGAAGCATTCTTTTGTGTAGTCAATCAGATGGTCCGCCCCCAGGGACCGTACCATTTCTATATTACGCCCACTGCAGACTCCGGTCACGTGAGCGCCGAGCGCCTTAGCTATCTGCACCGCGAAGGTACCTACCCCTCCCGATGCACCGTTGATCAAAACCTGTTGTCCCGCCCGTAACTTTCCGCGGTCGCGGAGCGCTTGCAGTGCCGTGATTCCAGCAACCGGAACCGCCGCCGCCTGTTCAAATGTCATGGAGGCCGGTTTCAGCACCAATTTGTCTTCGCGCAAACAGGCGTATTCAGCAAACCCGCCCATGCCGGAGCCAAAGACCTCGTCCCCCACCTGAAACTGAGTTATATCCTTGCCAATCGCCTCGACCCGGCCAGCCATATCGGCTCCGAGGATATGATGTTTTGGATTCAGAAGCCCAAAGCCCATTAGTCGAACCAGGAACGGTTGGCCACGCAGAACGTGCCAATCAAGCGGGTTCACCGCCGCCGCCTGTACTTTTACAAGTACTTGATTCTCTTTCGGAGTCGGTTTCTCAGTTTCCCGAAATTCAAGCCGATCCGGCGATCCGTATTTGGTGCGTATGATAGCTTTCAATATCTACCTCCCAGAAAATATTTGAACACTTCTGTGGGCAGAGAATGCGCGAGAACGGAAATGGAGGTTGACTACCCACTCACCATAAGAATGTCGCCAGTTTTGGTCTCATTGTCAATTTAGTTTCGGGCAGATTCTTTACTGATAGATATTGAGACTGTTGTGATTCCGTGTTAGATCATGGAATGGAAAGTCAAATGTAGCAGTACTGATTTCTCAATCAGGCAATGTCTCAGAGTTATGAGAAAATTAGGGTCGGAAATATCGAATTCCAAAGCACTACATCTTGTTGAAAGGAAGCTGGCGCTTAAAGATGATTCTGATCCTGAAATTTAACGAGGACAATTCAATTGGATCGCAGAATCTTGTCCATTTTTCGACCTCTTGCCAACTCATCAACCAACTTGTCCAAATACCTTACCTGTTGCGTCAATGGATTCTCTATTTCTTCCACTCGATAGCCACAGATAACGCCCGTGATCAGATGAGCATTTGTGTTCAAATTGGCATTCTTGAAAAACAGATCAAAAGTTACATTCTCGTCTATGAGTTCAATAAGTTTCTCTTCATCAAAACCGGTTAGCCACTCGATGACTCGATGTAGTTCTCCTTTGGTTCTGCCTTTTTTCTCTACCTTTGTCACATAATGTGGATAAACAGAGGCAAAGGTCATTTTTGCTATTCGTTCATCTTGCTTGTTCATTTTATCAATAATCCTACAATATCGCTAAATTAGCAAATCTCAACTCTTCTAATCTCTCTCCTTGTCAGACTCCTTGCCATCCGAGTCGCAACTATAAAAAAACTTTTGGATTCCAGTGATCGCTCTTTTTTGCATCGGAGCAAAGCAGGCCATCAAACGACTCTATAGGCTGCAACTTAACCGTCAATATAATGTAACTCCTCATGAATAAACATAGACTATTACAATTGATACTGTTTTTATATGATATGCGTTTGATAAAAGGTAGATAATTGCACCACGTGAAAATGAAATGAGCAGGCGCTTATTGATTCGTTTTGCAACCGGGTAGTCAAAAATGCTGTTGCCAAGGTTTCCGGTAAATCTCTATCTGGTACAGAAATAGTGACTACATAATAAGTCAGTACTGACAATTGCCGGAACAATCTAACTCCTATTCCGGCATATCACCATTCGATATTATCCATAGCTATACGGAGTTGACCCGCGGTTTTGAATTTACTCAAAATCTGTGTATGTTTGCGGCCATTTACAATCTGGCGGATTTCAGGGCCAGCTTTCGCATATCCATCCTGACCACCAATCATCTCGTAAAGCAGTGAGACCAAATCGATCACATCCTGTTGAATTTTTTCCCGCGTAGGTCTGCCGAGGTCAAAAAAATCGAGAAGGTGTACCTCAAACCCGATCCCGACTCGCTTCACCAGAATATTATCTGAGTGAATGTCTCCGTGGTACTCACCCAGATAATGTACTTGCTCCAGTCCCACGGCCAGGGCATGAAGTAGGTGCAAAGATTCAAAGGCCGACAATCGCTTCTTTGGTTGCTGCTTCAGAAAAGCCGACAGCATCTCACCACTGGCAAAATCAGAGACAAGAATCTCAACCGTCTCACGCCCCACTCGTGCTATATCGCGGTGGTGATATTGCGTGATAATCGGGCACCTTCTGAGCTTGTCCAGTTTTCGTGTATATCGTTGAAGCTGACGATTGGACAGTCTCCGTCCCTCATAAAATATCTTGGCCGCGCGAAGTACCCCGGTTCGTCTCTCCTCGACCTTGTAGACCTCCCCCTCCCAGCCGCTTCCAAGAAATTCGATTACGTAATAATTCCTGCCCAGCGTAAGACCAGGTTTGAGATCAAAATATGTTTCATGCTTCTCTGTCATTTTTGACACCTGCTCCACTCGGTCAATGCTCTCAGGACCTTTTCTTTTTTTTGGGTCAGGGTGTCAAATGGAGAACGTGACAACTCCAGTTGCATCCACGGCAGTTCCGATGAATGAGATCGAATTATATATCCTCCCTTGAAGGGATGATTGATTGAGACCGTACATTCAAAAGAGGCTTCAAGATATTTAGCCATCAACCGGGTCCAATCTTTCGGACAGGTCCCCTCTGCGTCAGACAGGCAGATGAGCGGCCTGACACTGCCTGCGTCGGTGCTGATCGGCGGCGCTTCGGATGCCATTGTATGACAGTCAATCCCGAGAAGTTGCCCTTTTGAAAGGCGGACCAATTTCCGATGATACGGTCGGTAGTAGTGTGACAGCAGTTGTTGAATCTGTTTTTCTTCCAGAAGCTCACGGTAGATTGATTCCTGGTATATCGTTTCAGTCTTCACGACGCCGTCGGCCGAACGATCACTTTCGGCTCTATTCATATCCAGATACGCTCTGGCTATTTCGGTCGTTACATATCCAGCCACTTGATCCTCGATGTCATAAATCTCTCTGGCACCTTCATCGCCGTCTTTGACGATCTGGTCAGCAGTCAAGAGGTTGAGTTGCTCCAGCTCCAGCGGAATCATGGTCCCTGCATGGGGGACAGAGATGAGGAGTGGTAATTTCAAAGATTCGGGCCTCCCGCGGCTCCATCGCGACGCGGATCGGCAACGCCGACAAATTCCTCCGGTTCGCGCATTGCCAACTGAACACACCCCATGTAGAATGAATAGGGATCGCGCGGGTCGATTTCAAAGCCCTGCCTTTCAAGTTCCTCGGGGATATCACTGCGCATCCTTGATGCCTCCAGCGAGACTTTGCCTCCAACGCTGCAGTAGAACCTGGGTGACTCAACTGAGTCTAATGGCGACTGCGTCCTGAGTCTTAGAAGTACCTGTAATATGGAAGCCGTTATTCGTTCGCTTCCCGGAGATCCAATTGTCAGCCACGGTCGGTTGCCCTTGAAAACAATTGTGGGAGCCACACTGGCCCAGGGGGCTGCTACCGGCCTCAAGTAGTACGGATGTCTGATATCTTCATAGTCATATGCCATAAGGTAATTATTGTAGAGAAAACCGAGCTCCGGTGATGCGCTGCAAGAACCAAAAACACGTTCAATTGACTGGGTTAGTCCAACCACATTGCCAAACCTGTCCATAACTGACAGGTGAGTTGTCTCTCCGGCCGTACGAATTTTCTTGGCCATTCGTTTGGCGTAGTCCGGACTCATCATCTTACGGTCAGAGATTTGTGCATAATGGGAAGGATCATACGGTCGATCTCTCCGGTCCCGGTATGCTTGCTGCATTGCTCGGGAGATCATGGCAACCGAGTCCGGAGTGTCCAATCGCTGTAGCTTTTTTGGAAGATGACCGACTATATTTAGCATTTCTATGAGTGTCCGTCCCGCTCCGGGCGGGGGCATTGTCATCACTCTTTTTCCTTCCCACCAGCAGGCTACCGGTCGTCTCTCAATCGGTGGCCGTACCTGAGCCAAATCATCCTGTCTGATTAGCCCCCCGTTACTTACCATGTCCTGGTGAATCGCTTTGGCAATTTTACCTGTATAAAAGTCATCGACGCCAGTTGATGACAACCTTCGGAGCGTATTGGCCAGTGAGAGTTGCCTGAGCTTCTCACCGACTCGATAAGGCCTGAGGCCGTTTTTCAGGAACAGGGGTGCCGCCGTCCCCGCCTTGAGCTGCTTTAGGTGACGTTTTAAAAGTGCCGCGAAAAGGCTTGAAACCAAGAATCCGTTCTCGGCCAGTGAGATGGCTGGCTCAAGCACTCTCGACCAGGGAAGCAGTCCATATTTCTCAAGAGCATAAGCCAGAGTCCGAGGTGTCGTTGGCACAGTTGTAGCCTTGTACCCTCGCCGTCGATCATCCGGAGTCAGCTTTCCGGGTACGACTCTGTGAGGTGCAAAGGAGGAACCATCAAGAACAAAAGTACGTCTCGTCCTGGCCATGTGCACAATCATAAACGTCTGTCCGCCCAGCCCGCTTGCTGCCGGCTCACAAACTCCGAGCGCAAGAGAGGCAGCTACTGCGGCATCAATGGCATTACCGCCGCTGGCCAGCATCTCGACCCCCGCCTCAGTTGCATGATAGTGCTGAGTTGACACCATCCCATACCGTGAGGCAGAGTACCTCTGTGGTTTTGGAATGCGTGGCGAAGAGAGTTCCAGAAGCTCTGAGTCTATGGGATGTCTTGGTTTAGCGGTCACTTCATCTTATTCCCGGCCCTGGTCAGGAGAAACTGTGCCAATAGCAAAGTTCTCTGCATCAGGCTGATTCTCAAGACTGCCTCCTGCGGTGTGTCTACATCGCGCGCCACCGGACCGATTCCGCAGATTGTTGGAATCCTTGAAGGTGCCAATCCACCGACCGAGGGAGAAAGGGAAGACTCTTTTTCCAGGGGGATCTCCCAGTTGCGGGCAACCGCATCCAACTGGCGATAGAGCTGGGCGGATTTTTTGGATTTCTTTAGTGGAGGGCGTTCCGACACGAGTTCAAGTGTACACTTGTAGTCCTTTGTCTTGATTGATTGTTGCATCGATATATCCAGTTCATCGGCATGCTTGTTATTGAGAAAGCTCACTATTACATCGGCCGTTACGCGGTGCGGGAGCATTTGGGGATACGATTCTGTCTTGAAGTCACTGGTGGCAACTGCGAATCTTTTCTCTTTTGACGTCAGTTTTGAGAAACTCTCCAGGCAATCGGTGGCCCACTTGAGCACACCCCTTTTTTTGTATATCTTGCCGAGTCTTCTTGGTGAGCCACTCACTTTAAACCGATACTTGCGCCATCCCCGTCTCTGGGGCACTATGCTGTTTTCAAGATTCCCGGGACGGAGTATCAGTACTTCGTCTGCTTTGGAGATAGCTTCCCTGATCAGCTTGGAACTATACCGGCAATCACGTCCTTCATCAGTGTAGATCAACAAGCCTAAGGGTATGTTCTTTAGTTTGCGGATACTCCTGAGAGCGCGCAACGCGCTTTGAATGCAAACGATTGGTGCGCGCGATGACCCCACCCCCTCGCCATACAGCCATTCAGGGTCACGTCGAAAAGCGACTGAAGGAGCCTTCAGGTCAATCGGAACATCCATGTGAGCTACCAGAAGAACACCCTTGGCCATAGTCGCTTTGGTTTGCCATGTCCAGACTGTCCTTTCATCGGTACACTCCTCTACTGGCAACAATCCGACTTCGTTTGCAAACTTCTGGATTAGCTGTTTGGCTTCTCTCATTCCAGTCGGATCCGATGTACGGCTGGAAACGTGACACCAGTCTTCAACCTGCTTTTCAAGCCGGTCACGTCTCTCCACAAGATAAGAGAACAGCTTCTGATCAACGTTCTTGCCCGGCTTACTGATATCGGGGGGGGAAGGAGTCCCGAAATAACGTGCCGAGGCAACCTCAACCAGCCTGCAAACGAGCTTGTCAAAATCCAGACCCGCCTTCTCGGCGGCGATAGTGAAAGAACCATGTTCACCCAGACTTGGAAGGCTGTTGACTTCAAGGACAAACAGATTCCCGTATGCATCGAGCCGAATGTCGACTCTGGCGCAGTCATAGCAGCCGAGTTTATCAAACGCCTGCCTGGCTGTTTCAAGGACGCGATCAAGTATGTCATCCGGAAGATTCGCCGGGCACTCCCATGAAATCTCCCGCCCGGATTGTCGGGTCTTGTCTTCGTAGGTATAGATTGCGGGGCCGGTTTTACCAAAAATGAGTTCTACCGGAGGAAGTGTCTCTGGTGGATTGTTGCCGAGCAATCCCACGTTTACTTCGCGCCCCTCAATGTATTGTTCCACAAGAACGGGTTGCTTGAATTTTTCAAATATGAGGGAAGCGCCTTCGCGAAGCTCATCTTCGCTATGCACAATTTTTATACCAAACGAGACCGCTTCATTCTTTGGTTTGACAATGGCAGGGTATTTGATCTCACTTACCGGCGAATCGGGGGAGTCCATCACTGTGAATTCAGGGGTGGGAATACCGTGTTGCTTGAAAATCATTTTCGCCACAACCTTGTCCAGAGCAAGTGAATGGGCAAGCGGACCGGAACCGACATAAGGGACTCCCACCATTTCCAGTATGCTGGGAACATGCGTGTAGCGAGCCTGGCCCTGGATACCATATGAGACATTGAACACAAGTCCGGGGAATTCACCCTTCACAACTCTGGGCATAAAGTGCTCCAGGTTGTTGACTAAGTCCTTGTCCCCTTCAATAGCCACTACCTGATGGCCGCCTTTCCTCAACCCGCTGGCGATGCGGTCGATAGTTTTCAGACCAATCTTTTCCTGATTAGGCATTCCAAAGAGATTGATCACTCGTTGGCTATCTCGATTGTATACAATGGCTACTTTCAATAAATATTCCCTCGCAGGTTCTGATCGGCCTTACAAACTCCACGACCCATAATTGGGACGGACTTCATACAAGTATAACCCAAGTGCGGGGAAAAATCTATGTCATTCGGACCGGCTTGATCAGTTGCGCCACACTGAGTCTGGATTCAATTAACATCGGGCAATCTCTTTTAACCCGGATCTGCAATGGTAAAAGAGGCTTATTCGACAGTTGAAGTCCAAGTTCGTAGATCGTGCGCCGGGACAACTCATTTAGACACAAGCCCTTATCCTCGAAATACGTAATTTCTCAGTTTTATCTCCGCCAAGCCCGATATATATTGTAAGATCATTGTCACTAAATGAGAAAGCTCCGGCTTTGGCCGGAAACAACGGTATTCTACATTATATGTCGCTCGACACTCTAATTAACATAGCGGTCGGCTCAATGGTGCTGCTAATCCCGATCATTTACTGGTTGAGGTTTACGGCTAAAACCAGGCGGGCGGAGCTGAAGTTGAAAGAGACAGAGGAGCGCGGACTGACTGAGCCGATTTCGTTACATCCCAAAATCGATCCTAATGGCTGTATCAGCACCGGTGCTTGTGTTAGTGCCTGTCCCGAAGGGGAAATACTCGGCCTGATTAATGGCCGGGCAACCCTGGTTTCGCCGACCAAATGTATCGGTCACGGGGCCTGTATGTTGGCCTGTCCGACCAATGCGATCAGCCTTGTTTTTGGGACAGAAAAGCGCGGGGTGGAGTTACCCCATGTAAAAGAGACTTTTGAAACCAATGTGCCCGGGGTTTACATTGCCGGTGAACTCGGCGGTATGGGCCTGATCAGAAACGCCGTTACCCAGGGCAGGGAAGCGGTGGAATATATCGCACAGGAGAAATCAGAAGCGTCAGACTGTGAGTTTGATCTTATCGTTGTTGGGGCCGGTCCGGCCGGAATGGCTGCCTCGCTGTGTGCTCAGGACAAAGGATTGAGAACGGTAGTTCTTGAACAGGAACAACTGTTCGGAGGGGCCATTCTGTCATACCCCCGGCAAAAGCTGGTGATGACCCAGCCGATGGAGATTCCTACTTACGGCCTGTTTAAGAAGCGAGAGATTGTCAAAGAAGAACTGCTCGATATCTGGAAAGAGATCACCGACCGAGAAAAAGTTGACATCCGCTTTGGCCAGAAGGTGGACAGGATTGAAAGAGATAACAGCCGATTCATAGCAGGCAGTAATGGAAAAGCGTTTAGTGGAGGTCATGTTCTTCTGGCCATTGGTCGCCGCGGCTCACCTCGAAAACTGGGCATACCGGGAGAAGCCAGTTCCAAAGTTGCCTACCGTCTCCTGGAGCCGGAGCAATATCAAAACAAATCAATTCTCGTTGTGGGAGGCGGTGACAGTGCCATTGAAGCCGCTTTGGTCCTGAGCGAACAACCGGGCAACGATGTCAGCTTGTCCTATCGCAAGGCTGTCTTCTCCAGGATCAAAGAGAAAAATGAAAAGAAAATTAAGCAGGCAATTGATTCCGGTGCTGTAAAAGCTATCCTGGAATCACATGTTACGGAAATTCATAATGATGACGTCATCCTGCAACAGCGGGGGGAACAACTGCTGTTCCCCAATGACTATGTCTTCGTCATGGTCGGCGGCGAATTTCCTACTCAGTTTCTGAAGTCGATCGGGATTGAAATGGAAACTAAGTACGGTGTTCGATGAAATTCAGCCTCTTTGGTACATTTAAGCTCCTGCTATACGTGGCTGGTCTGCTGTTTGTTCTTCTGGTCGCCTGGTACGGCCGGGAGTATTACAATCTTCCGCTGACCGAAAGACCGCACGCCGAGTTGCACAAAGAACTAAAGCCGAGTGGATTTGCCGGTCACGGTCTCGAAATTGTCGGCAGCTGCATGATCCTTCTTCTTTTCCTTTACTCACTTCGTAAGAGAAATAAGCTGGGGCTCCGCTTTGGTCGCATGAATCGCTGGCTCGATATCCATATCTGGTTTGGAATTATCGGCCCGCTTCTTATCACGCTGCACACAGCTATGAAGTTCAATGGAATTGTCTCTATCAGCTATTTTTCCATGATGGCCGTAATGTTGAGTGGTTTCATAGGTCGTTACGTCTATATGCAGATTCCCCGTGATGAGACCGGGCTGGTTCTGTCTCTTGATCAGGTGGACGAGCGCCTTCGCGAAACCGAAAGGGAACTGACCGAGATTCACAATCTCAGCCGCTTTGTCATTCGCCGGATACACTCACTTTCCGGTAGTGGAGAGAATCAACGCGGCTTGTCAGCTCTAATGGTCAGTTTCGGCGGTGACTTGCTCAGGCCCTTCAAAACCTGGCGGTTGGGGAAACTCCTCAAGAAAGAGAATCCGGAATTTTCCGCCAAAGCTGTAAAGAGAATCAGCGGGATGGCCAAAGAACAATCCAAGCTGCTCCGAAGAAAAGCGGTTATGAACAGCATGAACTCCTTTTTTCATCTCTGGCATGTCTTTCACAAACCGTTCGCGGTCATTATGATCCTGATCATGTTTGTTCATGTAACTGTAGTGGTCTTGATGGGATACAAGTGGATATTCTAAAGATGATTAGATTCATTATACATATTCAGCTAATGGTTCTGACTCTGTTTCTGGTGTCTGCATCAACGGCTTCTGCCCAACTATCGCCCGGTGATTTAGCCGAGGTACATGAGTCGTTCGAAGGGATCAGCAACTGCACCAATTGCCATGAACTTGGGGAGGGGCCCAGCGCCTCTAAATGTCTTGACTGTCATGCCGCCCTGAAAAAGAGGCTGGACAAAAAGAGAGGTTACCATCACCTGCTTCTGAATGAGCCGGGCAAAACCTGTTTTGACTGCCACTCCGAACATGCCGGACGGGATTTTGAGCTGATACGATGGCCGAATGGAATGGAGAATTTCCGACACAACGACGCAGGCTATCCATTGCAGGGTAAGCACGCAAAAACAAAGTGCCGCGACTGTCACAATCCCTCTTTGATAAAGAATATCTCCGAGGCGGAGGCAGAAAGCACCGACATAACAAGAACCTACCTGGGCCTTGATACCAGTTGTACCAGCTGTCATACCGACATTCACCGCAGCCAACTCGGTATTGATTGTACTCAATGTCATTCGCAGGAATCTTTCAAACCGGCCACAGGATTCAATCATGCCAGTACGAAATTCCCTCTGTCCGGTAAGCACCACACTGTTGAATGCGGCAAGTGTCATCCCGTTGTGTCACTGGAAGCTTTTGCGGAAGACAATCAGAAAGAGTATATCAAGTATTCCGGAATTGCGCACACGAACTGTACCTCCTGTCACAAAGATATTCACTCCGGCAAATTTGGCGACAATTGTGTAAGGTGTCACACCAATGAAGGCTGGAAAATTATCAGGGGAGAGTCTTTCGATCATAGCAAGACACGATACCCTCTGTTAGGGAAGCACCGGGACCTCAAGTGCGACAAATGTCATAAATCAGATTCCCAAACCGGATCGCTAAAATTCACGCTCTGCACAGACTGCCATCGCGATCCCCATGCCGCTCAGTTCACGGCACTGCCGGATAGTGGAAAGTGTGAACTCTGCCATGATGTAAATGGATTTCTTCCGGCCAGGTTCGGATTGACCGAACATGAACAGACAGAATTTAAGCTACTTGGGGCTCATCGGGCCCAGCCATGTATTGCCTGCCACAAGACGGTTGGTGAAGGAGAAACCGCGTACCGGCTGTACACTCTCAAATCAGAGCAATGCACCGACTGCCACACCGATCAGCATGCCGGTCAGTTTACCACTGGTGAAAAAGCGAAAGTCTGTCTGGATTGCCATACGATAGACAGGTGGGAAATTGCTGATTTCGATCATAGCAAGCAGACTGCTTACGCCCTGACCGGTGCCCATAAGAAAGTAGCCTGTCTTGACTGTCACCAGAACGAGTCGATCCGGGGGATAGAGACTCTGCGCTACCGGCCGCTCCGAACCGACTGTGAAAGCTGTCACAAGGTGGCGGTCAATGAATTGGATTTACGCGAGGGTTGATTATGTTCATGAGAATCACAGGATATTTGCTGATCGCGTTGACGATAGTCACTGCTTCAGAGGCGAAAAGCGGCGATGTGCCGCATCAGAAGCTGAAGATGCCGTGTGAGAATTGCCATACGACCGAGTCGTTCACAACTATTGATTTTGATCATGTGCAGTTTACCGGGTACGACCTCGACGGAAAACATAGAGCGGCCCGATGCGTTTCCTGCCACGACCTGCAGGATTTCTCAGAGGTGGAAAAAAACTGCTCAAACTGCCACGCGGATGTACACGAATCAAAAATGGGAGCAGACTGTCAGCGCTGTCACTCATCATTGTCGTGGTCGAGTTTTGACTTTCAGGAAATTCATATCAACACGGATTTCCCGTTTATGGGTAAACATGCTCTGGTGGACTGTCAGAGCTGCCACACCACTCTCCCGCAGGGGGACATGATGACCAGCCGGTCAAGATGTGTTGAGTGCCATCAGACAGACTATTTGAACACGGCCTCGCCCAACCATGTAGCCGATGGATTCTCCACCGAGTGTCAGAATTGTCATAGGATGCACTCATGGCGACCGGCTACCATTCCCAATCATGAGATTTATTTTCCAATTTACGGCGGCGAACATGCCGGCACCTGGAATAGCTGCACTACCTGTCATACCGACCCAAACGACAGCAAGGTTTTCACCTGCCTGGTCTGTCATGCTCACAATCAATCGGATATGGATGGAGAGCATGGTGGAATGACCGGCTATGTTTACAATAGCGACGACTGCTATCTTTGCCACCCGGATGGACGAGCTCGTGATTTCCGCGAGCATGACGCTCAATATTTTCCTATTTATAGTGGCAGCCATGCTTCGGAGTGGTCCAGTTGCACCGAGTGTCATACTGTCCCGGCAGACAGGAGGCAGTTTAATTGTCTGACCTGCCACGAACATAGACAGCAGGAGATGGATGGCAAACATGGCAGCATGGCCGGTTATGGTTATGACAGCAAGCTTTGCCTTGAGTGTCATCCCCAGGGGCTGAAAGGGGAGTTTACCGCTCATGACGCGGAATTTTTCCCCATCTTCTCCGGCCGCCATGCCAGTACCTGGAGTGATTGCGCCGAATGCCACAACAATCCCAACGAACGCCAGATTTTCGACTGCCTGACCTGCCACCCGGGGAACGAAGTTGAGCCGGTGCATAACGGGATGGCAGGCTACTCATACGATTCCCCCACTTGCTACTCCTGTCATCCGACCGGTGAAGCGGGTGAGTTTACCGTGCACGATGGAACCTATTTCCCGATATACTCCGGTCGTCATTCAGGCAAATGGTCAGATTGTATTGAATGTCATGCGGACCCTAATGATCGCAAAGTGTTTGACTGTCTAACCTGCCATCCCGGTTCCGAAATTGACCCGAACCATACCGGGATGTCGGGCTATGTTTACGATTCCCCAACCTGTTACTCCTGTCACCCGACCGGTGAAGCGGGTGAGTTTACTGATCACGATGGTCTCTTCTTTCCAATTTTCTCCGGTACCCATGCCAGTCAGTGGCCCGATTGCTCCTCATGCCACCCTGTCTCAGGTGACAATTCAGTTTTCGACTGTTTGTCTTGCCACCCGGCTGCCCAGTCAAACCTTTTGCATGGTTCTATGTCCGGCTATACCGCCACCAGCAGCGCCTGTCTGAGTTGCCATCCAACCGGCTTAAAAGGGACCTTTACCGGGCACGATAATCAGTTTTTCTCGATCTATTCCGGAAAGCACGCCGGACGCTGGAGCGATTGTATGACCTGCCATACTATTCCGGGCGACAGAACGGATTTCACCTGCTTTGAGTGCCACGAGCATAACCAGCTGGATATGGACGACCGGCACAGCGGGAGACCGGGCTACATTTACGACAGCGATGCCTGCTTATCCTGCCATCCAGATGGGAACGATTGAGATGAGGACAGATATTTTGAATAGGATCAATTGCATCGGCTGCCTGCTCCTCGGGTTAGTCACATTGTCCCCAATTGTAACGGCCGCGAAAAACAGTGCCGAGATCACCTATGTCTCCTCCGAAGCGGTCTACATCAATGTCGGCAGCAACGCCGGATTAAAAACCGGAGACAGCCTCGCCGTGATTAGAGCCGGGGACACGCTGACCTGGCTGGTAATAACCAATATTGGCTCCAACTCCGCGGCCGCCACTTCGCTCGACCAATTCACAGGACTCAAAGCTGGAGATATTGTCTCCATTGAGACAGAGGCTGCCGAACCGGTCAAAACAATTCTCCCTGAATCTCCGCCTGCCACGCGGTCGACAAGGAAGCCGGATCGACCCCGGAAAGAGAGACTGCAGGGTAGTATAACGTTAGAGCAGACAAGGCAATTCGACCAGAGCGGCTCAAACCGAGACTGGTCGCAATCTGGTATCGGACTCAGGCTGCGCATGGACAACATTCGCGGCAGCGGAATAAAATTCAATCTACGCCACCGCACAAGGCTGTATCACCGCTCCAGACCTCCGCGTTCGGATCAGTCAAAAGATTCCTGGACGCACCGCCTGAGCGAGTTATCGTTCACCTATGAGGGGCCGGGTAATCATTGGGGGGCTGGTCGGGTCTCTGCCCCGCAGGTTCGCGGAATGGGCTATGTTGATGGCGCCTATTTCACAAAACGTCTCACTTCCAAACTAAGTGTCGGCCTGGCCGGGGGAACAACTCCCAGGTATTCAGA
The DNA here is from genome assembly GCA_029211095.1 of bacterium. Classification (GTDB taxonomy): domain Bacteria; phylum Zixibacteria; class MSB-5A5; order GN15; family FEB-12; genus JARGFS01. The sequence goes on along the minus strand of JARGFS010000005.1, from coordinate 21,624 downwards.
TTCCGGATTCGATTTCGACCGGAAAAAAGCGGGCCTCTTTGTCGGCTACGAAACGGGAGCTTATGATTCCAAAAGGCTTGCTGCGTCCGTGGCTCTCAGTAGTGAATATCGGGGCAGCGTTGTGAGTCGTGACTTCCTCTATCTGCAAACTAACTTCTCGTCCTCGCGAAGAATCTACATCTTCCAGTCGGCTGAACTGGATGTCAACCGGGACTGGCGCTTTGGAGCGGCCGGCAAGCGTCTTGAACTGACCAACTACTTTGGCAGTACGCGGGTAGCCCTGACAAGGAATCTGAATATCAGACTCTCCTACGATAATCGGACCACCATCCGGTACTTTGAATATCGTGACATTGCGGATTCTCTCTTTGATGATCGTTCACGAAAGGGACTACGCGGAGGGTTTGACTGGAATGTCTCAAGCCGCATCTCACTGAGTGCCGATGGCGGTATTCGAATGCGTTCCGATGTAAACGGAGACAGCAAGAACAGTTCGTTCTCATTGCGTCTTAAGAGATTTCCGGCGTCCGGACAGTCGGTATCTATCAGGCTCGCCTGGATAGATACTGATTTTCTGACCGCTTACCGGCCGTTTATATCTTACCGTTTCAGAATGTTGAAAAGCTGGAATGTGAATCTCTCCGGTACCGGATATCTCTATGAGACGAACGGGGAGACGGATGACAACTATACTCTTACTGCCGATGCCTCCCGGTATCTTGGCCGTCGCTATTATCTCTCGGTGCAGATCAGGCAGTACCTGGACTCCTACTTGCAATCTACGGAACTGAGAACCGAACTGGGGATATCATTGTAGACACTATCCTGAAAGCTCCCGCGCTGGCATCACTTGATCCCGGTCAGCCACTGGGCTCATTCGGATTAGCTTTAAGACTGCGGGGAGGCATGAGACTGGAGCAGGCAACGGGGCGATAAGGAGCGTGGTGTGAAGCACCGCTTTGACAGCACAATTAGCGGCAGGGGGATTTGCCGGAACTTATCTCATCTATCGACGTTAAGACTACTACCCATAGGCTTAAATGACAACCGTTTAAGAAGTTGAAAGATCAGCCGATCATATGAGTATGGCATTTCAAATACGAGACTGCAGTTTGATTGCGCGGATGGCAGGGGTCCGTAGTGCAATGAATCTCAGAGAGTTAGAGGAAAGAATTGCGGTCTGTCCCGACGAATCTCTATTCCACCACTTTTGCGAAACTGTCATCCGGCCTACCTTTGACAATCCTGATTATAACAATGATTTCGCCATGTGGACCAGCCGCTATCTGCAGGATCGAAAACTCGCGGAGCGGCTCGCGGTCATAAATCCATACAAGTGTTCGTCAATCGACGAGCTAAGAAAGCTGGTTTTGGAGATCATTCAAGAAAGACTAATGGAAGTTGACCACATACCTTGGGCTCCAAAAAAGGACCAGTTTCACTTCTTACGTTCTGTGACGGTCGTGTATGATACCGGCCTGATCCTGAATTCCCCCGTTGACCTTTTTGAACGACTACCCGAGGTGGCTCTCGGTTCCGTCTATTATCATTTTGTAGAAGCTCGTCGCCGCACCGAAAACGGCTTGGATGACTTCAGCAATTGGCTCTCTGAGTTCGGGGATGGCGCCCTGCCCCTCATTGAGCTGCTCCATGAAATCGACTTTTACTTCATGTCTTTATCAGAGCTAAAACTGAAGTTGGTGGATATTGTGAATCGGTCGGAGGTGACTAATGCCTTCAAGTAGACGCCTGGTGGATTATGAACCGATCATCGGGTCGGTTTCAACCTCAAAACTGAAACAGGTAGCCGGTGATCTCGCGGGGATGAAAGTTGTACATGTCAATTCGACTCGCGAAGGTGGCGGCGTTGCCGAGATACTCTTCTGGATGATTCCGCTCATGCGCGATCTGGGCTTGAACGCGAGCTGGGAAGTTATCGATGGTAATCCGGCCTATTTCAACGTAACCAAGGCGTTTCACAATGGCCTTCAGGGTAATCGAGTGAGTCTCTCCGACAGCATGAAAGCTGCCTACGAGGAAACACTTGAAACGAATGCCGAACGCCTGCGCCCGGTGCTGGAAGAGGCTGACTATGTAATAATTCATGATCCACAGCCGGCCCGTCTTCTTCAATTGTGTCCAAATCGTAAGGGAAAATGGATCTGGCGCTGCCATATTGATGTAAGCCAGCCTAACAGACAGGTGTGGAACTATATTAGATCGATGGTAGATGGTTATGATGCTTCGATTTTCTCCATGCCGGAATTCGCCAAAACCTTAAGCCACCCGCAGTTTATTGTAGCCCCAAGCATTGACCCTTTGTCTGAAAAAAACATACCCTTGAGTAGCGATGAAGTCTTGAGCGTTTTGACACAATTCAATCTTGATCCAGACCGCCCATTGATCACTCAGATTTCTCGTTTCGATAGATTTAAGGACCCGGTCGGCGTTATTGAAGCCGTTAAGTTGTTGAACAGCGCGTATAACGTACAGTTAGTCTTAGCCGGCGGCGGGGCGACAGACGATCCCGAAGGCAGCGCGGTCTTGGCCGAAGTTCAGCAAGCTGCTGAAGGCGTAGAAAACATTCACGTTTTATTGCTGCCACCTGACGCCCATCGGATAATAAACGCTCTTCAAAGAGCCTCAACAATTGTCCTGCAGAAATCATTGCAGGAGGGATTTGGTCTCACCGTTACCGAAGCAATGTGGAAAGGGAAGCCGGTGATAGGTGGCAACGTGGGTGGCATAAGACTGCAGATTCACAATTCTCACACCGGCTATCTGGTCGATAGTCCCGAGGGAGCCACTCTGCGAATGCATAATCTACTGGCCAGACCGGAGCTCATGACTCGTCTGGGAACGACAGCCCGACAGTTTGTCCTTGAGAATTTCCTCTGCAATCGACAACTGCGCGAGTATATGACGCTGATGCTGGGACTTAAACGAGGGCTTGCCAATCATCTTATGGCGTCGTAATTTGGTCAGGTGGAACTGATCAATTCCAAATCCTGGTACCCATCCTTTTTTGAGACTCTAAGAAAATCACACACCAGCCTTCTTCTCCTTGATTATGACGGCACCCTGAGTCCGTTCACCGTCGACCGAGAGAGAGCCGTACCGTATGAGGGTGTGATCCCGCTATTAATTCAGATTAGAAGTACAGGTAGAACAAGGCTGGTGATAGTCTCTGGACGGTCAGTCAAGTCGTTAAGGCATCTTGTCGGCAACGATCTCAACTGCGAAATTTGGGGAAGCCACGGCCTTGAGCGGAGTATCCCGGGTAAGAATACGGAAATTGTCAAAGTTGAAGCAGAGGCTCAGGCCCTTCTTAATACGATCATGCAGTGGGCGAAAGAAAACAACCTGTTGGACAACCTTGAGAACAAGCCGTTCGGTTGCGCCTTCCATTGGAGAGGTGAATCACCCGAATGGGCCTCACAGATCATGAATCTGGTGGCAGACAAGTGGTTGACCAGGCTGCAGGAATCAGGCTACGATCTACATTCGTTCGACGGCGGGTTAGAAATCCGGCCAAAAGGAGTGTCCAAAGCGGACGCTGTAAACACCCTGTTGAGAGAGTCGCCGGATGTCTCCACGGTTAGTTATTTGGGAGACGATCTTACTGACGAAGATGCCTTCCGAGCGCTTGGAAATCGTGGTCTCAAGGTTCTTGTCAGGTCAGAATCGCGTCCTACTCTGGCTGACTTGAGAATTGAACCTCCCGGTGAACTGTTGAAATTCTTAAGTGATTGGCTCGAGGCTGTATCAGCTTGAAATTGTATTGCTTGACATATTCTGCCGGTCGAATCTATTATTTGGTGGAGACTGCAATATGGCAGTGAGATACCCGGCCATGACACAAGTAGCAAAAAAAAGGCTCGTAGTTGTTTCAAATCGCCTTCCCGTAGCTCTCGACAAAAACCAGAGCGGTTTGCTCGAAGTCAAACAGGGGACAGGCGGTTTGGTCACTGCTCTGGAACCAATTGTACGTAAGTCCAACGGAATTTGGATTGGGTGGCCGGGTTGTATGGTAACTCCTGATGTGAAGGAGGCCTTGACAAAATTCACCCTTGAGACTCCCCACACCCTGATCCCCATAGACATCTCAGAGGAAGAGGTACAGCAATACTACCGGGGATACTCCAATAAGACTATCTGGCCCCTGTTTCACGATTTGTTGGGTCAGTTTTCCTTTGATTTGGAAAACTATGATGCTTACCAGAAAGTCAATCACAGATTTGCCAGTGTCGTCGCCCAAAGTTCCATGCCAGACGACGCCTGCTGGATACATGACTACCAACTCATTTTTGCCGGTCAGTATCTGCGCGAGCTAAGCTATCACGGACATCTTGACTACTTTCTTCATATACCCTTTCCGTCGCTTGACTTATTTCGCCGTCTACCCAGATATGAAGAGATCATGCATGCCTTTCTTGCTTATGACCATATCGGATTCCAGACTTCGGCAGACCGTAGGAACTTCATAGGATGCGTCAAGTGGATGGTCCCAAAGGCCAGGGTTACGTCCCGCAAGCGGCAGGCTACGGTTCAGTACGAAGGGCGTGACGTCATTGTCGGCTACTACCCAATTTCAATTGACTTTGAAGAATTTAGTCGCGGTGCCGATTCATCGGATGCTAATGATGCGGCGTGGTTTCTCAGAGAGAATCTCACCATCAAGCATCTGGCTCTGGGTCTTGATCGTCTGGACTATACCAAAGGGATCAGAGAGCGTTTCTTGGCCTTTGAACGTCTTCTGGTGAAACACCCGGAGCTGGTGGGCGACATTTCGCTATTGCAGATAGTCATTCCATCACGTCTCAATGTTCCTGAATATCAAGAACTGAAAAGAGAATTGGATTTTGAAGCGGGTCGCATCAATTCGACATTCTCTCAACATGGTTGGGTGCCCATACTCTACGAATTCAGAACGCTGAATCGGGAGCAACTCCTTGGTCATTACAAGGCCGCAGATATCGCCCTGATCACTCCCATTCGTGACGGAATGAATCTGGTTTCAAAAGAATTTTGTGCCAGTTGCACTGACGAGGATGGGGTTCTCATTCTCTCCAGGTTTGCCGGAGCATCCGCCCAGCTCGGTAAGAACGCGCTGCTGGTCAACCCTTTTGATTATGATGAAATCGCCGATGCCATCTATCGGGCTTGCACAATGTCGGCCGATGAGAAACAGAATCGAATGCGGACGCTTCGATCTGAAATCCGCCGCAATAATGTCCATCGCTGGGTCAGGTGGTTTTTTAAAGAAGAATCCCCGGATGTTCAGGTTGGACCCGTCATCGAACAAAACACAACTGACGGAAAAACCGGCAAGCTCTGAACGCGATCAAGTCAGAAGTACAGACTGCAAATTGCAGGGACCTGAATACACCTTCGAACTACCCGACAGTGTAAGCGATGGTAAAAACAACGAATTAAAGAAATGGACCCCAATGTCACTCTCAGCAAACTCTTGTGAGATACGAATTCCCGGTGAAATTCCGCTATTTGACGGTAAGTGGAAATTGTTGGCGACCAATGGCTTGAGTTCCATATTGGGTGTCGGGAATTCGTTAAACATGTGGTTTCTCATCTGTATTACCAAGTAAGTGTTTTGATTTGTGTCACGGATACGAAATCGAGGCAAAATCCAGCATGCATTTGAAACGAAAACAATTAGAGGAACTTTTCGGGAATTCAGTTGTTTAACTCAATATGCCGAAATTCCACGCAAAATCACTACTACGGGGATACCTTGTGGGGATAAGTCTGGCGTTCGTCTTCGGATTCCTTCTTTTGCCGACTTTATCAGGAGCAATAGATTGCGAATGCGAGAATGGTTGTGATGAACACGGCAGTCCGGTCTGTGTTTGCATCGGCTGCCTTCCCATTTCTCCAGCATGTGAAGTTTTGGTGGTCGACAGTAATCCTACTTTCAACTTCTCATCATTTTCTTTTATCAATCAGCGCAATAGCCCCAAATGCGAATTCTTCGATCGATTGGATCGCCCCCCCAGGTTTCCTCTCAGCTAGCCTCCTTTTCCGTGGCTGGTCAATACATATATTCCTAACAAGCTACAAAATCGCGGACGCAAATCTCTCAGCATGAGATTCTGTGTTACGTTTAATATCCTGCGATTTCTATATGAAAACGGAGGAACCACAATAGACAGGAGAAGAACTAAAATGTTGAAGTATATACTGATCTTCGGCTTGATGTTAACTGTCGGAGGGGTAGTAGCATTGACCTCTCTAATGTCTACCGATACTGAGGCAAACGCTATCGATCCGGCAAAAAACCTGAAAGAATTTGATGACTTAGGTACCAGTGAACTTTCTGACTGGTGTGCGGAACACTCGGTTCCGGAATCAGAATGCACTAAATGCAATCCATCCCTTGTGGAGTCATTCAAAGTGTCCGGGGATTGGTGTGTCGGTCACGGCCTCCCGGAATCTCATTGCCGTCTCTGCAATCCTGATATAGTGTTTCCTCAAGAAGAATTGTTGAAAACACAAAAACCGGAGATTCGTAATAACGGAATGGAAGTATCTTTGTTCTTTCGGCCAAACAAGGACATTTGTGCAACAAATGATGCTGTAATTCAATTTATGTCGGCCAACACAGCTAACCGATCTGGAATAACTACATTTCAGGCCGTTGCAACCAAGCATGAATCTACAATCGAGGCACCAGCTGAAGTTCTCTTTGATGAGAATTCAACATCTGTTATCTCATCGACTGTCAGAGTGCTTGTGTCGAGATGGTTGATCTCACCGGGTGACGTTGTAGAGAGTGATGATCCTATCGCCCTCCTGCAATCACCTGAAATGGTCGAACTTCAGGCACGCTTCATTTCTGCTGCCGCAGAGCTTGAAATTCAGAGACAGGAGTTGGAGCGAGACAAATCTCTTGTGTCCAAGGATCTTATATCCAAGAGTGACTATGAACGTAGAATTGCGCTGTATAAAAAGGCAGAGGCGGATATAATAGGTGTTCGCGGTCTGCTGCTTTCCAGTGGTATGAATAATCAGGACATCAATAGAATTCTTGATTCTGAATCAGTTTCCAAGGAGTTCATCTTCAGGAGCCCCACAACCGGATTGATAGCCCAGCGAATAGCACAGGTGGGCGAGTTGCTTGAAGATGGCCAGCCGCTGGCAATTCTGACAAATCCTTCCTCAATGTGGATTGAAGCTCGTGTGACCGAAAATCAGATAAAACGGGTATCAATGGGACAAAAACTGGTCTTTGCCACAGATGACCGCAATCTGAACAAGAGCAGTGGCACGATTATCTGGGTCTCTCCATACCTTGATACACACAGCCGTACTGGTATTGTCCGTGCTCAAGTAACTCATGCAAATACTGATTTGAGAGCCGGAGAATTCGGTAAGGCGTGGGTTCTGACGACATCAAAAGACGAATCGAGTTTGGTCCCGAAAGATGCTGTCCAGTGGGAAGGCTGCTGCAATGTTGTATTTGTGAAAGAGACTGAGTCTCGTTTTCGCCCCCGCAAGGTAACGATTGCCGATGGCCCGGAGAACTACTACCAGGTAACGCAAGGACTATCGACCGGGGAAGAAGTGGTTGTCGATGGCTCCTTTCTGTTGAAGACGGAATTAAAAAAGACGAGTATCGGCGCCGGATGCTGTGGCATTGAACCGGTAGGATGAGGAAAACATGATGCTGAGAAATTTAGTAGAGTTCATGCTGAAATACAGGATCCTGGTCCTCGTATTGGGAGGCGTTTTCTGTGTCTTCGGTTTGATTGCCCTCTGGCATCTGCCTTTTGACGCCTTCCCCGATACAACCCCGGTAATGGTACAGGTGAATGTATCTGCGCCTGGTTGGGCGCCGGAAGACCTGGAGAGGCTGGTAACCTATCCAATAGAACAAGCACTGACAGGCTTAACCGGTTTGGACGAGGTCCGTTCCGTTACCAAATACGGACTCTGCCAGATAACCACGATATTTTCTGATGAAACTGATCTCTATCTTGCCCGGCAACAGGTCAGTGAACGCTTGCTGACTGCGGAATTACCTGATGGCGTGGATGTCCCCCGGTTAGGTCCGGTATCCACCGGTTTGGGAGAAGTGTTCCACTACATAGTGCAGGGGCAAACCAATGAGCCGACCGATCCACGCACTGCTCAAGATTGGATCATCAAACCTCAGCTACAGGCTGTCCCGGGTGTGGCGGAAGTCAACAGCTGGGGGGGATTCAAGAAACAGTACTTGATACTGTTCTCCCCTGAGAGGCTGGCGCAATACAGCTTGTCGATAAATGACATTGTCCAGCTTGTACGTAATGACTTAGGCAATGTTCCGGGAGGCCAGATCGTCCGTGCAGGCGAGATGACTCTGATCCGTGGTATAGGTGTCATTGAGACAATTGACGAGATCGAAAACATTGTCATTGATGTCCGTGAAGGAGTGCCGCTCTTAATTAAGGACATTGCCACCGTGGTAATCGGACATGAACTGCGGCGAGGCGCTACAACTTACAATGGCGAAGGGGAAGCGGTTCTTGGATTGGGATTTATGATTACTGGAGAAAATCCACCTGAGATAACCAAACAACTGTCTGCGAGGCTAGCTGAAATATCATCTACTCTCCCTGACGGCATTGAGGCAATCCCGGTTTATGAAAGGACACATCTGGTTGATGAAGTTCTGTCAACGGTCGAGCACAACTTGTTCTATGGAGCCGTGCTGGTTGTCGCCGTTTTGTTCATGTTTCTGGGGAGTCTCCGGGCTGGTCTGATAGTCGCCTCCGCGATTCCATTATCTATGCTGTTTGCGTTTGATATGATGTCGCGAGTGGGAATCGCAGGCAGTCTAATGAGCCTTGGTGCGATTGACTTCGGCCTGGCCGTGGACAATGCTGTCATTCAAGTGGAGAACACTGTTCGTAGACTATCCTCGGCAGGACACACGGCTGATCGTTTACAGGTAATCAGGGACGCTATACTTGAAGTAAGAAAACCGACTATGTTCGGTGAATTAATCCTCATAATTGTATATTTACCTATCTTAACCCTGCAGGGGGTCGAGGGCAAATTGTTTCGCCCAATGGCCATGACTGTCGTCTTTGTTCTCACCGGCTCACTCCTGTTTTCGTTTACCATCATGCCGGCTCTAATCGGTACTTTTCTAAAACGCAACATCAGAGAGCGCGAGCCTGTATTTGTGGGCTGGATGCGCCGTATCTATCAACCTGTGCTGAGTTGGGCGCTGCACTTTCGTAAGTTCGTTGTCGCGGGCGCCTTGCTCTTCACCGCTATCGGTGTCTTCATCTTCACTACCCTTGGTTCCGAATTTGTCCCACGGCTGAATGAGGGGACTATAGTCATCAACTTGGTCAGATTATCGGGGATTTCACTCGATCAGACTGTCCAGTACAATACTCAGATTGAAAGGAATTTGATGGCATCCTTCCCCAATGAAATTGAGCACGTTTGGACCCGTTCCGGAACAGCAGAGCTTTCCACCGATCCGATGGGATTAGAGCTTTCGGATATGTTCATATCGTTAACACCGCGAGATCAATGGACAAGGGCGGAGTCTCAAACGGAATTAGTGGCTGCCATAGATAAGGAGCTGAACGATCTGCCCGGCCAGAATCGCATTTTCACGCAGCCAATTGAAATGCGTGTCAACGAGATGATTGCCGGAATCAGATCAGACTTGGGCATAAAACTGTTTGGCGACGACCTGTCAATTCTGGTCGGACAAGGTGAGCAAATAGCGGCAATTGTAAATCAGATTCCGGGGGCCGCTGATGTCTCGGTTGAACAGATGACCGGCCAGCCACAGCTCCGGCTCACACTTGATCGACAAAAGCTGGCTCGCTACGGGCTTAATGGGAGAGATGTTCTGACTGCGATTGAAAGTATTGGCGGATTGACTATCGGTGATGTCTTTGAAGGACAGCGTCGATTTGATCTGATAGTCAGAGTGGATACGACCAGAATGTCAGGGCTTGATGATATCAGCCAGGTACTGCTGGCCTCCAGCACCGGTGGTCTGGTTAGTATTGATCGCGTGGCGAACATGGAACTCGACGAAGGACCGACAACGATTACCAGAGAGTGGAGCAAGCGCCGCATTGTCGTTCAATGCAATGTGCGTGACAGGGATATTGGCTCATTTGTGAACGAACTGCGGGAACGGCTCGATTCCGAATTGGACCTCCCCACCGGATATTTTGTTCGGATGGGTGGCCAGTTTGAGCATCTCGAACGAGCCCGTATCAGGCTTTTGATTGTTGTTCCCATAGCTTTGCTTCTGATATTCGGATTACTGTACTGGACATACAAATCGGCCAGAGACGCCCTGTTGATCTTTTCGGGTGTGCCGCTTGCCGCGATCGGCGGTATTGTAACTCTTGCCTTGCGCGGGATGCCGTTCTCAATTTCTGCCGGAGTCGGGTTCATCGCGCTTTCAGGAATAGCCGTACTCAACGGATTAGTGCTGGTATCTTCAATCAAGCGGCTTCGATCTGAAGGCATAGACATCATTACTGCCGTCAGGGAAAGCGCTTTGACACGACTGCGGCCGGTCTTCATGACAGCTCTGGTCGCAGCCTTCGGTTTCATACCAATGGCTGTTTCAACGAGTATTGGGGCCGAAGTTCAACGCCCTCTGGCAACGGTTGTGGTTGGCGGGATTCTAACATCAACCCTACTCACTCTCATAGTTTTGCCCGTTCTATACGTGACTTTTGGTAAAAAGACGGAGTCTGAAACGTGATTCGTGATTTGTGCGTTGAAGACAGAGTCCGGTACCCTTAATCAAACAGGTGATAAGGAAACTACGAAGGGAAGTACTTGGAGAGTGATATTGGATTTTTATGAGCTCGCAATCTATGGCGGAATAATGACTTAAAATAGAGCGGGGTTCATTAGACTAATTTCGCAACTTTTTGAATTGTGAAATGAATGGAATTAGTGTTACCATTTAAGGTCGTTATGAGAAGCAGCCCCAATATCACTCTCCCCAAACTTATAGGGAATTTGAATTTCAGGTGAAGACCAGCTACTCTACTACAATCGCCACGCGTTGAAAGACAATAATATAGGAGAGGGTCACTTCCGAATGTGATCTATAAAATGCTGACGTGCGGTGTCGACTACGGAATCGAATTCCGACACGCAGCCGCACAATATGTGTTTAATTGAGTGTATTGAGCACTTTTGGAGTTCGTCTGTTCCTCCAAAGGAGCACTCAGCACTACTCTTCTTAGCTTGTTCCTCAATTTCCCATATTGGCACGGCCAGCCAATAGAAGTCATCAATGCCAACTCGAGAGCAACTGGTCGTTGTTTTTGCTGATCTCATGCTACTGTCAATGTCCCGCATCCGCTGGTGTATGATGTCCTTCGGCAGCCGAAGCCAGGAAATTGTGAAGCCCTTCAACAAAGTGCATGTAAGTGACATATGCTTCTACGAATTCTCGACCAGCTTCCACAGTATCATCCTGATGTTTGCTCAGCTCTTTGGCGTGGTCAAACCGCTTGACGATGTTCTCACGGACCTCGTTTGCAACTTTATCTGCCAAAGCATCGACACTTCCTGATTCCAACGCATTGTCCAATTCAGCAAAAATCGGAGGCATAGTTCCGGCCCCCTTGATTCCTGTAAAGGGAGCGCCTTCGCTTGCTCTGTGGACACGAATGAACGTCTCGATAAACAATTGATCTGCGATTTCTTTAGCCTCATCAGACTGAGTACGAAGAGCCCGCACCCGCGCAAAGAGATCTTTGATTTCCGCCTCATCATCGGCTGCCAGCCACTTAAGTAGTGGAGTGATTTCGCCATTGTCCAAGGCAGTTCTAATTGCCGGTATAATCGGGCCGTCCTCCGAATCACAGTGGCTGAAAGCCGGGCTTACTGCCAATAGCAGGATGATTGTGGAGAGTGCAATTATTTTAGTGTTGATGCCTTGCCAAATTCTATGAGTAGACATTTCATTTTCCTTTCAATAATTCAAACCCGGAGCCACATGACTCCGGGTATGGTTTTATTACTTATGAATCAGACTCGATTTGATTCTTCTCTTTAATAGAGTGACCTGTTGCCAAACCAAAGATGAACAGCACAACCACCAGGATTCCTAACGCAAATATTGTATCCCCCGGAGCGCGCAACCATTTGAACACTGTAATTGTCGGAGAATAGAGATACTCAGCGCTTCTGGCATACCAATAACCATGTTCCACCGATGCCCATGTTTGCATAAATCCAATCGGAAGCAAGCTGAGCAAGACCATAAGTGACAGACCACCGTTGATAGTCCAGAAGGCGAACTTGAGAATGTTATCCTTCCAGTCTCTCTTTACATAAAGTACGCGTAAACAGAAAAGCATAAGGCCGATGCCAAGCATCCCGTACACACCGAAGAGTGCTGTATGCGCGTGAACTGGCGTGGTGTTCAACCCTTGCATGTAGTACAGCGCTATAGGAGGATTAATCATGAATCCGAACAGACCCGCTCCAACCATATTCCAGAATGCAACCGCCACAAAGAAGTAGATTGGCCATTTGTATTTAGCGGCCCAGGCTGTTGATCGTGATAAACGGATATTGTCCCAGGCTTCGAATCCAATAATAGTCAGAGGCACAACTTCAAGAGCACTAAAAATGGCTCCCAATGCCATGACGACTGTCGGTGTCCCCGCAAAGTAGAGATGATGAAGAGTACCAATGATGCCACCAGTGAGGAATATTGTAGTGGAGAATATCACGGCAGAGTTTGCACTTTTTAATCTCACTAATCCAAGTCGAGCGAATAAGAAAGCAATAACGGCGGTTGCAAATACTTCAAAGAAACCTTCCACCCAAAGGTGTACGACCCACCAACGCCAGTACTCCACTATTGAAAGGTGAGTTTGTTTCCCCCACATGAGACCGGCCATGTAGAAACCGCCTATTGCAACAGCAGATATTAAAAACATGGTCAGAAGGGGTTTCTGTTCGCCACCCTGTCTTATCGCCTTAAGAATGCAGCGGCCAACAAGGTACACCCAAAGAAGGAGTCCAACGAGCAAAGCAATCTGCCAAACACGACCAAGGTCAACATACTCGTACCCTTGATGACCAAAATAGAACCATGAATCACCGCCGAGATAGCCCATAACACTCAGCCATTCACCCGCAAACGAGCCGAGGACGACAACCAGGAGGGCTCCAAAGAGAACATTGACACCTAATCTCTGGAACTTCGGTTCTGTTTCGCTTACAGCGGGTCCTATAAAGAGTCCGGCGGCAAGCCAGGCCGTTGCTATCCAGAAAATACCGAGCTGTGTGTGCCAAGTTCGAGCCAATGCATAAGGGATCCACTTATCGAGAGGAATACCATAGAAGCCATCACCTTCAACTCCGTAATGAGCAGATATTATTCCCATAACCATCTGTAGCAGAAAAAGTCCCGCAACTGTCCAGAAATACTTAATTGTAGCCAGTTGTGAAGGTGTTGCCTTGAAGTTCATCAGCGGATCATCATCTGGAAGTTGCTCTGCAACCGGCTCATGTTTACGAGAAGCGTGATACCAAACCAATAGGCCAATACCACCCAGCAGCATAATGATACTGAATCCGGTCCAGATAATTGAATCACTGGTGGGAACGTTATCAATGAGAGGCTCATGGGGCCAGTTACTGGTATAGGTAATTTTATCATCGATACGGTTTGTCGAGGCTGCCCACGAACTCCAGAAGAAAAATGCAGCCATTTGACGCATTCTGGCAGCATCCTTTATTGTTCCTTCAGGAATGGCATACTCGGTATGACCATTCATAAAGATATCCTGATAATGAGCCAGGTTAGACTCAAAGGCTTCCTGTCGAATGGGATCAAGAATGATTCGATTTGACTGGGGATCGTAGGTATTAGTCCGCATGAGCGCTTTTAGCCGCTCTTTAAGCATCGCTTGATTCTCAAGAGAGATGTCATCAAACGCTGTGCCATAGTCTGCATCAGACCATTTATCCAAAATGAAAACACATTCTCGATGCAGCCAATCGGCTGACCAGTCAGGTGCGGTATAGGCACCGTGTCCCCAAATAGAGCCAAGCTCCATGCCACCCATTGCCTGCCAGACATTTTGCCCTGCGGAAATGTCGCCAGCAGGGATGATGGTCACACCATCTGTGGTAACGACTGATTCAGGTATTGGAGGTTTTTCCTGGTATATCTTGATCCCAGTCCAACCAAGAACCGCAAATGAGATTACGACGACTAGCGTAAATGCTATCCATAACTTCTTCACAATATCATTCCTTTCCTATCTAATGTCCGCATCCACAAGAGTGGGACGAAATGTGAGAAGTTTCAACTCTGTACTGCTTGGCAAGTGACACCACTATACCAATGTACTTTTCATGAGTACCGGCGCCCATGTGATCAGATTCTACCACTTCGAACGCTTTCATGAGCTCTTTCTGATCTTCCTCATTAAGGACCTTGTCAGCCATAGGGAAGAGGACTCCATCTTCTTTCTGAATGTGGGCTCTGAGCAGTTGGACATATCCATGAGCATTCTGAGTGAACTTCGAGAGAGCGTCGGCATTACCAGCCGCTGCTTCTACAACACTATCAGCCATCCCTTTTACAAATGCACGTCCCTGTTCATGCTCAACCAGCATCTGTCCCACCGGCCCGCCTTCTTGGGGCATGCCTTTTTTAACCAGCGTAGCGAAAAGGTGGTTTTCTTCTTTGCCGTGATGGCATTTATCAGCGAAGGTACGGATGACATCAATAGCCTGCACCGCGGATTCCTCATTCAATTTACCCACACTGTTGGCTTCTTCGGTAATCTTGTCGAGGCAGTCGAGCACAACCTCAATTACCCGGTGTTCATCGGATAAGATTTTAGTTAATCCCATAACAAACTCCTTTATTTCTGATCTAATCGCATGTTAATATCATTTTGCGACCTCAGCAATGGTTGTTTCTCTTAAAAAAGATAAGTATTCATCTCTTATTTTTGACCAGCGAGAATGAACATTACATGGAGATTTTTCTGAGCATTTGGACTTTCCTAAAAAACAACCATTCCATTTGCTGACTTTCTCTATAGGTTCCAGGACATCATAAACAGTAATCTTATTAGCAGGTTTTGCCAATTTAAAGCCACCTCCAAATCCTTTTTGAGATATAACAAGTCCCTCTTCAGCTAATTGTTTTAGTAGCTTACCCAAATAGTTTGGTGGAGCTCCAACTTCAGTAGCAATCTGTGTAGCACCAGCAAATTCAGTGGGCTCAAGTTTAGATAAGAAGGCCAGAGCCAATGTAGCATGTATTCCAGTTTTAGATATCATTTCATATTCCTCTAATCGCATGTCAATATATGATTACAATCGACAATGTCAAGCATGTTCTTCAGGATTTTATTATCTTTTGGATGAGAGCGTAACTAATGGTTTATCCATAGGGTGGTTTGCTGAGAGTGATATTGGGGTTTACTGCGTTTGTAATCTACTGTGGGGTAACAGCTTGAATATGGCGAGGTCGGTTATATGAATATCGCAACTTTCTGCAATTTGAGCACATCAACGTCCCTTTCGAGCTTCAGGCAAGAATCTAATCAGGGACCTGCGAGACGCGTTCCACATCTGGGTCATTTGAAATGCGGCTTGAAAGTAGGGCAAAGCTCATTTCAAAGCAATTGTCAGTTTACATCCCTTCAAATGGTTAAAGAGTTGGAACTAATACGATTAAACAGCGTTTCTCAAATATTGATCATAGTCGAGTTACAGTCGTTGATTTATTGATGATTCAGTAATCTATAAAGCTAAAAGGCATTTTTTATGAATAAAAATATTTCTCGCGTTGTTTATATATATGCTATTTCTTTAATCTTACTCGGAGTTATCGGTTACTTTGTTACTGGGTTACAAAGCGTCACTGCTCTTATTCCAGCATTTTTTGGGATAGTTGTTTTGCTGATATTGTTAGTATTTGGGCGTTTCACAAAGCCTAAAATCACCTTGTGGATATTGATTCTATTTTCATTAATAGGTTTTATCGCCACTGTAAAAGGTATTCCAAAGGTTTTTGATTTGCTTCAGGGGAATGACATACAGCGTCCGGCAGCAGTTATCAGCCAAACCATAATGACAGTACTATCCATTATTACCTTCCCCCCGAAAACTGGTCCGTTTGAAACCTCGATTTTGGGGTTATATTGCCCCCAGAGGAGGACCATCGATGAAGCGATCCCGTTACCGCGAAGAACAGATAATCGGCATTCTGAAGGAAGTCGAGGCCGGCCTGACGGTGGCCGAGGCCTGCCGCAAGTACGGTATGAGCCAGTGGACGTTGTACTCGTGGCGGAAGAAGTACCAGGGGATGTCGGTATCTGATGCGAAGAAGCTCAAGGCTCTGGAAGACGAGAACCGTCGTCTCAAGAAGCTGGTGGCCGATCTGAGCCTGGACAATGCGGCCCTGAAGGATGTGCTGTCAAAAAACTGGTAGAGCCCGCTGCCCGTCGGCGTGCGGTGGGCTTTGTGATGAGACGGTACGAGATGAGTGAGCGTCATGCCTGCGAGGTGATGCAGCTGTATCGGTCGAGTTGTCGATATCAGGCACGGCCCGACGGCAACGACGATCTGCGGGAGCTGCTCAAGGTGCTGGCTGAGGCGCGTCCCCGGTGGGGTCAGGATCGCCTGCACGTCTTGGTACGGCGTCAGGGCTACCGGGTGAACCACAAGCGGACCGAACGGCTTTACCGCGAGCTGGGGCTGTCGCTGCGTTTGCGGAAGCGACGCAAGCGAGCCAGTGGCCTTCGGGTACCATCCGCAGTTCCAGACCGACCGAATCAGCGGTGGAGCATGGACTTTGTGATAGATCAGTTGGTGATGGGTCAGCGGCTGAAGTGCCTGACGGTAGTGGATGATTTCAGCAAGGAATCACCGGGGATCCTGGTGGCTCGTTCGATCTGCGGCCAGACGGTGGCCGAGTTCTTTGATACGCTGAGTGAAAACCGTTCGCTGCCTGAGGTGATTGTCTGCGACAACGGACCTGAGTTCACCAGCCAGGTACTCGATCAGTGGGCACATCGGCACGGCATCCGACTGTCCTTCATCCAGCCGGGCAAACCGCAGCAGAACGCGTTTATCGAATCATTCAACGGCAAACTGAGAGAGGAGTGTCTGAACGAGGAGCTGTTCTTTGACATCGACGATGCCCGATCCAAGATCGAAGCCTGGCGACGGGACTACAACCAGTATCGTCCCCACCGTTCCCTCGGCCAGCGGACACCGGCTGAGTTCATTGAAGAGTATGAGAATCGATTGACAGAACGAACGGAAACTATGAGGTTATGACTGGACCAAAAAATGGGGGAAGGTCAATGATAATGCTTGACGGGGGGGGGCAAGCATTTATCTTGCCTCAACAAACTGGGGTTCTGTCAAGTATCTTGTGCAAATTCGCGAAACGGCAGGGACCACCCGGTTTTGGGTCCAGGGTCATCCCGGTGGTGAAGAAACTATCCTACTCGGTGGCCGAAGTAATGGTATCGTAGACTCTTTCCGGCGAAGCGGCAATGAATGTCCGTTGCTTGATTTTGGCGTCGAATAGATCGGTCACATTATTTCTCCTCACTCCAACTTACACATCTGCTTAGTATACGAAACAAGCCTGGCACTGTTAGAGTAGAATTAATAATCTACTTAACGGTCCGCTTTTGGCGTTGCGCAAAGCTGACTGAGCGAGTAATTTACAACTATACAATAGTTTTAACACGGAGGTCTCTATGGGAACAATAGCCGTAAGATGCAATCGCTGCAAGAAGTACTTCAAGGGGTCCCAAAGGCGCTTTGGAGAGATATGCGGGGTTGACGATTGTGGTGGGGTGCTGATGTACGGTGGGGCGGCCTCGGCCGTCTATGACCTGGTGGTCTGTGACAAGTGCGGGGCGAAAGCGACCCACCCTCCCCGCATATCCGGCGAGGTTTGCCCTAAATGCTTCAATGGAATGCTGATTGGTAAATCCCGCTGGTGATATTGGCTGATCCGGAATGTTTCTGAGACTCATGGCGGCAGCAGTCTGAAGGTGATGTCACATAATGCCACCGTGCGCCCTTTTTAGTTGATGTAGCTCCGCTTTCAAGATATTCTCCGGTATGAGAATATTAGGCATCGATCCCGGTCTTAATATCACCGGGTATGGGATAATTGAGATTGGCCAAAGCAGCCCGAAGATCATAGAGGCGGGGGTTATCCGCAACAATCAGAAAGACAGCATGCGGGACCGGCTGCATGAAATAGCTCGGGAACTTGAGGATATAATCCGCCAGTTTGAGCCGGAAGCGCTGGCGATTGAAGAATTGTACTCCCACTACGACCATCCCAAAACGGCTATAATCATGGGGCATGCCAGGGGTGTAGTCTTCCTGAAGGCCGCCGAGGCGAAAATTCCGGTCTTTCCCTATGCCTCAACTCGGATCAAAAAGTCGCTGACCGGCAACGGGCGTTCTTCGAAACGACAAATGCAGATGATGATCTGCTCGACTTTTGACCTGGCCCGAGTGCCGGAGCCGCCGGATGCGGCCGATGCCTTGGCCATTGCCCTCTGCCACGGCCGTGTGGTCGAACGGGAAGAGGTGGCCGCGTCATGATAAATCGTATCAAAGGAAAACTGGATTCTATTACAGATCAATATGCGTTGATTGACAACAATGGGATCTATTACCAGATACTGGTCCCTTCGGCGCTGGCAGATCGCCTGAAAGAGAACGGCAAGGTAGGGGAGCCAATTAGTTTCGAGACGATCTATTATATCGAAGCGGGAGATCGGAAATCGAATCACTACCCGCGCCTGGTCGGGTTTACCAGTTCTATCGATCGGGAGTTCTTTTCGCTCTTTACACAGGTTCCGGGCCTGGGTGTCAAGAAGGCGCTCAAGTGTCTGGTTATCCCGATCAAAGATATTGCCTCGGCCATTGAAACGAGAAACCCCTCCACACTCAGCAAACTTCCCGGAGTGGGGGCCAGGTTAGCCGAGAAGATTATCGCCGAACTGCATGGCAAAACGGCCAAGTTTGCTCTCTCCAAAGATGGAGAACCGCTGGCCAAGTCCAAGCCAGCTAAGACGGTCAGCGCTCCATTTCAGGAGGAGGCTATCGAAGTTCTCACGCAGCTCCAGTACAAGCGACAGGAAGCGGAAGCGATGATTGAAAAGGCTCTGGAAAGCAATGCGAAGATTGGATCAGTGGAAGAATTGATCTCGTATATATTCAAGAATCAACTGGCGAAGTAGCGGTCTCGGCCCTAAATTCAGGACAGTATGAGCAGAGAGAGAATAGTCACCGGCGAGCCGATTGGCTCCGAAGAAGAATCATTGCAGACTTCGCTGCGACCGCAATCTCTCGATGAGTATGTGGGGCAGAACGAGTTATGCGAAAAACTTAAAGTAGCTCTCAAGGCCGCGAGTGGTCGTGATGAGGCGATGGAGCACATTCTTTTCTACGGTCCTCCCGGACTTGGCAAGACGACCCTGGCGCACATTATTGCTAGGGAGATGAACTCCAATATCTATGTCACGTCCGGTCCGGCGTTGCAGCGTTCCGGTGACCTGATGGGGATTATGACCAACCTGAATGATAAAGATATTCTGTTTATTGATGAAATCCATCGGTTGTCTCCTGTTATCGAGGAATTCCTCTATCCGGCGATGGAGGATTTCAAGGTTGATTTTGTGGTCGACAAGGGAGCCTTCGCCAAAGTGATCAATGTACCTCTCAAGCAGTT
The DNA here is from genome assembly GCA_029211095.1 of bacterium. Lineage (GTDB taxonomy): Bacteria > Zixibacteria > MSB-5A5 > GN15 > FEB-12 > JARGFS01. The sequence continues at coordinate 1,871 of JARGFS010000005.1, read as the reverse complement.
CACCCTGATTGGCGCCACTACCAGAGCCGGAATGCTCTCAGCACCGTTACGGGACCGGTTCGGCCTCTTTTACCATCTGGATTTTTATCCTCCCGAAGACCTGGCCGATATTATCATCCGGTCAGCTTCGATTTTTGAAACGGAAATCGACACTGAATCCGCCTCAATAATTGCCCAACGATCACGGGGCACGCCTCGCATTGCCAATCGCCTGCTCCGGCGGGTTCGGGACTATGCCGAGGTCAAAGGGGATGGGAAGATCACGACTGAGTTGTCTGAGAAGGCGCTCGATGCCGAGGGGATTGACTCGGTCGGCCTGGATGATCTGGACCGGAAGATGATCAAAATTATTATCGACTATTACAAGGGCGGTCCGGTTGGGATTGAGGCTTTGGGTGCGACCCTTAACGAAGAGATCGATACGCTGGTTGATATGGTCGAGCCGTACTTGCTCAAGATCGGGTTCATCCAGCGCACCAAACGGGGACGGATGGCTTCGGCTGAAGCCGCCAATCACCTCGGCCTCAAACTCCCCGGTTCGAGCAACCAGCAGCAATTGCTGTAGCGGCGGCAAATATTTCTTCCGCGTGACTTCCTGATCACGATTTCTTATCTTCACCCGCATGGATATTTCGCTGTTTGACTACCAACTCCCCGAAGAGCTAATCGCCCAGCAGCCGACCCGCAAGAGGGATGAGTCTCGATTGATGGTTTTGAATCGGGAAGGGTCGGGTCGCCCACGGCTTGCCGTGGGAGCCGGAAGTGCGGTAGCAGTTAGCGAAGAACCCACCGCAAGCGGTGGGCGACCGGACTTACAGGGCATCTATCCATTCAAGTCGATTATCGACTATTTTGATAGTGGAGACGCGCTGGTTATAAATAATACGAAGGTGTTCAAGGCGCGGCTGCTCGGTAAGAGAGATTCCGGTGGGCAGGTAGAAGTCTTTTTGATAAGAAAGAGTGCTTTTGTAGGGCAGGACCCCTGCGGTCCTGCCATCTATACAAGGCAGGATCAGCGGGGTCCTGCCCTACAGTGGAATGCTTTGATCCAGCCCTCGCGAAAACTGAAAGAAGGGGAGAAGGTCCTGTTTGGTGAACGATCAGTGACGCTGGGGGAATATCATGGAGAGGGACGATGGACGGTTGAGTTTAAGTCACAATCGGATTGGGAAAGGATCGTGGCCGGACACGGGCATGTGCCGTTGCCGCAGTATATTAAGCGGGATGACCAGGTCACCGATATTCGTCGCTACCAGACTATTTATGCCAACCGTGAGAACGTTGGCGCCGTGGCGGCACCAACCGCCGGGTTTCATTTCACCAAACCGATTCTGGATGCTCTCAAGGAAAAAGGGGTCAGGATTGTCGAACTGACTTTGCATGTCGGCCCCGGTACTTTCAAACCGGTCAGCGCTGACAAGGTGGAAGATCATATTGTTGACCCGGAAATGGCGGAGCTTTCACCTCAAGCAGCCCGGATGATTAATTCAGTCCGCAAAAAGGGTCACTATGTGACCGCAGTCGGGACTACTTCGGTTCGCACGCTCGAATCGGCCAGGATTGTGAACGGGGAGATACAGCCGTTTGCGGGGATGGTCGATCTTTACATCAGGCCGGGCCACAAGTTCAAAGTAGTCGACCGGATGCTGACCAATTTCCACCTCCCCAGGTCCTCATTATTGATTCTCGTCTCTGCCTTTGCCGGGCGAGAGCGCATTTTGGACGCCTATGAGCGGGCGATCCGGGAGCGCATGCGATTTTATAGTTATGGCGACTGCATGCTGATTCTCTAACTGTGTCTTGGTAGGTCGGTGACCCTTGTGGTCCCGACAAAACTGTGTCTTTGTAGGTCGGTGACCCTTGTGGTCCCG
>JARGFS010000059.1 GCA_029211095.1 bacterium | reverse complement strand
CGAGTCATCAAAAAAAATGCTGGAGGATGCACCCTCCTGACCGGGGGACCCCCAAAAGATGGACGACCGACCGAGTTTGTTCATAAGTGCCGGCGAACCTTCGGGTGATAATGCCGCCGCCCGTCTGGTTCAGTGTCTCCGGGAGTCGGTGCCGGGTCTGCAGACATTTGGGCTGGGAGGGGAGAAACTGGCCGCTTTGGGACAGGAGCAATTAGCTCCAGCTTCTGATCTCGCCGTACTTGGATTCTGGGAAGTGGCCAAGCGGTATCTCTTCTTTCGTAAGCTATTTTATAGTACTCTCAATGAGATCAAGAAACGTCGTCCTCTGGCGGTTCTCCTGGTTGATTATCCGGGGTTCAATCTCCGTCTGGCGGCTCAGGTAAAAAAGCTCGGGATTCCGGTATTGTATTATATCTCGCCGCAGGTCTGGGCGTGGGGGAAAGGACGAGTCAAGCAGATCCGGGCCAATGTTGACCGGATGCTGGCTATCCTTCCGTTTGAGAAAGAGTTTTTTGAATCTCATGGCATCAGGACCGATTTTGTAGGCCACTATCTTGTTGAAGATATACCGGAGAAATATATCGGCTCTCCCGCAATGCGCGGTGAGACCGACCGCGCCTCATTGGTGCTGTTGCCCGGTTCGCGTCGGGTTGAAGTTGAGCGGATGCTTCCGGCGATGGCCGAGGCGGGAAGTCGTTTTGGTAAGAAATTTGAAATGGAGGTTATTGTGGCCGGGCTGAAATCGGTCGATGCCGAATTCTCGTACCGGGACTCTCTTTCTGCCGTTGGAGCGGATGAGTTGAAAGTGGAATTTGATTGTTCCAGGCGGCTTGTCTACGAGTCGGCCCTGACCGTGACAGCTTCGGGGACCGCCACACTGGAGATTGGAATTATTGGTCGTCCGATGCTGATCATGTATAAGACCGGTCGGTTGACGTATGAGATTGCCCGAAGGTTAGTGAAGCTAAAAATGATTGGGCTGGTCAACCTGGTTATGGGGGAGAAGGTAAGCTCGGAGTTGATCCAGCAAGAGGCGTCGCCGGAGAACATCTATGCTGAATTAGAGAGGCTCTGGACCAATCCTGAGCAGTACGACCGGATGGCCGGTAAACTTCGGTCGGTAACCGGGCGGCTGGGTGGCCCGGGCGCTTCGGCCCGAGCGGCCAAAATCGTGAGTGAGTATTTGCAATGATATTGTTTGTCTATCGCATTGTCACTGCCGCGCTATACTGGTTGATCTCACCTTACGGAATAATGCGGGCCAAGGAGGATGAATTCTGGCAGGGAAGACTTGGGAATATTCGCTCAAGCGGCGACAGACCGATCTGGATTCATGCTGCTTCGGCCGGTGAGGTCCGTATCGCTTCTTACTTAGCCAGTTACTTGCGAGATAATCGGCCTGAGGTCTCGCTGGTAGGCACGGTGCAGACCAGAACCGGGTTTGAAGTGGCCCGGACGATTTATCCGGATTCGATGACAGTTGCCGCTGCTCCTCTGGATGCTGTCCGCTCTGTGCGTCGAGCGCTCAAGCAGACAAACCCTTCGGCAATTGTGATTGCCGAAACCGAAATCTGGTTTACATTTCTGGCCGAGGCTTTCCGGTTGAACATCCCGGTTGTTTTAATCAACGGACGAATGACAGAAAAGGGCTTCAGCCGCTATCGGCTGATTCGGAGATCGGTAGCCTCGCTCCTGTGCAGATACAACCGGCTCTTTCTCAAGAGTAAGGAAGATTCTGACCGGTACTCCTACTTTGATGTGGCGGTGGACAGGCGGGTAATATCAGGTGATATGAAATTTGATGCTCCGGTCAGACCGAGGTCCGAAGGACGCATTGCTGAAATTCGTTCCCGTCTTCACCTGTCTGATTCCGATTTTCTGCTGGTGGCCGGCTCTACCCGTCCGGGAGAAGAAGAGTTGCTCTTTCAGCTATTTAAGTCTATTGCGAAGCAGCGCAAGAATTTCAAGTTGGTTATCGCACCGAGGCATATTGATCGCGCCGAGGCTATTATCAAGGCGGCAGAACTGGCTGATCTGCCTCTTGACGTTTATGGCCAGGCGGGTACGGGCGCTGCCTGTCTGCTGGTCGATCAGTTTGGTCTGCTGGAAGAGCTGTACATGGCGGCCAATCTGGCTTTTGTCGGCGGGAGTCTGGTAGAAATAGGTGGGCACAATCTTCTTGAACCGGTCTGGGGTGGGACCCCGGTTGTCTTTGGCCCATCCCTGTTTAATGTGGTTGAGTCGGCTGAATATATTATGGATAATAACTTTGGGACCAGAGTTAATTCAATTGAGGAACTGAACGCGGTGGTTCTCAAGGTGATTGATGGAGAAACAGTCTTTGCGCGGAAAGAGGAGAGATCACAGGTTAAGTCACCGACAGCGATGGCCGGAGACTATATTCTGGAGCTAACTAATGACGTTTGAAAGAGTTTGGAAAAAAATTCTGAGGCGGGAAGGTTTGTCGGTCTGGATTCCAGTTGCCTTCCTGTTGTGGCTGGTTTCGCTTGTTTATCGGCTGCTCTTCCTGGTCAGGAAGTCTTTTGCGAAGGTATCGGTAAAAGCTAATTCTGCGGTGATATCGGTCGGCAATATTTCAGTGGGAGGAAGCGGCAAATCACCAATGACTGCCTTCCTGACTTCCAGTCTGATGAAAGAGGGGCTGCGGGTGGGGATTGTCTCTTCCGGCTATGGGAGATTGTCCAATCAGGAGATAATCGATGAAGGCTACCAGATGATGGAGCGCTCCGCCGAGGAGATTGGTGACGAAGTCAAGCTGCTGTCAACCCTGTTGCCGGGGGCATGGTTTTCAGTGGCCGATTCAAAAGCGGCGGCGGTCATAGCCCTGGACAAAAAAGTGGAACTGGACCTCATTATTGTCGATGATGGCTTCCAGCACTTCCCACTGTACCGTGATCTTGAGCTGGTAACTTTTGATGCTGGGGTGGAGCAAAAGCAGTTAAGAATGTTTCCTTATGGAGTTCTCCGCGAACCGGTTTCTTCGCTCTCCCGGGCCGACATTATCATCATCACGCGCTCTAATTTTGCCCGGGATATCACTCAACTGACCAGGCGGTTGAAAAAGGTCTCTCCAGACAGTGAAATCTACCAGGCGCAGTTCCAGGCTGGAGAGATAATAGGGCGCGAGAGATCATTGCCGGTGAAGTACCTGGAAGATAAGTCTGTCTTTCTATTTGCCGGTATCGGGAATTTTGAGGCGATGAGAAAACAGGTTTCAGCCTACTGTGCGGACCTTGACTATGCCTGGGAGCTGTCGGACCACCAGGAATACGATCTGCGGCTTTTGAAGAAGATTCGGGATCGGGCGGCCACTCTTGGCTCGGACCTGATTTTAACAACCGGAAAGGATTGGGTAAAACTGGGAGACTTTGATTTTGGCCGGGAAATATACTATCTTGACCAGCAATTGGACTTGAATCCGGGCGAAGAAAAACTGATCGGTGATATTATCAACAGACTTGGCCTCAAAGGAAGAGCTGACTAATGGAAAGACACTATGACTACATTGTGGTCGGCAGTGGTATCGCCGGATTGTTTTATGCCCTGAAAGTGTCTATCGCTGATCCTGAGGCACGTATTGCGATTATCACCAAAAAAGGGGAAACCGATACAAGCACTAACCGGGCTCAGGGCGGAATTGCAGCAGTACTGGCCGGACCGGATTCTTATGACGCCCATATTCAGGATACAATTAAGACCGGATGCGGCCTTTGCCATCTTGATGTTGTTGAAAAAGTTGTCCAGAATGGTCCGAGAGTAATTGAGGACCTCATCAAGTTTGGAGTAGAATTTTCCAAAGAAGACGGGAAGATTGATCTCGGGCGGGAAGGGGGCCACTCTTTCAATCGAGTAGTTCATGCGGCCGACCTGACCGGTGAAGAGATAGAGCGGGCTCTGCTCACCGCCTGCCGGAAGGCATCGGATCGTATTCATATGTTTCGGGATCATTTCGTTCTGGACCTCATTACGTGGCATGCCGGTGGCAGGAAAGTTGCGGGGGGTGTCTTTGTCTTTGGCGAAGACCAGCGGGAGTTCAGCGCCTTTTACGCGCCGGTGACCATGTTGGCTACCGGGGGCGCAGGACAGGTCTATTTCCACAACACTAATCCAATGATTGCTACCGGGGACGGAATAGCGATAGCTCATCGGGCCGGGGTAGCGGTTGGGAATATGGAGTTTATCCAGTTTCACCCCACCACTCTCTATACTCCGGGTCGCTGGCCGTTTTTGATCTCGGAGGCGGTCAGGGGAGAAGGGGGAATGCTGAAGTCCGTAATGGGGAAGCGGATCATGGATCATGTCCATGAGATGGAGGACCTGGCTCCAAGAGATGTTGTTGCCCGCGCTATTGACAAGGAGCTAAAAGAGAGCGGCGAAGAGTATGTCATGCTGGATATTAGTCACCGCAATGCAGACTTTATAAAGAAGAGGTTCCCCAATATTTATGCCGAGTGTCTCAGGCGCGGGTTTGATATCACCGCCCGTGATATACCGGTCGTTCCCGCGGCCCATTACACTTGCGGCGGGTTAATCGCAGGAATTGACGGGGTAACTTCGCTTCCCGGACTATTCGTAGCTGGCGAAGTTGCCATGACCGGAATGCACGGCGCTAACCGTCTGGCCTCAAATTCTCTTCTGGAGGCGGTTGTCATGGCTGACTTTGCAGCTATAACCTGTATGGAATACGCGAAATCCGCAGCCGCTCAGGACTCCCCTGAGATTGATGAGTTCATTCATTCTTCATTACAATATCCGCGCGAGAAAATTTTGATTGCCCATGACCGACGCCAGCTCACCAGGGTGATGTCTGACTTTGTCGGTATTGTTCGCAGTGTTGACCGGTTGCAGCTGGCCCTGACCAAGATACAGCAGATCAAGGATGGGATTGAACAGTACTACCTGGCCACACCGGCCACCTATGATGTCGTGGAGCTCCGCAACATGGCCACGGTGGCAGAGTTGATCATCAAGAGCGCCCTGATGAGAAAAGAATCACGCGGGCTGCATCATGTTGAAGACTACGAAGGGACTGATCCGGCTTTTGAACATGATACCATTATTGAAGCACCGTTATCCGATAAGGAGTAGCTAATTTCCCATGAGCCACCAGCACGAGATAATCATCATTCTTGACTTTGGTTCCCAATACACTCAGTTGATTGCCCGGCGCGTACGCGAGGCAAAAGTTTACTGCGAGATCATACCATACAATGGTTCGCTGGATAAATTCAGTGACAAGGAGATCAAGGGGTACATTCTCTCAGGTGGACCATCCTCATTGAGTGATCCGGACTCTCCGCGCCTGGACGCTTCCTTTTTTGAGAGCGACAAGCCGATCCTTGGTATCTGTTACGGAATGCAGTTGATTGCCGAACAGTTCGGCGGCGAGCTGGTAAAATCAGAGATGCGTGAGTATGGCCGGGCAGCGCTGGAGATAGGCAGCAAGAATCCCCTCTTTGATGGCATCCCATCCAAAAGCCGGGTCTGGATGTCGCATGGTGATTCAATCGTGAAGCTCCCTTCGGATTTCTCCATCAACGCCTCGACCGAGTCCCTGAAAGTGGCCGCGATCTCAAATTCCGAGCGAAAAATCTACGGGTTGCAGTTCCATCCCGAAGTGCACCATACGGACGAAGGGAAAAATATACTCTCTAACTTTCTGTTCGACATTTGTGGCGCTACCGGAGACTGGACGACAGCCGCGTTTATAGAAGACTCGGTGGAGAAGATTCGAGAACAGGTAGCCGACGGAAAAGTGGTTCTGGGAATCTCGGGCGGGGTGGATTCAACGGTGGCGGCCATGCTGCTGTCAAAGGCTATCGGCGACAAGCTCCACGCGGTCTTTGTAGATAACGGTCTGTTGAGAAAGAACGAATTTGAATCTGTTTGTGAGATGCTGGGGACACTGGACCTAAATCTCCACACGGTGGATGCTTCGGAGCTTTTCCTGGGGAGGCTGGCCGGGGTTATTGATCCGGAAAAAAAGAGAAAGATAATTGGCAATACTTTCATTGATGTCTTTGAGAAGAAGGCGGATGAGATTGGCGGCATTGACTTTTTGGGGCAGGGAACTCTCTACCCGGATGTAATTGAATCCGTCTCGTTCAAAGGTCCTTCGGTGACTATCAAGTCCCACCACAATGTGGGCGGCCTGAAGGATAAGATGAAACTGAAACTGGTGGAGCCGCTCCGCGAACTCTTTAAGGACGAGGTCCGCTCATTGGGTCGGTCGTTGGGACTGCCTGACCGTTTTATTGGTCGTCATCCTTTCCCCGGTCCCGGCTTGGCGGTCCGGATACTGGGGGATATTACGGCTGAGAGTCTGCGGGTTTTGCGCGAAGCAGACGCTATTTTCATAGACGAACTGTACGGCAACAATATCTACGATGATATCTGGCAGGCTTTTGTGGTTTTGTTGCCGATCAAGGCGGTCGGGGTAATGGGAGATGAACGGACCTATGAAAACGTCATAGCTCTTCGCGCGGTAACTTCGGTTGATGGTATGACCGCTGACTGGGCGCGGATTGACCCGGACATTCTGGGCAAAATCTCCGACCGGATCATTAGACAGGTTGAGGGGGTCAACCGTGTCACTTACGACATTTCGTCCAAACCGCCGGCTACAATTGAGTGGGAATGAGAACTACTCCGCCTGTATCAGGTAAACGATAAATGAGATTGGTGCGCATGCTTATTTGGGTTGCAGTTATCGGGATCGGTTTTTTTTTGGTGCTGGCCGGGTATGTTTATTTTGGTCAGTCCCGCCTGGTATTTTTCCCCGGTAAGGAACTGGTTATTCAGCCGGATGAGGTCGGGCTGTCCTACGAAGACGTATATCTGGCCTCTGCCAATGGTAAAAAAATCCACGGTTGGTATTTCCCTCCTGATGATAGTTCTCTGGAATTTCCGGTAGTATTATTCTGCCACGGTAACGCCGGAAACATTTCCCACCGGCTGGAGACCGCCCAGCTAATACATTCCCTTGGGGCCGGGCTGTTGATGTTTGACTATCAGGGGTACGGACGGTCCGAAGGAGAGCCGAGCGAATCCGGAATATATGCCGACAGCCGGAGTTGTTATGATTGGCTGATTAAAGAGAAGTCAATTACGGCCGACCGGGTTGTGCCGTTTGGTCGATCATTGGGCGGAGCCCCGGCGGTACAGCTGGCTGAGTCGGTCGATTGTCGGGGGCTGGTGGTGGAATCATCTTTCACTTCTGCTAAAGGGATGGGGAGAGTGATGTTTCCTTTTTTGCCGGTTTCACTTTTGATTAAGTATGGACTAAATTCACTGGCCAGAATTGAGAATGTGAACTGTAAGCTGCTGATAACGCATTCTCGGACCGATGAAATAATTCCCTATGAGATGGGCCAGCAGCTGTTTGAGGCTGCCCGTGAACCCAAGAGATTTGTTGAACTGTCGGGCGGGCATAATGATCTGGCTTATTTCCGCAACCCGGACTACCTTGAGGCGCTCCGGTGGATTCTGTCAGAGCAGTCGGTGGGGAAATCAGAATTGGATTGACAAGTACGGTCGGGGCGGATATTTTGGTGCCTAATATGAGTGTAAGTTGTTGATATGATGCTTGATAAAAACAGTTTGAAAGAATTCGCCGCCCCGGTTCGCAGCGATCTGGATGAATTCTCCCGAAGGTTGAATGACTACCTCAAAGGAGATTCGCCGCTGATAACCTCAATCGCGAGACATCTGCTGAAATCGCGCGGTAAGCGGATACGTCCGGTATTCCTCTTCCTGGCTTCCCGGGCCGCCGATTGCTTTGATGAAAACTCGGTTGAAGCCTCGCTGGCTATCGAACTGATTCATTCCGCCACCCTTCTGCATGATGATGTGGTGGATGAATCTGATCTCAGGCGCGGCCTTGAGACAGTTAATGCTCAGTGGACCAATCTGATTTCGGTCCTTATGGGAGATTACCTGTTTGCCAAGGCGTTTCGGATTATGGTCGAGACCAGTTCCCTTGATCTTATGCGCGCGATCTCCCGGGCAACGGAGAGAGTTTCGGTCGGCGAGTTGCGGCAGATTGAAGAGACCGGAAATTACGATCTCTCTGAAGATGAGTATTACTCGATAATTGCTGACAAGACCGCCTCACTCTTCAACGTTGCCTGTGAAGCCGGTCCTATTCTGGCCAAACGGCAGAAGAAGGAGCGGAAGAATTTTGCTGATTTTGGCGAAAAAATCGGGGTTGCTTTCCAGATTGCCGATGATCTTTTGGATTTTGTAGGGGAAGCCGACCAGACCGGAAAAGAGCCGGGGATTGATGTCATGACCGGTCAAGTCACCCTCCCCCTGATATACGCCCTCAAGAAATCTTCGGCGGCCAGTCGCAAAGAAATGATCACAATGCTGGGGGATAAAAAACGGGAAAGCTCTTTTGAGTCAGTCCATAATTTTGTGCTTGAGACCGGTGGGATTGACTACGCTTATCGCAAAGCGGCTGATCTTGGTGAGGTTGGACTTAGCGCAATTTCCTCAATGGGGGAGTCGGTCTATTTTGACTCACTGGCCAATATGGTAAAATTCACCACCGCTCGTGTATCCTGATGCCGGTTCGATCCGCCGCACCCGGTTATAAGGCGGTTCTCTTTGAAACGAAGCTGGTTACCGGCGAGTATAAGTCTGAAGTATGACTGACTATTCCAATATCACAATTGACTTCCTGACCAATACTCCCTGGCTGGTGGGGCTGGCCCTGGCGGCTCTGGTTGGCCTGGCTATTCTGGCCTACCTCAGGACCAATCCGCCCCTGTCCGGGTGGATGCGGTTGCTTTTGTATACTCTCCGGTTGATCGCTCTGGTTGCCCTCTTTGCCGCTCTCATGGAGCCGGTGTTGAGTTTTAGTCGGCAGAGAGAACGGAAGCCAAAAGTAACCCTGCTGCTTGATCGTTCCGCCAGCATGAGCCGGATTGAATCGGAACTTAGCCGCACTGCCCGCTCCGATTCGCTGCTTTCTTCGGCTCCCTTTGAACGATTCAGCTCCGCGGTTGATTTTCAGCAGGGGTTCTTTGGGGGGAACCTCTCTGAAAATTCCGGCGAAATTGATGATTCACGGACGGCTCTGGGAGAAGCGTTCGATGAACTCCGACGCGGCGAATTTGCTGAGCCTTCGGACTACTGGCTCTTAATGAGTGATGGCAACTCCAATTCCGGTCGGGAGCCGCTTGAGACGGTTGGTGGATCGGTCTCGCGCGGAACGGTCCCCAAGATAATGGCCATTGACCTCTCAATGGGGGGAGGAGAGTTTGACCTGGCGCTTAAGGATATTAATTTCAATCCCGTTCTGTTTGCCGGTGAAGAGACAGAGATCAGAGTCGGCCTGAGTTGGCGCAATGCCGAACAGAAAAATGTCATTGTAGAATTAACAAGAAGTAATAAGCAACTGAGTTCCGAACGTTTCCAGATTGACAGGACGACCGGACTTGGTGAAGTCACCTTGAGATTCAAGCCGGATGAGCCGGGACGGCATCTCTTCCGCATCAATATCCCGGTGCTGGAGGGGGAAGAGAACGAAGGAAACAACTCCCGCTCGTTTGCGGTCAAGGTGCTCAAGAGCAAGCTGTTGGTCCTGTTGGCTACCGAGAGTCCGGACTATGAGGTCGGTTTCCTCAGGCGGTTTTTAGACCAATCGGACAAGTACGAAGTGGACCTGTCTGTCCTGTCGGGCAAGGCGGGAAATCTGGGCGTCCGCTTTCCCACCCGGCAGACGGAACTAAACCGTTATGACCTGCTTATTCTGCATGATCCTAACCCAAATTCACTGGCCGGTCAACAGGAGATAATTCGCTCCTTCTTGTCAGAAAAGGGAGGGGCGGCTTGGGTTCTTCTGGGTGAACGGTTTGCTGAGCAGGGACCGGTAGAATGGTTCAACAATCTTCTTCCGTTTTACCAGAGCCGCAAGCGACCGGCCCGATTTGTCGAATTTCATGGAGCGCCGGTCGAAGGACAACTGTTTCATCCCGCGGTTCGGTTAGCCGAAGATCAGACTTCCATCAGGTCGGCCTGGGCGGAACTGCCGCCGTTCAAGGTGCTGGTGGAGTGCGATCAGGTCCATCCGGAGGCAATTCTCCTGGTAAACAGGAGCAGCGCCAATCCGTCCGAAGCCGGACTGCCTTTGATGGGTTCAAGACGGTTTGGGCCGGGTAAATTATATGCCACTGCGGCACTGCCCATCTGGACCTGGGGATTTGCCAATGTCGGGTTTGGATCGGACGAAAAAGAATATGATCAGTTTTTGCAGTCGTTGGCTGGCTGGCTGACGGTCAAAGATGACCTGGACCCGATCCGGGTGGTACCGGATAAGCAGGTTTACAATCGGGGGGAAACGGTAGGATTCGATGGATTTGTATTTGACCAGGGATACCGGCCAATCCCGGCCGCGATGGGGACGGTTGTTCTTGAGTCAGAAGGAAACTCCAGCCGACGGCTTGAAACTGATCTTGTCCCGACCGATCCGGGTAAGTATCGGGCCGAGTTCAATAACGTAGAGCCGGGGAAATACTCCTTTGTCGGGACGGTCGAAAAAGATGGGCGCATCCTGTCTGAAAGCAAAGGGGAGGTGCTGGTGGAGAGATTCTCATTGGAGCAGTTTGATCAGTCCGGCAATCCGGCCCTGTTAACCGCTCTGGCCCAGGCCACCGGGGGCAGCTATTTTTCGGTCAATGAATTTGATCAGGCGCTGGAGCAGATGCCAACCGCGGCAATTGTGGTCGATGAATCCGGAGAAATCGTGCTCTGGAACAAGACCTGGTTATTGCTGACAATAATTCTGGCTCTCTCGCTGGAGTGGTTGGTTCGGAAAATGAACCAGTTGATCTAACCCGGAAAGATCATGATTTAATCTGAACCGGATTCAATAAGCGCTTTGACATCAATCTCTTTAGCCAGGGCAGCCTTTTCATCCCCTAAGGCGGACACCAGGCGCTGGATTCGCTCGCCGCACTTCATTACTTCTTGCAGCAATGCAATCTGATCTTTGGAAAGCCCTTCCGGCTCAGACAGGACATACTCCGTGTATCCAATCACCCCGGTCAGGGGGTTGTTGATATCATGGTTCAGGGTGAGGCAATGGGCCAGAAAAGGCCTCATTTTCTCAAGGATTTCAGAATCAAGTTTGACTTTTGGTTCTGCCTGGTTAGTTTGCGGCTTATGATGTTTTGTCGAAGTAGTCGTCACGCCTATTGCCTTTCATAATTCCGTTACTGATATTGTCGACTGACCATCTGATTGACTCGAGCAATCTCCTTATTTTTCTTGCTTTTCCGACCGAATGAAATTGATTGTCTGAATACAAATACGAGACAGAAAAACTTGGAGAGATAAATGAAAATTGCGGTGATAGGGGCTGGTTTGATGGGCCGGGCGGCGGTTTATGACCTGGGGAATAATCCGGCCGTTTCCGAAGTTGGTCTGTTTGATATCAATGAAAATCTGGCTCACAGCGTGGCCACCCAGTATGGTTCCGGCAAGGCAAAATCAGCCAAATTTGACGCCGGGGATGAAGCTGCTGCCGAAGAGATTTTTGAGGCCTATGATTCGGCTATTTCTTGCGTCACGTACAAATTCAATCCCGGACTGACCAAGGCGGCCATCAAGTCGAAATGCCACTTCATGGACTTGGGTGGCAACAATGATGTGGTCAAAGAGCAATTGTCCATGCATGATGAAGCTAAAGAGGCGGGAGTGGTTGTCATCCCTGACTGTGGTCTGGCCCCCGGCATGGTCTCTGTGCTGGCTATGGATGGACTGACCCGATTTGACAAGCCGGAATCACTCAGAATCAGAGTCGGTGGGTTGCCCCAGTCACCACGCCCACCCCTGAACTACCAGATGGTTTTCTCTGCCGAGGGCCTCATCAATGAGTACTGGGAGCCCTGCGTTATTCTTGAGAACGGCGCCAAAAAGAGAGTGGAGCCGATGACCGAAGTTGAACTTCTGGAATTCGACGGTATCGGTAAACTGGAAGCGTTTTATACTTCGGGGGGGACTTCGACCCTGCCAGAAACACTGGGCGGCAAAATTGACTTTCTGGACTACAAGACCATCCGTTATCCCGGACACTGCCAGCTGTTCAAGCCGATGCTGGAGATAGGTCTGGCTTCGAGGCAGGAGATTGAAGTTGCCGGGCAGAAGGTGGAACCGCGCGCCCTGTTAAAGGCCGTTCTGGATAAGAAGTTAACGTTTAACGATCTTGACATGGTCCTGGTTCGGCTGACCTTTGAAGGGGAGAAGGCGGGTGAGTTCAAGACGCTGGTCTATGAGATTGTTGATCGGCAGCAGAGCCCGGAGGCACTGACCGCCATGATGCGAACAACTTCGTTCCCGGCTACAATTATTGCCTGTATGGCTGCCGGGGGGGAGATAACGGAACTTGGTTGTGTTCCGCAGGAAGTAGCCGTGAAACCGGAGCTGTTTATACCGGAGCTAAAGAAGCGGAACATCCATCTGACTATTACTGAGTCTTGAAACAGGCAGACTCAGCCGGGCAAGATTCAGTGTCGGTCGGGAGGCCTGGCCTCCTGACAAATTAATCCTGTATAGCTCGCAAAACCAATGGCGGCTGATAATAGACTTGACCATCAAGAATGGGCCGTTATATTGATTTGATGAACGAACCAAGCGACAGACTCAAACACAACGTCTCGTTGCGAAGGGCGATCTTCTGTTTCATAATAGGAGCAATGCTAACGTTATCGGTGATTCTGGGATGTTCAGATGATGAAGATGAGTTGGTCAATAGTCCTGTTCTATCACCATATGTTAGTTTGAAAATTAGCGCAGTTGACGAATCTGGTTCCCCTCTGTCTGATGTTACGGCAGTTTTATCTCACGATGGTTTACCTACTCCACAGATTCTGAGAGACTCGTTCAACATCAACATGGAGTTGTTTAAGGATTCTATAGTATCGGAATTTAAGTTTCCAGATTCTTCTGAGTATTTGCTTTCTATAAGAGATTACTTAGGTGTGGTCAGAAAGAGGCTCGTTGGTGATCGGGATGCCGGACAGCAATCAGTATTCTGGGATGCCTCTGATTTGGGAAATGGTATTTACAAATACAAGATTCAGGCGAGCAGGCTTGACAGCACTACTTGGGGACTTCGCTGGGACCCGGTTAACGATAGTGAGCCATTCCCAATTTTGTCTTTTCAGGTCGATTCTCCATTTGTGATGATCGATAGTTTCCCGCAACTCCTGCCCGAAGGAATTGGATGGGCTTTGGAAACGGATAGTTTTGAAGTCCAAATTGATGATTCGACCTTTGATACTATTACTAACTTCCAGAATTTTGAGCTTTCTACACCACCAATGACACTATACTGCTGGAAGGCAGGGTATAAGTCAGCGGTTGTACCTTACACTCGGACCAGTGAGAGCGAAGTAAGTCTGAAAATTGTGCTGGAGAAAGTCAGTCCTTAGCTGCTGACTAAAACCACTAGTGGCACGTTCATACTTGTTTGGGCGTGATTGAATTGTGAATCCCGTTCAAAGCAAATTTGACCCGGCCATCCATTATCAAGACACCGTACGGTTGTACCAAGTCATGCTGAGCTTGTCGAAACATGGTTGTTCCAATACTGCAAATCACCCTTCAACTAAGCTCAGGGTGACTTAGGACAACAGATTTCAACCGTATTAGAGTAATTGTCAGGAGATCTCCTTTACAGGTTCAGAACAAAGTGGTCTTCAGGCCACTCAGAAATATCGAACATATTAAAACAGATCAGCCGGGAAGACTATATCCAGTTTGACATCCTTGCCCGGAAGAACGCAGACATTGATCAGGGTGGTGTCGCTATCGGGGATGTAAATCAGACTCAGTTCATGATTCCCAACTGGAATGTTTGAAAAAGAAAAGAGCCCGTGCCGATCAGGAGTGGTGCTGGCTGTGGCCATGCCACCGGTTCCGTCCGGGTAGACAAGGTTTACGGAACAGGAATCCATGTATATCAACCCCGGTGCCTGCGAGGCGGCATCAATAAATATACCACTGACAGTATTGGACAGAAGGGCCGCGCCGGAGGTCGCGAAGAGCTTGTCGATATTGGAACCGGACCCGGTTGAACGGAGGGTCGTCCCCGCATAACTGTAGACTGTGTTCCAGGCATCCCGCTTGAAATCATCGGTGGTTCTTCCGCCGATAACGTACGGCCCTCCCCAGGTGGCATAGCCACCGGGATTTGTTATCAAAGCGTCAAGGTTCGGAGGAAAAGCACCAACATCACCAACATAGCCAAAGTCCGTTCTCGCCCCGTTGTCAAAGAGATTCGGGTTGCCTGTAATTGCCCAGGCAAGATGATCGAGTTCCTTTTTGGTATGTTCGTACTTACTGTTGTCCACTGTGGTGAGCATTTTTCGCGCGGCCACCGAAGCAACAATACCGATCAGTACGATTATGACCACCAGTTCAACAAGGGTGAATCCGGTCTGATGTCTGGCTCTGGTTTTCATCAGCAGGCCCCACTGTTGAAAGTGATAACTGAACCATCAGAGAACTCAACCGTGAAATCCACATTACTCATGTTAGCGTTCGGTCCGCCAGTCGGGTTCTGCTTGAACCCTTCTAATTCGACCTCTGCGGTTGAGCCTGCGGCGATTGTCTGTGGACTGTCGAAAGTAATAAGCTCCCCTGATGAAGCCCGCGGATTGGAGCGTTCAAACACATCCTCGCCATCAAATTCGACCTCCTTGAAGTAAGCAGTTGGGGATGACCATGTGACGGTGATGGTTGACAGTGTGATTGGACTGCCAGTAGTGTTTTGCACTTCAAAAGTTAGATCGTTACAACTGCCCCCGCCGACATCCGCTGATCCACCGACATATTCGAGTGCGCCACTTCCGCCACCGACGGGACTGGTGGACGGGCTGAAATAGGCGGTGTCAAATTTCAGGAGGAGATGGGGCGATGAAGCCGGAGCAATCGCCACGAAACGTTTCAGGCTGTCCGCTGTCGGAATATAAAGGGCCGAGATGTCATGATTGCCAATTGGGACTGAAGAGAAACTAAACTGGCCGGCAGCATCTACCGCGGAGGTACGGACCGATGTTCCGCCGGAACCATCCGGGTGGACCAGAACCACTGCCAGGGAATCATTGAAACTGCTTCCGGGCGGACTGCCGTTAAGGTCCGCGATTGCACCGGAGACAGTATTGTTGAGCAACTCGTCGGTTGTGGTAGCCAGTTTCCGAACCATGCTTCCACCCGAACCGGATGATGTGATATTGACGCCTGAATAATTGTACGGCTGACTCCAGGCATCCTTTTTGAAGTCATCGGCCATTTGTACGAATCTTGAGCTGATGTACGGACCGTTCCAGCTGCCGTATCCGCCGGGATTGGAAGTGAGCGCGTCAAGACTTGGGGGAAGACTGCCAACATCTCCCACGTATCCAAAGTTTGACCTGACCCCGTTGTTGTTGAGTTCCGGATTCCCGATTATGGCATACTCCAGCCGGGTCATCTCCCGTTTGGTTTCCTCTATCCGCGCTGTTTCCGTGATTGGCTTCAGTGAACGCATGGCTACCGTGGCCAGAATACCGGCGATAACTATTGCGATCACTATTTCGATCAGTGTGAATCCGCTGGTTTTGTTGATACTAGTAGTTCTCATACTACGCTCAGTTTGTATAGAAAACCTCGGCATATACCTGTGTGCATTTCGCTTCCTTCTTCAACTGAACGCCAACCTGTAGTACGTCTATATCGGTCCAACTCCATTCAGAGGACGTATTCGGATTGACGGCGTAGGTGGTGCTGTATGTTGTGTAGGAAGAAACTGACGTTAGATTAATTTCAGAGCCATCATAATAGCTGCCGGAAACGTCCAGGGAAGTACTTGCTTTTTTTCCACCGCCGGAGCCCACAACGACCATATAGACAACAACACTGTCAATTGTACCTGTGCTGACAGTCGAATTCTGGGTATCGTACGAGTCACGATTCCATCCGCTACCCTCTCCTTTAACAAAAGTACTGTTGTCGTCTGCAGTTACTTCATCCACACATTGCCAGTTGACCGCGCAATTTTCATCAAGTAGCTGCGAGGAAGTGCCAACGCCAACCGGATATAGAATTTCAGAACTACTGGTTGGTCCGCCGCCACCGCCGGAAAAATAACCATCCGCAAAGGCATAAGAGACCGCACTTTTGTGGCGGGGTAAAATCGTCTGGAAACGATGCAGGGTATCGTTGTCGGGAACATAGATCAGATCAAGCGAATGAATTCCAACAGGAAGAGAGTCAAGGGTGAAGGCACCGGCCGCATTGGGCGCGTACTGTTTGGTGACGGTCCCGCCAGCGCCGTTGGGGACTGTAATCTTGATCTGAACCGAGTCGCGGTAGATGGCGCCCGGAAGGGAGTCGTTGGCATCGCGAATAGTACCGTTGAGATGGTTGAGCAGATAATCCGAAGAGGCATCGGCGACTTTCCTGGTAATTGTTGTTCCGCTGCCGGTGGAAGTTATGGAAAGTCCGCCGGAGTAATTGTAAGCCGACCCCCATTCATCGGTTTTGTAACCGAGCGTATCCTGATTTAGTCCGGGTTTTGTATACGGGCCGGCCCAGGTGGCAAAGCCGCCGGGGTTGTTCTGCAGGGCGGAGAGGTTAGGGGGAAAACTGCCAATGTCGCCAACGTAGCCGAAATCGGCCCTGAGACCATTTTGTGTGATATCAGGGTCACCGACAATAGCAACAGAGAGTTCTTCCAGTTCCCTTTCGGTGCCTACCTGACGGACATCTTCGACAAGAACCGTCATTGATTGCATGGCCATGGAAGTAAGGATTCCAACAACAATGATAATGGCCGTCAACTCAATCAAGCTCATACCGGCTTCTGATTTGATCTTAGTCAGCATGTTACCAGACATCCTCAAAGTACCTGATTTCAGCGTAATAATCCTGTCCCGGATTTATTGTCGCCCGGTGAACAATAGTGTCATTGGTAGGAAGGTAAACCAGTTGGACTAAGTGTGATCCGATTGGCAACGAGTCAACTTGAACCGATCCATCGGAGGCAGGGAAACTGACAGGTGTGGAATATGATCCACTTCCATCCGGGTAGGTGACGATAACCCGCACGGAATCTTTGTAGGAATTCCCCGGCGGCGATCCGTCACTATCCGTTATTGTAAGATGCAGGTTGTTGGAGAGAAGCTCGGCGCCGCTGTTGGCGATGGCTCGGGTGATATTACTCCCGCCGCCGCTTGAGTTGATCGTAACTGAACCTGTGTAGCTATACGGTGCACCCCAGGCATCGATTGTAAAAGAATAGGCGGATGCAGAAGTTGAATTGTAGAATTCATCCCGGAGGTAGGGACCGTCCCAGGTTGCGTAGCCGCCGGGGTTGGAGATTAAGGCCTCAAGATTGGGCGGCAGGGCTCCAACATCCCCCACGTAGCCAAAACTTGTTCTGACTCCGGCGGTAACAAGTTTGGGATCACCGGCAATGGCGGTGGCAAGTCGATCCAGTTCGGCTTTGGTTTCACTGACCCGAGCCACCTCTACCGATGACTTGAGTGATTTCAGCGTCACCGTAGCGAGAATGCTAATGATTACAATTACGATCACCAGCTCAAACAGGGAGTACCCTGACTGGCCCGAAATCCTGCTATTTACTGTCTGTTTGCAGATATGGTCCATCAATTGGATTATCGGCAGAACTGTAGTTTCTGTTAAGTGATTATGGATTGGTAGGATGGCTGTCCCCGTCACCTTAGTCATGCCAGACGGGTAGCCCACCATTTATGGCTTGTTGATAAAGTAGTCATTCGTTGCGTTGGGTCTTGCGGTCAACTTCAGTTGATCGTGT
>JARGFS010000058.1 GCA_029211095.1 bacterium | reverse complement strand
CTCCAGCCAGCAACAGAGTGGCAACAAATCCCAGAATTGATAGTCTCTTGATCATAACTTAGTTCTCACTTTCAGTGCTTTTATAGATTTTTGATCAGTATTATCACGCTATGTTATGCAAATTATCGAAACTTACTTGAGCGCGCAATCTATTTGTAGCGGATACGGGCAGAGATTGTCCGGTTTCAATCCGTTGGAGCCGGTTGGGAACCTGACCTACGGGAAGTTAATAACGGTCATGCAGACGGAGACGTCTGCCGCCAGGTAACTCGATCCTCGTTCACAAGACACTAAGAAAACGGTGGCCGCGCCACCTTGCCACCAGGGGAACTTTTGAGTATCTTCTCCGTCTACAAAACTATGACTTTGGAATGTGAAAACAGATTTTCATAAGGAGAACAACGTATGTCACCACAGGATGTATATAAGCAACTGACTACCGAATGCCGCAAAATTGCCACCCTCGGCTCTTGTGCATCAGTTCTCGGATGGGAAGAGCGGACCTACATGCCGCGCGGCGGCCAGAAACATCGCGCCGACCAGCTTGGTCTCATCTCGGCCATGTATCATGAAATGTTCACCAGCCCCAAAATTGGCGAGTGGCTGAACAAACTCGAAAACTCTGATCTGGTCAAGGACCCGGACTCTATTGAAGCAGCCAATGTCCGCGAACTAAAACGGGCCTATGACAAGCAGACCAAACTGCCAACCGATCTGGTTGAAGCGATTTCCAAGGAAACTTCGATTGCCCAGGGTGTCTGGCAGGAAGCGCGAGCAAAAAAAGATTTCAAGATGTTTGCCCCCAACCTTGAGAAAGTAATTGATCTGACAATCCAGAAAGCCGAAGCGTACGGCTACGAAGGTGAACCGTACAACGCCCTGCTTGATGACTATGAGCCGGGGACAACGGTAACCGATGTTGAGGCCGCCTTTGGCGGACTGCGCGATGACTTGGTTGTCCTGCTGGACAAAATCAAGGGCGCACCCAAAAAGCCGGACAAATCTATTGTTGAGCGTGCCTACGATGTCGACAAGCAGAAAATCTTTGGTGAGTCGGTCGCGGCTGCAATGGGATTTGATTTCAATGCCGGTCGGCTCGATATCACCACCCATCCGTTCTGTTCCGGCTTTGGCCCCGGCGATACCCGAATCACCACCCGCTACAATCCGAATCGGCTCAATGATGCCCTGTTCGGTACCATGCACGAAGCCGGTCATGCCCTCTATGAGATGGGGATTAACAAGGAAGAGCATTTTGGGACACCGGTTGGTGAGTCTGTTTCGCTCGGGTTCCATGAATCACAGTCACGGATGTGGGAGAACCAGGTTGGGCGCTCCAAATCATTCTGGAGATACTTCTTCCCCCAGGCCCAGCGTGTTTTCAAAGAATCGCTCAGAGATGTTAAACTGGATGATTTCTATGGCGCTATCAACGATGTTCAGCCTTCGTACATCCGGGTCGAGGCTGACGAGGCTACCTACAACCTGCATATTCTGCTCCGCTTTGAAATAGAGCGGGCAATTGTGAAACGGGAGATCAAAGTCGCCGATATCCCGGGCGAGTGGGACAGCCGTTTTGAGAAATATTTCGGTATCAAGGTTGACAATATCGCCAACGGATGTCTCCAGGATGTCCATTGGTCGGCTGGCCTGATGGGCTATTTCCCCACCTACAGTCTTGGTAATCTCTATTCGGCCATGTTCTTTGACCAAGCCAAAAAAGAGATGCCGGATATTTACGATCAGTTTGAACGGGGTGAATTCCTGACCCTGCGCAACTGGCTCAAGGAGAAAATCCATCAGCATGGCGGCCGCTACCGGGCTACCGATCTCGGCAAGAGAGTGACCGGCAAAGAGCTGTCGCACAAACCGTTGATTGATTATATGACTGAGAAATACTCAGAAATCTACGGCTTCTAAGCGACATAGCCACATTATTGGTTTTCACAAGAGAGGGTGACGACAGTCATCCTCTCTTTCAATATCAGCTTCAGTTTCAACAATCACGACACATCCCATCTTCATCCTGCTTTTGTCATTGCATAACTACATTCCAAGTGCAATACTATAATAGACTCATTCCTCTATGTAATAAGGCCCGAAATGAACGATCAATCCGAAGATATCCGGAAACGGTTACATGAGATTTTAGGCCAGTTTGTCGAAGAAGAACGTCTCTTTGAGGAACGATGCCGACAGGCGGAGGCCGATGACCGGACGCTGGCCAAAGAGCATGCTTACGCGGTGCACAAATTGGGCAACCGGGGGGATCATGCCATGATCAGGTCGGCACATGAGGCAATGTTCAAGGTCCATCGGAAAATACGCAATAAGCACAAGGAACTGATTCGCCACGCCCTGGCGGTCTCCAGTCAGATGGACAGTGGGCAGATGAGTGAGCGGGAGATTCTCTGGGAACTGAAGCAGTCGCAGGAAGCGCTGGTACAGATGAAACTGGAGCATCAGGTTATTGAGCAGGAACGCAGAAAAATTTTGCAGGATCACCGGACAATTGTCGCCCGGCTGGGATTTGACCGTTAACCGGCAACGACCCCCTTGTAAATCAGATAGGGAATGAGCAGATAGAGAATACTGTCTCGAATCAGGTAAAATAGGATAAAAAGCAGAATAAATTTCCAACCCATCTGCTTGACTTCAGCAAATGAACGGGGGAATTTCAGGTACTTCCGAAAGCGAAAAGGTCTCTTGCCGTCATCCGGCTGTAACTCATCTGATTTCCCTTTCATAATCGCACGATACAAATGAATCTGGTTGATATCAAGGGCTGTTTTGACTCCCAATCACCGGGTGGCTCTCATAATTGTCTCCTGCGGAAGGGGTAGACAGCTTGAGTAAAAATAATTGCCAAGCCGGGTCCGCTTCCTGTTATTGGGGCCGTTAGAAACAGGCCGTATGATGACGGTAAAATTGAAAGCAGAGAGCAAATGAAGATAATAATAGTGGGTGGCGGAGTGGTCGGCCACTCGCTGGCCGAGCAACTGCTGAGAGATAAGCACCATCTTTCCCTAATTGAGTCCAATGCCGAACTGTGTCAGCAGTTGTCGGAGAAACTCGACCTGCAGATTATCAATGGCTCCGGGACCTCCCCTTCAATCCTGAAAGAAGCCGGGATTAGCGGAGCGGATATGGTTCTGGCCGTCACCCCGAGTAACGAAGTCAACATGATTGTCTGTGCCGTCGCCGCGCAGCATAGCGCCCGATATCGCATTGCCAGACTTCGGGGACGGGAGTTTGCGGAGGCTAACTCGGTCATGGACCTCCAGAAACTTGGCATCACAACTGTTATCCATCCGGAAAAAGCCCTGGTTGATCAGGTGCTTCAATATGTGGAGACTCCCCACGCGGTTGATTCAGCCAATTTTGAAAACGGCCGTATTCTCATGCGGGGACACAATATTTCTGAGAATATGGAGATTGTCGGGAAAACACCCCGAGAAATTCGAGCCGAGATATCTCCCTATGTGGTGCTTTTTGCCGCTATCGTCCGCCAGGGGGTTGGAATGATCCCCGATGGCAACACCCGAATTGAACCGGGTGACTTGCTCTATTCCCTTTTCCCCAGAGAATCACTGGATCGGTACTTGAAGCTGGTCGGAATTGAGGTCAAGAACAGAAAAATCATAATGACCGGTGGTTCTTTCTCCACCCTTGAACTGGCCCAGGCGCTGGACAAAACCGAGTATCATGTCACCTATGTTGACCCTAAACGGGAACACGCCGAAAGAGTTGCATCGCTGGTAGACAATGTGGAAGTCATCCATGGTGACTGCACCCAGATAGAACTGCTGCAGGAAATGAATGTTGAGAACGCTTCATTTTTCCTGGCCGTCTCTGACGAGTCCGACTACAATATGCTCTCGGCCCTGCTGGCTAAAGCGGAAGGGGCTCACGAAGTCGTCACAACCGCGACTGAAAGCCACCACGACCGATTGTTCAGATCAATCGGGATAGACCATGTCATCAACCCTCGTTTGACCACGGCCAGAGAAATCCTTGAGACGGTTACACGCGGACATATCGGGGCCAAAGTCAAATTGTCTAATGTCGATATCGAGGCTCTTCGATTCATTGTTACCTCCGATAGCGAGATTGCCGGCATGCAGGTTAAGAATATCGCGACCAAGCTCAAAAAGGGATCAATCATTGGGATCATTGCCCGGGAGGATAAGCTGATTATTCCGGAGGGAGAGACTGAGATCAAGGTCAATGATCATGTCATTGTGATAACGCACCAGAAGAATTTCTCATTTGTTTCCAAGCTCTTCAGACCGCATGGTATTTTCAAACGGAGTTGAGCATTGCATAAGACGGCGGTAGGATATGCGATTGGCAAATTGATGCAGGTGATCGGACTGCTCCTGTTGGTGCCGCTCTCACTCGCATTTTTTGATCTTCCTCAAGGAAAACTTGGATCATTCTTGAATGTTCCGGAGATCTCCGGCTTTCTGGTAGCCATACTGGTTGCCCTTGTCATCGGAACCACCGCTTCGGTGGTTTTCAAATCAGGTAAACACCTTCAGGGGATAAAGGAAGGATACGCGATTGTAACATTTGGATGGATATCCCTCTCGTTTGTCTGCAGTATCCCGTTCACTTTCTATTTTGCTTCGCTGGGCGGGGATTATAGTTCAATCCTGCTCGCTTTCTCCGATGGTTTTTTTGAGGTCATGTCCGGCTTTACCACAACCGGCGCCACCATATTTTCCAATGTAGAATCTGTCCCCCGTTCCCTTCTCTTTCTCCGGGCTTTGACCCATTGGCTTGGCGGCATGGGGATTATAACTCTGGCCATGGTAATATTCCCCGCTATGGGCGTGGTTGGCTACCAGATGTTCCGGGGGGAAGTACCCGGCCCAACAACGGAAAAGCTCTTTCCGCGACTGGCCCACACTGCTTCAATCCTCTGGGGCGTTTACCTTCTCCTGACGGCAGTTGAAACCGCCCTTCTGATGTTTGGCGGCATGGGCCTGTTTGAGTCTGTTTGCCACTCTTTCGCAACTATGGCAACGGGCGGATTCTCCACTCGCAATGCTTCCATAGCTTCCTTTCACTCTGACTACATTGAGTGGGTTGTCACTATCTTCATGTACTTTGCCGGAATTAATTTCCTCCTGCACTTCCGGGCTCTTCGGGGAGATTTCAAATCATTCAAATATAATCGTGAGTTCATTTTCTATACCGCTACGATCCTGATCACAATTCTGATCACAACATTTATCCTTAACACCAGTGGATTGGCCCCGGAAGAAGCCGCTGCCGAGCATTTCCGTCACGAGCGGATGAGCCCGGCCGAATTCCACCAGCATTACAATGACCAGAGCGATCAGATCAAGGGAATCTACAACAGCTTCCGGGTGGCCTCGTTTCAGACCCTGGCGATTGTCACCACCACCGGATTTGCCACGGCCGACTTTGATATGTGGCCGGACTTCCTCCGCTTTCTACTGGTCTTCCTGATGTTTTTTGGCGGCTGTGCCGGGTCTACCGGAGGGGGAATAAAAATCGTCAGGATAATGATTGTAGCCAAAGTTGCGCTGAGGGAGCTGCGCAAAGTCACCCAGCCAAGACTGGTGGCCCCTCTTAAGCTGGGTCGCCAACCGATTGATGATGGACATCTGATAAATGTCGTCTCGTTCGTGATACTTTTTATTGGTCTCTTTATTGTGACGGCAGCTATTATGACTCTCTTTGTCCCGGACATCACGACTGCGGTCGCCTGCTCAATAGCAACAATCGGAAATATCGGCCCCGGTCTGGCCGGAGTCGGCGCAATGGAGAACTACGGCTGGATTCCTATTCCCGGCAAGTGGATCATGATTCTCTCTATGCTGCTGGGACGTTTGGAGATTTTCACGGTACTGATCGTACTGAGGCCAGCCGTCTGGCGGAAGTAGCCCCGGGGGACAAACGTTAGTGACCGGCCATCATTGGATCAACTTATCAGAACTTCTACCGTATAACCTGAAACAGGCTAACCTGGGACAGTCGAATCTGAAACGGGCTGAGTTCGATTTGTTGATCGTTGGTTGAATGGATTAAAGCATCGGGGAGATTATGCGAAGTTTGTTTCCTCTCATATTCGGAGTTGTGGCGATACTGGTCATCGGCCTGCTGGAACTTCTCCTGCTCAGATTTCTCAATCGCGCCTGGTGGCAGAAGAAGCTGATCCGAAGAGCCGCCTGGTCTCTTCCGCTCTTTGGGGTTGTCATGGTTGTCACCTGGTTTGTGGGGGAATATTATGCGATGGACCTGGTGGCCTACCCGGCGGCCGGACTGGCCATGCTCACTTTCATTCTGGAAGTCGGGCTCATGCTCTCACTCCCTTTATCAGGAATTGTTCATCTCATTCAGAAGCTTATTGACTATTTCGCCAGCCGTAGAAAACTCCCCGAGCAGGAAAAGATCAATCCAAACCGGAGATTGATCCTTCAGGGAGCGGCTGCGGCCCTGCCCATTCTTACCATGACTGGCGGGGTTGCCGGAATGACCAGCGCTCTTGGATCAGTGCGAGTGGAACTGAAAAAAATCAGCTTCCCCCGTCTACCGGATGATCTGGTTGGGTATCGTATTCTCCACCTTTCAGATTTACACCTGAGGCACTACGTGACCCTGGAGACAGTGGAGCAGGTTCTGGACGAAGCGGCCCGGTTGAAACCGAATCTGATTCTGATGACCGGTGATGTGGCCGATGACCTGGCTCTTCTGCCGGATATACTGAAGCGGCTGGAGCAGTTCCGTGCCCCGGATGGAGCTTACGCCACCCTTGGAAATCATGAGTATTTTCGCGGAATTAAGAAGGTACGCAATATTTATGACCGACACACCGTCCCCCTATTTGTTGATGAAGCTACCTCCATTCAGGTTGGCGCGACATCACTATTCATAGGCGGACTGGATGATCCCCAGAGGATGGGCGCCAAGGATATTGCCTTCTTTGAGCGGACTATTGAGAAGACCCTGAGCCAGTCAGGTGGAAATGACTTCTCCATCCTGATGAGCCACAGGCCGGATGCGCTTGATGTTGCCGCCCGGCACGGGGTAAACCTGACCCTGGCCGGTCACACTCACGGTGGACAGATCGGCCTCTTCGGGCGTTCTGCCTTTGAGTCTCTCTGGCCGGATCGGTATCTCTGGGGAGAATACCGGATGAAGGACTCCCGGTTGTATACTTCGGCTGGCATGGGTCACTGGTTCCCCTTCCGTCTGAACTGTCCCGCTGAGGCGCCGGTGATTGAACTCAACCGGGGTTGAATCTGTTCGGAAGGGCCCGATTCCCCTATGAAAATACCTGATTTTTTATTGTTAATAGTGAACTTTTTTATTGCGTAGATTTCAAAAAAAGAATTAGATTTCACGCGGCTCTGGGAAATGCAAACGCGCAACGTTGACAATCCCCTGAGTGAGATTGAGAAAGAAGACTCAATTACCAATAATCAACCCATCGCTAAAGGAGCAACACGATGGCAGTAGCAAAGAAGAAACCGGCGGCAAAAAAGAAAACAGTCGCAAAAAAGAAACCCACCAAGAAGGCTGCACCCAAGAAAAAGACGGTAGCCAAAAAGAAAGCTGCCCCCAAGAAGAAGACCGTAGCCAAAAAGAAAGCTGCCCCCAAGAAAAAGGCTGCTGCCAAGAAGGCTGCCCCGAAGAAAAAGGCTGCCGCAAAGAAGGCTGCCCCCAAGAAGAAGGCTGCCCCCAAAAAGAAAGCCGCCCCTAAGAAAAAGGCTGCTCCTAAGAAAAAGGCTGCCCCTAAGAAGGCTGCCCCCAAAAAGAAAGCCGCTCCCAAAAAGAAAGCCGCTCCCAAAAAGAAAGCTGCCCCTAAGAAGAAAGCTACCAAGCGCAAACCAAATGCCGCTTTTATGCGCCCGATGAATTTGTCGGCTGACTTAGGTGCCGTTGTGGGAAGCAAGCCGATTCCTCGGACTGAAGTAACCAAGAAGCTCTGGGCTTACATCAAAAAGAACAAACTTCAGGACGACAAGAATCGTCGCATGATCAACGCCGATGATAAACTGAAAAAAATCTTCGGCCGCAAAAAGCAGGTTTCCATGTTTGAGATGACCAAACTGGTCAGCAAGCATATGAAATAGAGCTTTGCGCTACTATGTTTTTTTGGGCCGGGTCTTCACCCGGCCTTTTTTTTGGCACATATCACTGTACAGACCTTTGACTCCGCCTTATAATTTATTCAATATAACAAACCACTCCCTCTCGTTGGAGAAACCATGATATCACCAGCCAATCTCAAACCAGCGGCAAATTATTTAGCCCTGTTTCTTCTGGCCGTACTAATTATTAGTTGTGCCCAATCTGATCTGCCTGCCCCACCGCTGACGGAAATAGTTCCGGTTGTAGATACTCTCCATGGCCATGAGATAACAGACAACTATCGCTGGCTGGAAGACCAGCAAAGCCCGGAGACTCGTACCTGGATTGACCGGCAGAATTCATACACCCTGGCGGTTTTTGAGAGACTCCCCATGATGGATAAGCTGGAGAATCGACTTTCAGAACTGATGCATATTGACAAAATCACCACACCGCGCGAAACCGGGCGAAACCGGCGGACGCTATTTTCTCTACCGACAGGCAGCCGACCAGGACCTCTGGGTACTTTATATGCGCGACTCACTCAACGGCGAGGATATTGCGCTGATTGACCCCCATGAACTCAGCGAAGATCACTCGGTTAGTGTTGGGATAGAAGACATCTCTCACGATGGGAAACTTCTGGCTTTCTACCTCCGTGCCGGAGGTCAGGATGAAACTGAGATTCGGTTCATGGATTTGGACGCCCGTCAGGAGCTGTCTGATATCCTGCCCCGCGCCGCCTATTCCGGTTTCTCTATCACTCGTGACAAAGAATCTGCCTACTATGCCAAATTCGATGATAATGGCCCCCGGGTCTTTCGCCATATTATCGGTACTGATGTCTCCGCAGACGAACTCATTTTTGGCCAGTCCCTTACCGGGGACAAATTCATCAGCTCAGAGATCAGCACGGATGGACGCTACCTGATTCTCACCGTTTGGTACGGTTCAGCCGGACAGAAAAACGATATCTATTACAAAGATCTCACGACCGACAGCCCCTTCAAGCCGCTCGTAAATGATATCGATGCCAGGTTCTATGCCTATTTCGCCGGTGATGTCGTCTTCCTGAGAACGGACTGGAAGGCACCAAACAGTCGCATCCTGGTCGGGGAAATTAGCGCCCCGGATGTCCGGAAATTCAAAGAGGTTGTTCCGCATTCTGATCTGGTCATGCAGGATCTGACCCTCAGCGGGGGGAAACTATGTGTCCAGTATCTTGATAGTGTCAAGTCACGGATTGCAATTTTCGAGCCGGATGGTCGTCACTACCGTGATATAGATTTCCCCGGAGTGGGAACTGTCGGAAGTCTGCATGGAGATTGGAACAGCGATGAGATATTTTTCTCCTTCAGTTCATACAATATGCCTTCCACTATTTATCGCTACTCAGTCTCGGTCGGAGAGAGAACTGTTTTTGATTCTCCCAACATAAATGTAGCCAGTGATGATATCATTGTTCGCCAGGTCTGGTTTGAGTCCAAAGATGGTACGCGCGTCCCTATGTTCCTAACCCACCAAAAGGGGATAGAACTGAACTCCGCCAATCCAACCCTGATGACCGGGTACGGAGGATTCAATATTAGCCAGAAACCAAGATTCTCCACAACTTACTTCACCTGGCTGGATAATGGCGGCATTTTGGCTACAGTGAATCTCCGGGGGGGCGGAGAGTTTGGACAGGAGTGGCATCGCGCCGGTATGTTTGAGAACAAGCAAAACACATTTGATGACTTCTATGCCGCGGCTGACTGGCTGATTGAAAACGGATATACCAGCTCGAAACACCTGGGCATCCGCGGAGGGAGTAACGGCGGATTGCTGGTCGGGGCCGCCCTGACCCAGCGACCGGATCTGTTCAGCGCTGTCATCTGCACCTATCCGCTTCTGGATATGCTCAGATACCACAAATTCCTGATGGGGCCATTCTGGATTTCCGAATACGGCTGTGCCGACAGCGCCGATCAGTTTGAATACCTCTATTCCTATTCCCCCTACCAAAACGTTACCGAGGGAACTCCTTACCCCTCTGTCTTATTCATAACCGGTGACAATGACACGAGGGTTGATCCCTGCCATGCCCGCAAAATGACCGCCATACTCCAGAAGGCCAACAGTTCAGAGAGTCCGATCCTCCTCAGATACGACACCAAGGCGGGTCACTCCGGCGGACGGCCAAAGGAACAAATCATACATGAGGCCGCTCAGGAGCTCGGGTTCCTCTTCTGGCGATTGGGCAAATAGTCATCCACACAGCCGGATCAAAGTGGGGCCGGAACTGCCGACCCTGTTTCAGTCCAGATAAGCCTTGCCCCTGCCCCGGCCAGTTTATACATTTGCTCAGCAAATACATAGCATTTGCTTTTTTGACAGGTGCCAGTATATTAGACAGGTGTTGTGAAATAATTCACAACTATTTGACCGGAAAGGCTGATTTTCTATGCCCGTCATTAAGTCGTTTCGGGGCCTTCGCCCTCGGCCTGATTTGGCAACAAAAGTTGCCTCTCCTCCATACGATGTTCTCAGCAGCGATGAAGCGCGCGAGTTAGTCAAAAGCAATCCTCTCTCTTTCCTGAGAGTCAACAAGCCGGAAGTAGACTTTGAGAGTACCGCCGACGTTTACTCCGACGAAATCTACGCACGCGGTCGTGAGAATCTGGATCGGTTGACTTCCGAAGGAAGCATGATCCGGGATGAAAAGCCATCACTTTACCTGTACCGCCTGACCTGGCAGGGGCAGAGTCAGGCCGGTTTAGTCTGTCTGACCTCGGTGGCCGAGTATGATGCCGGACTGATCAAAAAGCATGAACATACCCGACCGGAAAAAGTGAACGACCGCGCCCACCATATTCTGACCCTGGGAGCGCAGGTAGGCCCGGTCTTTTCAATTTTCAAACAGAATGAGTCCATCAGGAAATCCTTTGCGGACATCACCCGGTCTGCGCCCGAAGTTGATTTTGAGGCGGATGACTCGGTTCGTCACCAACTTTGGGTCATCAATGATGACAAAACAATCGCCTCCCTCACCGCTGAATTTGGTAAGCTGAGAGAGTTCTACATTGCCGATGGACATCATCGGTCTGAGGCCGCCTCCGAAGTTTGCCGTCGCCTCAAAGAAAAGAACGAGTCTCACAGTGGAGAGGAATCATACAACTATTTTCTGAATGTCATTTTCCCGGATGACGAACTCCGCATCCTCCCTTACAACCGGATTGTCCGTGACACAAATTCGCTAAGTTTGCAGGAAGTCCTGGAAAAGGCTGGCAAGAAGTTTGAAATCGCCCCTTCGCCCAAACCGCTCACGCTGTCCGGGGAACATGCTATGGGTATTTACTCCGGTGGGGGATGGCACGTTCTCAAAGCCAGACCGGGGACTTTTGCAGAGAGCAGACCGGCCGAGAGCATTGACGCGGCCATACTGTATGAAAACCTTCTCAAGCCGGTTCTTGGAATAGAAGACATTCGCACGGATAAGAGGATTGACTTTGTTGGTGGTATTCGCGGCAACCAGGAACTGGAACGGCTGGTCGACTCCGGTGATTGGCAGGCGGCATTTTCACTCGCCCCGGTCACTGTGGAGAAGCTGCTGGCCGTAGCCGATGCCTCGGAAGTTATGCCGCCAAAGTCGACCTGGTTTGAACCCAAGCTGCGCAGCGGCATGGTGGTAAGTATTATTGAAGACTAAAATTCTTGAGGAATAGACTATGTTAATTTTGATTTCAGATGCGTTTGATGCCACTCTCCCCCAGTTGCTGGCCAAGTATGGGGATGTTACCGACGACAAAAGTCGTGCCGCCGAAGCCGAGGTTGTGCTGATCCGAAGCAAAACCAAAGTGACCAAAGAATACATTGACTCCGCCCCCAATCTCAAACTGGTCATAAGGGGCGGCGTTGGGTTGGACAATGTCGATCAGGTCTACGCAAAGAGCAAGGGGATAGAAGTTCATAACACGGCCGATGCCTCCACCACCGCCGTTGCGGAACTCGCTTTTTCCATGATGATCGCCCTGCCGAATCATACGGCCAAAGCCGACCAGAGTATGCGGGAAGGAAAATGGCTCAAAAAGGAACTTAAGCGGACCGAGTTACACGGCAAAACGCTCGGGATAGTTGGGATGGGGCGCATTGGAACCGCTCTGGCCGTTCGGGCTCGTGCTTTCAGGATGAGAATCCTGGCCTGGCACCCGGACGTCTATTTCTCTGACTTTGCTGAGATACGGTCAACTTTGAAAGAGGTGATGCAGGAATCTGACTATTTGTCCATCCATGTACCCCTCCTGGACGAAACTCGCGGTATGATCAACAAGGAGACCCTTGCCAATTGTAAGAAAGGAGCGTACATAATCAATACCGGCCGATCTGGCTGCGTGAACGAAGAGGATGTGGCCCAGGCCCTCAAAGATGGTCATCTTGGCGGCTACGCGACCGATGTCTGGCTCTCTGATCCGCCCGATGGTTCACCTCTCTTTGATGCTCCCAACACTTTGTTTTCTCCGCATATAGGAGCCTCGACAAAAGAGAATATGACTCGTATTGGCGAAGTAGCAGACAAAATCATTTTTGAGTACGTTAACAGATAACTGAAATATCAGAGGTCTCAAATGGCTAACCGAGTATTCAATTTTAACGCCGGACCGGCAACTCTACCCCTGTCCGTGCTGGAGAAGATACAGCAGGAAATGCTGGACTACCGCGGAACGGGCATGTCGATCATGGAGTCATCGCATCGTGCGCCTGAGTTTGACCAGATCAATGATGACACCATAACGCTCGTCAAAGAATTACTTGGCTTGGATGACAGCTATCACGTCCTCTTCCTGGGCGGAGGGGCATCAACCCAGTTTGCCATGCTCCCCATGAATTTTCTTCCGGATGGAAAAACTGCCGCCTATGTCGACACTGGCGCCTGGTCCTCCAAGGCTATCAAAGAGGCCAAGGGGTTGGGAACGGTGGAAGTGGTAGCCTCCTCTAAGGAAAGTAATTTTGATCAGATCCCGGATTTGTCAGATATAAAATTAGACAGCAAGGCAGCATATCTTCATCTGACTTCCAACAATACTATCTTTGGCACCCAGTACCAGTCTTTCCCGGACACTGGCAACACGCCGCTGATTTGTGACATGTCTTCGGATATTGCATCGCGGAAGCATGATTTCACCAAGTTCTCGATGATCTATGCCGGCGCCCAAAAAAACCTCGGTCCCTCCGGAGTCACTTTGGTTCTGATTCGGGATGACCTGCTCAAAACTGGTAAAGAAGACATCCCGATCATCTTCCGGTATGGAACCCACGCCGACAAAAAATCGCTTTATAATACTCCCCCCTGCTTTCCGATCTACGTCTTAAATCTGGTCCTGCACTGGATCAAGGATCAGGGTGGGCTGGCGGCTGTGGAAAAAATAAATAGAGCCAAGATGGAGCGATTGTACCAGATGATGGACTTGAATCCAGACTACTTCCGCGGAACCGTTAAGACTGACAGCCGCAGCTGGATGAATGTGACCATGCGACTTCCCAACGAAGAGCTGGAAAAGAAGTTCATTGCCGAAGCCAAAGAAGCGGGTATGGTTGGCCTTAAAGGGCATCGCTCAGTCGGTGGCATAAGAGCCTCCATCTACAACGCCTTCCCCAGGGAAGGGGTTGATCATTTGGTTGCCTTCATGGAGAAATTCAAGGCTGCAAATTAATCGGTCTTTTATTCTTTAGATTTTTGCGGCGGCCTATTCTGATCGCCCTGTTTTTCATTTAGGAGGGAGAGATGAGCCAAAAAAAATCTGGCTGGTGGGAAGATTTCTTTCCAGCCTTCAAACCGCTGTTTGGTGTTGCCGGTCCCGCAGCAACCCGTGACCACGTCCGTTTCCTGATTAAGAAACTCAATCTCAAGAACGGCACAAAATTCCTTGATTGTCCCTGTGGAATCGGGCGCATCTCAGTCCCCCTGGCCAAAGCCGGGGTCAAAGTAACCGGGGTTGATATCACCCAGTCCTACCTGGCCGATCTGGCTCAGATCTCCGGCAAAAAGAAACTGGCCATCAGGCTTTTTCATAATGATATGAGGCGAATTCAGTTCAAGAACGAGTTCGAGGCAGCCGGTAATCTCTGGACATCTTTTGGCTACTTTGAAAAGGAGTCAGACAACCTGCTGGTCCTGAAAAGGATGTTTGCCGCTCTGAAACCGGGGGGGAAATTTGTCCTGCACCTGATTAATCGTGATTGGATTATGGCCAATTTTCGCGCCAGCAATTGGTTCGAGTTTAATGGCATAAAAGTTCTGGAGACACGAAAATTCGATTTCAGTAACTCGATCAACTACTCCAAGTGGACCTTCATCAAAGAGGGGGAGGAACAAACATTTGATGTCGCGATTCGTATGTACTCATATCATGAGTTAGCCGCTATGTTCAGGAAAGTAGGCTTTGTCAATATCGAGGGGCTTGGCAACGAGAAAGAAGAGCCGGTCTCGCTGAAAGATATGATGACATACATTTTTGGGACAAAACCGAAATAGAAAGAGCCGCTCCTGTCAATGCGCCGAAAAGAATATCAATCAACCAATGAAGCTGACCTCCGGATGCTCTATGATACGGTTATGGTCGGACAGGTCGGAATTGTGACTCCCGAAGGATACCCACGGGTGGTGCCGGTCAATTTTGCCGAATGTGATGGATCAATTTACTTTCATGGCGCTCAGGAGGGGGAGAAGTATGACTATTTCCGGCAAGGGAAAAAGGTGACTTTCAGCATCTACAAGGAGTTTGCTTATATTCCTTCGCATTGGCAGAGTGAGCAATACGCCTGCCCGGCCACCCAGTTTTACAAGTCCGCCCTGATCAAGGGAGCAGGACTTATTGTTGATGAACCCCAGGAGAAGGCGGCTGCCCTGACAGCCCTGATGCGAAAACATCAGCCGGAAGGGATTCACGCCGAGATTTCTCCGGATGACAAGATGTATCATAAAGCGGTTGAGGAAGTTACCATTTTTCGCATCCGGCCGGACAAGACCAGCCTGAAAGGGAATTTCGGTCAGACTTTGTCATCCCGGATCAGGAAGAGTCTTGCGGAGAAACTTCGTGAACGGGGGCTCGGGTTGGACATTGAAGCCGCCATTGAGATTGAGAAATCCATTTGACCAGCGGGATGAAAATAGATAAAATCGAGGGCGAGAGAGGCTCAAACCGGCCTAAACTGCCGGTGACAAAAACTTAGCTTCCCCCTGCCAAAAACTTGACAAACGGCCATAAAATCAGTTTCGTTTGGCGATTCTATTTTGGTCATTCATTTACAGAGTTGGAGTTGAATTGCAGCCCGAAAACAAGACTGATACCGCATTCCCAGACCTCTTTGAGAAGTGTTACAATTATACCGCAGCCAAAGAAGTGATTGAGAAGGGTGTTTACCCTTATTTTCGCCCGGTTCAATCTGCCCCTGGCGACGAGGTTGTAATTGATGGCCGCAAATGCATCATGGTCGGCTCTAATAACTATCTCGGCCTGGTCAATGATCCTCGCGTTAAAGAGGCCGCGGCTGACGCCGCCAATAGATATGGCTCCGGCTGCACCGGTTCCCGATTTCTCAATGGGACATTGGACCTTCATCTGGAGTTGGAAGAGAGACTGGCCCAGTTCATGCATAAAGAGGCAGCTCTCATTTTCTCAACCGGTTTTCAGACTAATCTTGGAGCTATCTCCAGCCTGGTCGGCAAAAACGATACTGTCGTGCTGGACCGGCAGGACCATGCCTGTATTGTAGACGGAGCCCGTCTGTCGCATGGCAAGACGCTGAAGTTTGCTCATAATGATATCGAAGACTGTCGGCGGGTACTCAAGATCGCCCGGGAAAGTAATGGACGAGGCGGGATTCTGGTGGTGGTGGATGGTGTCTTTTCCATGGAAGGGGATATTATCAAACTCCCGGAACTGGTGGAAGTCTGCAAAGAGTTTGGAGCGAGGATCATGGTCGATGACGCCCACTCGGTCGGGGTCCTTGGTCCTAACGGTGCCGGTACCGCCGAGCATTTTGATCTGATTGATGAAGTCGCCCTGACCACCGGAACTTTCTCCAAGTCGTTTGCCTCGTTGGGTGGATTTGTCGCCGGTGAGCGGACGGTAGTAGAATTCATAAAGCATAGCGCCCGCTCTCTAATCTTTTCCGCTTCGATTCCTCCGGCCAACGCCGCGGCAGCGCTCAAAGCGCTTGATATCCTTCAGGCCGAACCAGAAAGACGGGAACAGCTCTGGAAGAATGCCAACCGGATACAGCGCGAGTTCAGAGCCATGGGGCTCAACATTGGCCATACCGCCACCCCGATTGTGCCGATTGTAGTCGGTGATGATTTTGACGCGTTCACTTTCTGGAAAGAGCTCTTTGAGAACGGAGTTTTCACAAACCCAGTTGTTTCTCCGGCTGTTCCCCCCGGGCAGGCCATGATTCGCACTTCATACACTGCCACCCACACGGACGAACATCTTGATCGGGTTGTCGAATTGGTAGAAAAAGTCAGTCGCTCACAGGGACTGATTTCATAATTGCCCTATGTCAAAACTAGAAGTTGTTGAAGCAAAAACACCGAGACAATTACGGCAATTTATTCGCTACCCCAACGAGCTCTACAAAAATGATCCCAAGTATGTCACGCCGCTCTTTTCCGAGAGGCTTGAGTTTTTTGACCAGAAGACAAATCCGTTTTATAAGACCGCTCGGGTAAAACTGTTCCTGGCCCGGCGAGATGGAAAAATAGTCGGACGCATCGCCACCTGTATCAATTTCAACCATAATGAATACCATGCGGAACAGGTTGGATTTTTTGGCTTTTTTGACTGCCCCGATGACTATGAGATCGCCTCAACCCTCCTGAAAGTGGCCATGATTGCCATAAAAAAGGAAGGGATGACCAAAATGCGAGGTCCGGTTAGTTTCTCCACCAACCATGAGTGTGGATTCCTGATTGAAGGTTTCGACTCCCCTCCGGTCGCCATGATGACTTACAATCACCCCTATCTCCCCCGCCTGGCAGAGAAATTCGGACTGAAAAAGGCAATGGACCTGCTGGCTTACGAAATGGCTGCCGAAGAGGATATTCCACCTCGTATACAGAAGATTGTCGACCACCTCAAGACCAGGTCCAAGGTCAAGATGCGGACGATCAACATGAAAGATTTCTATAACGAAGTCCTCCTCATAAACGATGTCTACAACGATGCCTGGCAGTACAATTGGGGGTTTGTCCCCATGGAAAAAGATGAGTTCCTCCATACCGCCAAGAATCTCAAGCAGGTGGTTGATCCAAATTTAGTTATCATTGCCGAGGCCGAAGGAAAGCCGGTCGGTTTTGTCCTGGCCCTGCCGGATATCAATCAGGCCCTTATAAAACTAAAAGGAAAACTCCTCCCCTTTGGACTCCTCAAGCTGCTCTGGCACACCAAAGTCAGCAACAAAGTCCACCGAGCCAGAATTATAACCTTTGGGATAATTCCGCAATACCAGGGACGGGGTGTTGACTCAATGCTCTTTTCCGAGATTTTCTACGCCGGCGTTTCCCGCGGCTACTACAAGGCCGAGCTCTCCTGGATTCTTGAATCCAACGAGCTGATGCGCAAAGGGGCCGAGCAGATGGGAGCCTATCCTTACAAGCGTTATCGCATCGTTGAGATGCCGGTCTAATCCTCTCCTGATAATTGACATTCGCGGCGGCCAAACGTATATACTCTGTATGCGTCTTACCAAGCCAACAGATGAAATTCTTAAAATCTCTCTGATTATCACTGTTATTTTCATATCGGCCTGCTCCAGCCGCTACCGGCTTGATCTCTACC
>JARGFS010000057.1 GCA_029211095.1 bacterium | reverse complement strand
TTGATAACCATCGGCTTGGAGCAGTTTTCACAAACTTTGTCGGTTGTCATCTCCTGCTCTTCGCCCGGAAGCGGCTTGGCATTTTTGCATTTGGGGTAGTCTGAGCAGGAAAGGAAGCGACCGTTGCGCCCCCACTTGATTATCATCGGGGACTCGCACTTGTCGCAATTGATGTCGGTCTTTTCGATCATTGACTCTTTGATTTCCTTCTCGCGCCCTTTCAGGGATTCGAGAGTAGCCATAAACGGACCGTGGAAATCACCGAGGACCTTAATCCAGTCATCTTCGCCGATCCCAATCAGGTCAAGTTCCTTTTCCATATTGGCGGTAAACTTCACGTTGAACAGATCGGGGAAATTCTCAACAAGGATTTTGTTAACGGCCTGCCCGAGTTCGGTCGGAATCAGCTTCCGCTCTACGAGATCTACGTATTTGCGCTCCTTGATGGTCGAGAGAATCGAAGCATAAGTCGACGGTCGTCCGATACCATCGGATTCCAATTCCTTGATCAGCATAGCCTCAGAAAAACGGGCCGGTGGTTTGGTGAAAGACTGGGTTGGCTTTAGCTCGGACAGTTTTAGCTTCTCGCCAACCTTCAATTTGGGCAGCGAGTCCACGCCAAACTCTCCATTTCCGTTCCCATTCTCATCCGGCTCTTTCTCTTCATGGTAGACACGAAGGAAGCCATCGAACTGAAGATTCTGCGAAGTAACCCGGAACAGGTACTTGCCGGCCTCAATCTCAATTGTCAGGACATCATATTTGGCCGGGTTCATCTGTGAGGCAACAAAGCGACGCCAGATCAGAGTATACAGTTTTAGCTGTTGGGGGGTGAGATGCTTTTTCATCATCTCCGGAGTTCGCTCGACACTGGTCGGGCGAATCGCTTCGTGAGCATCCTGAGAAGATTTCTTTTTACCGTACAGGGCAGGCTTAGCCGGGAGGTAGTCAGCCGAGTACTCACTCTTAATAAAACTGCGAACAGATTTTAGCGCTTCATCGGACAAACGGACCGAGTCGGTTCTCATATAGGTAATCAGCCCGACCGGACCCTCTTTCCCCATATCGATCCCTTCGTACAGCTTTTGTGCCACACTCATAGTTCGCTTGGGAGCCAGTCCAAGAGCCTGAGCGGCCTGCTGCTGCAGGGTCGAAGTTATAAAGGGGGCATAAGGCTTGCGAGTTCTGGAACTCTTCTTGACATCGGCAATGGTGAACTGCTCTTCTTTCAGCTCGGCCAGGTACTTATTAACTTCCTTCTCGTTCTTAATGCAAATCTTGTTCTGGCCTTCATCGCCAGCTTTGACCACAGTCTTGCCGTCGATCTTGTGCAGTCTCGCTTCAAACGCCTTGGACTTGCCGCTGGTCAGATCGGCCGTAATATTCCAGTACTCCTGCGGGTTGAATGCCTGAACGGCCGCTTCCCGCTCGCAGACCAGGCGAAGAGCCACCGACTGAACCCGGCCCGCCGATAGATTGTAGGCGATTGTCTTCCACAAAAATGGGGAAACAGTGTAGCCTACCAGTCGATCCAAAACACGACGCGCCTGTTGGGCGTTGACAAGATTGGTGTCAATTTTCCGTGGAGATTTGATGGCTTTAAGAACGGCTGACTTGGTTATCTCGTTAAAAGTAACCCGAACAATCTCCGCCTTTGATTTCTCCCCCAGGGTGTTGGCGACATGCCAGGCGATTGCTTCACCTTCGCGGTCCGGATCGGGAGCGAGATAGATAGTTGTGGCTTTCTTGGCTGCCTTCTTGAGGTCCCTGATCACCTTTTCTTTCCCCTCAATGACGGTGTACTGCGGTTGGAAGCCGTTAGCCGGATCGACACCAATTTTTGATTTGGGGAGATCGATGATATGGCCAACGGTGGCCATGATATCAAAGTCATCGCCCAGGAAACGGGCCAATGTCTTTGTTTTCGCAGGTGACTCAACAATAAGAAGGTTCTTAGCCATTGATAATCCTCAGAAGGTCAAAGTTTGAACAGTAATTATAAGTATTACATCGAATCTGAGCGCGTATACTTAACCCTTCCTTCCAAAAGATCTTTGATAGCGACCATAGTAATTTTGCGGGGATCCAGATCAATAGTGGGATCCTCTTCCAATCTTTCCAGCTGCCGAAGCCGCTGAGTGTTCAGATGGCGGGCGTATTGAGACGCGATAATGACTGCCTCATAAGGGTTTATCCCCATTCCGCGCAGTTCTTCCGGTGATATATTCTTAAACATCAGACCTCCTGTTTATGCAACTCAATTAACCAACAATTCTCTTAATTAGTTCCCTGTCAAGGTTTTCAGTCCGGCAGGGGTGTGCCTCAACAATGCCAATCACTTGGTCCACAGCAGTTTGCAGCGAATCATTCACCACCACATATTCGAACCGGTTATACAAGCGCATCTCAGACAGGGCATTTTCAAATCTGACGCGCAACTGCTCCCTGGTTTCGGTCCCCCTGGCACTCAACCTCTGTTTGAGCGCACGGACCGATGGAGGCAGGACAAAAATAGTAATAGCTTCCGGATATTCTTTTTTCAGCCGGAAAGCGCCCTGAGTATCTACATCGAGAAGCAGGACTCCCCCCTTTTTTATGGTCGAATCCAACGCCGTTCGCGGTGTGCCGTAACGATATAGATGAACTTTGAAATGCTCGGCAAAGTAATCCTTTCTGATCAGATCCCGAAAAGTCTTGTCATCGACAAAATTGTATTCCCGGCCGTCCCGTTCCCCTTTTCGCCTCGCCCTGGTGGTGGTTGAAACGGAGAATGTCCAGCCTTTCTTTTTGCGGCTGGCTGATAGAAGTTTTCTACAGATTGAAGTTTTGCCACCGCCCGAAGGGGAAGAGATGATAACAATTTTGCCCTGTTTTTTTTTCATACTATCGCCCGGTCAGCCGGATCACTCAACATTCTGGACCATTTCACGAATTTTCTCCACCTCTTCCTTTATAGAAATGACGGCGGAACTGATATCAAAATCTGAGGCTTTGGAGGCGATCGTATTGGCTTCCCGGTTCATCTCCTGAAGAATAAAATTCAGCCGTTTGCCAACCGGTTCTTTGGAACGAAGGTTTTTCCGAAACTGCTTAATATGACTTGATAAGCGAGTGCACTCTTCGGCAATGTCGGTCCTCTCGGCAATCACAGTCACCTCCTCTTCGATACGAAGCGACTCTCGTTGCGGTGATTCCAGTAGTTCTTCTATTCTGGCCAGCAGTTTCTCCCGCTTCCGGATAACCGCGTTACCGGTCAGCGAGACCACTTCGGTAAGCGTATTATCAGTAGCTTTAAGCCGCTGATCCATATCCTTTTTCATCTCCAGCCCTTCGGCCCTCCGCATAGACAGCAACTGCTTGACGCTCTTCTGCAGCGCATTATTGAGCGGAACCCAGTACGCTTCAACATCGATACTCTCTTTTGTATCCG
Organism: bacterium; assembly: GCA_029211095.1. Lineage (GTDB taxonomy): Bacteria > Zixibacteria > MSB-5A5 > GN15 > FEB-12 > JARGFS01. Next base: position 14,705 of record JARGFS010000057.1, on the reverse strand, counting down.
AAGCTATATCAGGAAGCAGGACCAGATCTGAGATTGAAATCTCGCCAGAAATATTTAGTCTGGAGGCAATCTCTTTGAGTTGATCGTGGTATGCCTCGGCAGCGGCCCGGTTTATCAGGAAGCGGCCGGGGGCGTCATCGGCGGCATCGAAACCAGCCCACACCGAGAGTTTCCCCCTGGTGAGGGATTTTGTGAGAACTTCCCTAACCCGAGATTCCAGGATTGCCATTCCGCGCGGCAATCTTATGGACATCTCCAAGTAGCGGCTGTTCACACTGGAAATCTCCACCGTGAAGCGACCAAACTTAAATGTAACTTCTGCCTTACCAAAACCGGTCATTGAGTTCATAAACTGCAGCCTCTCCAAAGAATAAGGCTCAAAAATAGAGTTTATGGCCGTTTTGTCAACCGTTATTCGGCCGTAGTTGCTTTTATGTTCTTGCGGCGGGTGTAGGTTCTCGAGCGGATCGGGTCGACCATGCGGCCGGTAACGGTCTCATTTATAGCCGGTGTGGCCAGATTTGACAAACGGGTGAGACTGGAGTGAATGCGTTCCGCCGACTCCCGTATGACCCGGATTTTCTTGTTGATGGCCGGGCTCTGCCCCTGTGGCTCATCCAGAAGCAGTTCTACCGTACCCAATATTGTCTGAAGCGGGTTATTAACTTCATGTGAAAGGGTTGAGGCGGCTATTTTTACCAGCTCTTTCTGCTCTTTCTGCTGAAGCTGTTCTTCCATTTTGCGGTTTTTCTGAATTAGAAGGCTTCGGCGATAAACTTCCGTAACAACTCGCGGAAGGACCTGGTAGTAGGAATTCTCTTTTATAATGTACTCGGCAGCTCCGGACCTGATGGCCTCGGATGCTTCCTGCTCCGATCCGTCAGCGGTAACCAGAATCACGGGCAGGTCAATCGCGGCCTGATGCAGCAGGTCAAGAATGGCCAGGCGCTGCGGTCCGAACAGGACCGGGTCGGCCAGAACAATGTCATAGGAACTGTCTTTACAGGCTTTCACCAGGGAGTCAGCCGAAGTAAACAGGTCTATTCGGGAGTCGGGGCAGCGGTCGGAAAGCTCTCGCGTCATCAATACCGCATGGTAATGATTGGACTCTCCTAACAGTATTTTCAGGTTCTTTTTCATCCTGTTCAACTCACGCCATTGGCAACGTAATATCAATACAAAAGTTTTTCTTACTAACCGAGCGAACCTTAAGCAACCCGCCTCCCCGCTCTATTAAGTATCTCAGGGCTAACAAGGCTGACAAGGTTTCGACCTCCACTGCGGCGACATTCGATGATATCGCCTTGCGACCTGACTTCTGCGGTGACTGAAGAGCGGCGTGCAACGAGGCCACCGGGTGCTCCAATCTGAGAGTACAATCGGTTTCAGTCACGGCAACGTCCAGGTCGAGATCCAGCCGGTTCTCGCCGTTGAGCCTGATGGAGTGCTCAAACAGAACTTCAAATATCCGACCAACTACCTCCGGATCGGCCTGGAGTAGCGGCAAGCTGTCGAAACGACAATTGAATTCAACGGTCGGGTGCTTTTGACGCGCGGCCACAATCTGCTCATCAAGGGTGAGTCCGAGATCCACGGTCTGTTCTCTCTGCTGAGAGCAGGACAGTTTCTCGGAGTTCATGATATCGAGCAGGAGCAATTTCAGGCGAGAACTCTGGGTAACCAGGCGTCTTAGTTTTCCGCGTCCGGATTCTCCGATCTCCGAGTAGTTCTCATGGGCAAGGCGCTGTGAGACCTGGTACAGATCATCAAGCGGCTCACCCAGATTACTGATGATCTTGCCGATTAAGTCATCATCAACGGCCACTGGCGGTGAATTCGTATCCGAAACCGACTGCGGAACCAAAGTGATACAGCAACTCTTGTCGGCGGTATCAAAAGAGAATCTGAGAACAGTCAAGTTAGCGCGGTGTCCATCCGGACAGACAACCTCCATCTCAAGGTCAGCACCCGAATCTGGACCAGCCTCCCCCCCCATGAAGCTGTGCAACTGAGATAGTTGTGTTTCGGAATTGTCGGCGGCGAGCAGTTCCAACAGATCGGCATAATTACCGCTCAGGGATTCAGTCTCAAGCAAACTCATGCAGGAGGGGTTGTACCCGGCAATCTGCCCTTCTTCGCCAATCAACGCCGCCCCGATCCCAAGTGAATCCAGGAATCCGACCGTAAATTTGACATCGACATTTTGATCGTCAGAAGCAGAAGACTTCTCCGCATGAATCAGACGCTCGATCAGATTAAGACCAATTTCAAGCTTTTTTCTCGCTTCGGACGTATTTCCAAAGTCAGACTCCGGATCAAAGTGGACACAAAACAGATAAGCTGATCCCGGCCCGAATTCGCACCGACAGATTAGACCGCCGGGCGCTTCTCCCAGTAGTTCAACCGCCTTGCGGACCGAGGACTCATCACTGTTGTCATAGGTCTCGCCCGAAGCAGCGACCGCTCGGTGAAGATCATTAGGTGCGGGTATCGATTCAAATGAGAAGTCCCCCTGTTCAAAAGAACTACTGCAAGCCCGCGGTTCGAGGTCATTTTCGGAAATCAGATAGACATAGACGGACTCGGCCAGAATGAACTGGCGAAGCTGCTCAGCAACTTCATTCATATCCTGTACCGACTTCATGTCCAAGAGGGAAATCAGAAACTGCTCATTACGATCAAGCTCCACTGACCTCTCTTTTACAGCCGGATTGACGTCCTCCCGATTGATAATCAGCTGGTAATTAACCGGGTTGCCGGCTATGAAATTAAGGGAGATAATGGCAGTGGTTGAGATAGCCGTTTTGTGCCGGTCCACTACCGTGATTTCGGTGGCGTCATAGAATGATTCATAGTGATTGCGGTGGGTCAGGACGCTCTCGATCAAAAGCTGAGATTCGCCATGCAGGAAATCCGAAATTGATTTTCCAAACAGCTCTTCCTTGGTGAATCCGAGCAGATTCTCAATTTCTTCATCGATATATACAAAGCGCCCCTTGAGATCAATCTTACAGACAGCACATCGTCTCAGGCGGTTGTCGATTTGAATTGCAGTGCCAACACTGGTCATTTTTATCAGTCCGTTTTCAAAAACTTCAGGATCGCTTCGTGCCGGGCCGATTTCACGTGCGCGAGATAAACTCCCGACGCGACTTCCCGCCCGGCGGAATTGCGGCCATCCCATTCGATAACCCTTATAGAATCATCGGCATAGGTCGTTGATTGGTCCACAAGTTCTCTGATCTTTTCACCTGAGCTATTGAAAACAGTGACTGATACTGGCTCTGCTGACGAGCTTTTGACAATTATATTGACCGATTCCGTGAACGGATTGGGACCAAACAGGATAGGACCAGTTCCGGGGGAATAGGTTTCAAGGATTAACATGGTGGTATCGGCAAAATAACCAACATCGGCCACCAGGCCTACCTGTGTAAAGGTATTGGCAGCCGAAGGCCCAATTATGGTCAGGCTTCCCCGTCCATTTCCACTATCAACCAGTATAGAGCCGCTCGGAAGGTTGAAGGCTGAAAGACTGGGGATAGAGTCTGATCTCCCGGAAGTGGTGACCGGTAATGTTCGGGACTCTCCGGAAAAGAGCTTCTGCGGCTCAATGCTATTGATACTGACAATACCAGCCGCCCGTGCCCCATCGAAGAGGCCAAAACCGAAGTCATTGTCCGGAGTATCACTCTGACTGGCCGTTTCCAACAGCTGTTTTCTGAGCTCTATGGCGGTCAACATGTTATCATGTTCAAGAGCAAGGGCGGCGGTGGCAGCCACCAGCGGGGCTGAGAAAGACGTTCCGGAGACGGTTCGGTACCCGCCTCGATCATACGCGGCGATAACCGACACCCCCAGACTGGTCACGTCCGGCTTGATCCGTCCGTCGGCCGTGGGGCCCGGCGAAGAAAAAGCGGCCAGAGATGAATCCGCTTTGGCGGCTCCAACCGCGATCACAAAGTCTCCATCGGCCGGGGCGGTAATATGATTCCAGGCTGTTCCCCGCTCATTTCCGGCCGAAGTCACCACCAGTATATTTTTTGAAGCAGCAATATCGGCCGCAATGGTAATGAGCGCCGTCTCGCCATCCAGATCACCAAAGGTATAGTCAACCCCATCCTGGAAAGAGAAATACCCAAGGCTCGAACTTATGATATCCGCCCCACCGGCATCGGCCCACTGAGCGGCCGCAATCCAGTTATCTTCCTCCACCCGGACTTCAACATCGTCACAGGTGATCTCCGTCTTGGCCAGCATTAGTTCACAATTGTAAGCCGGACCGATTAGTTCACCCGGCGCAAAACCGGCCACTACACCGGCCACCAGAGTTCCGTGATAACTCTGCCGGCGTGAATCGGACTGCGTGGGGCAGTCAAACTGATCGACCGAAGCGACCGAGTTGATGAAATCCCAGCTTGAAACCAGGTTAATCGAGTCAAAAGCGGGGTGGGTCAGGTCAAACCCGGAATCCAGAATTGCAATCCTGACCCCCAGTCCGCTCAACCCGGCCCGATGTAACTTGGTCGCTTTGGCAAATTCGTTCTGCTCCCAGGAGAGTCCGTAATCTGTTTCGGTTAGAGATTCCGGGACGATCTTGGGACTTCTGCTGTCAGGGGAGTCTGACCGCACATAAGTCAGTGTCCTAATCGGCCTGATAGAAGTCACGTCTTCCACGGCCGCAATAGCCCTGATCTGTGACAGCGTGGCTTCAACCGAGAGTGATCGAATCCATCGCAACTCATGCCGCACCCGGCATCCCGTTGAAGATATCCGCTCCAACGCTGTCGGCGTCAGAATGAAATCAAGGGAGTCAACAAGCCTGTTTTCCGGGTCAACTTTTGCCCGACGAGACAGCGCTCGATCACTAAGTTGAACAACACCGCCGGTCCAGGCCGAGGAAGTCAGGTGCACGAGGCAGAGTTGCTTGGTCTCCGCATTGGCATGAGCTAATTTTTGAACCAGAAGCTCACTCACTTTTGGCCCGAACTCCTCAAGAGAAGGCGGTGCTATCCCGATTGCTCTCACCGGAAAGATAATCAGGATCAGCAGGCAAATGAAAACGTACTGGCGCCTCATTTCGCCTCCCTGATAAACGGAAATCCAGACTGCACCACGGGTGACTCAGTTGGAGCCTCATCCGAAAGTCGGAAGTAATTATCTGAGCGATCTCTGTCCGGAAGCAGGCCATCCGGATCGATCAGAAGTGAGTGTGGAACAAATGAAAGTGACTGGTTGATCTTTGCCCTAGGAGCATGCGACCAAAGCTTGCGGTGGGAATAGCGGACGATCTCTTTCTCTCCATCGGACCCAAAAAAACAGAGATCGACAAACGGCTGCCACCTCTCGCCGCTATGGATCGTGAGTTCAACATTTGCTCCCGTCTCGGTCAGTTCAACTGTAGCGGATTTAACAGCAAGATTCGCCTGTGACAAGAGCGCTGAATCCAGAACACTTATCCATTCATTAGGGTCTGACCATCCGGAGTGGAATTGACCGATAACCGAGCGGAACTCGCTCCAAAACAGAGAGTCCCCCATTTGCAGTCGCATTAGTTCCAATTGACTCGGAACAAGTTTGTATATGCCGTATCGATAACAGGTCAGATCCAACTCGTCGGCAACGGTTCGATCAATACTTGGGCGGGACTCTAATTCCAAGTAATCGTTCCCAAACAGATCATACAAAATGCTGAACGCAATATAATAGGCCGTGCCGTTCAGCAGGAGTGGGTTGTTTCTGGATTCAGCCGCGGATGTTTTTTCCAATCTAACGCGTGCCAGATTGAAAGCGATAGGATACAAGGCTATACTCTTGATTACAGGTTCGGGGTCAACCCAGAGCAGTTCCTTACCGGTAATCAACTGCTGTTCCCCCGGTGCGCCAACCAATAAGTATCGGGCAGCGCTGTCCCCCGGTAAGAATTTATCCATAGCAGTTTGCAGTTCAAGTATCCTGTCCGCCAGCAGGTCTATCCAGACCGGCTTCTTTGAAGGATCATACCCAATCATAGTCTGCCCGGCCGGATGGACAAGCAAGTCGACCGAGAGCCGGCGCGCTATAGCAAGATCAAATCCCAGCGTTCTGCTGCTGCGAAGGTAGTACCGTTTGGTCGGCCGGTCTACTGGCGGTGGCGGCACCAGAGCCTTATTGACTCCATCGGCCTGACCACTGATATCGACCGAGACCTCTCCCTCCCTTTTGTCCAACAAACCATAGTGTGCTTTTTCGTTCAGAAGTTCTCCCGGTGCGATCAGATCAAACTCAGACTCAATCTCAATCACTGCGGCTATCTTCGCGGCCAACCGCTCCATGCGCTGCTCCTCCCGTTTGCAGTACTCTTGCCTGTGAACAAGCGAAGGAAACCAGTCGGTGAGCACAGCCAATCCCCCGGTCTCAGAAACTTCATCAGCTAAGCAGTCCGAGTTAAAGCGAATCAGAAAGCTCTCGGTCTGACCTGCTTGTACAGATTGCGGTAGCGGAACTGCAATTGCCCCCTCTATCTGCTCAAACGTTAAACTGTCCAGCGGAGAACCGTGCCAGAGGATGGAGTCAAGGTGCAGCCGACGATCCCCATTGGAGATCAGAATCGAATCGATTGGAATGTCGGAGCGATTGGTCAGCCAGAGTTCCAAGTCTCCGCTGGCTGTCAGGGCCGGACCATTGATCTTCGCCTGCAACGCGTACCGGATTCCCCAGTCAGGTTCAGAAGCCGCATTGGAAGAACTCCCCGGCAAAAACAGAGCCGTTCCGATCATGAGCAGAGATGCGATAGCTTTTAGATGGAATGAGCTTGACTCACGACTGATTCTCAAACTGCTCTCCGGCTTCCCAGGTATCTATCAACGGTTATTTCTTAAAGAGTCCTTTGAGGAGCCCCTCGGCCTGATCCTTCACATTGTCCCCCAAAGCTTCGCTCAGCGCCGAATAGTCAATATCCATTTTGGGAGATTCCGAAGTGCCGCCGATTACAATTGGCAGTCTCACTCGCTTGACGGACTTGTCATTGAAAAGATTAGAAAGATTACCCACCAGCCCTCCTTTGGACAGGAGTTTCTCTGTCCATTCTTTGGAGAGCAGGATAGAACCACGATAATCCATAGCGCCGGTAAAGGAATACGCCCCGCCAATAGTCACGTCCCCTATAGAACCAAGCCTGGTCTGCAGGTCGTCAAGAATGACTTTCCCATCCTGAACCGAGACGGAGGTGGCTAACTGCTTGATAGTTTGTTCAGTGTCAAAGGTTTCGCCCATTTTGGAGGCCAGAGAACTAATGCTTGAGTGAATGGACCCCGATGTTTTCATCTTCCCGCTGCGCATGTCCGCTCTGGAATTCATTGACATACTATTCAGAAACTGCTCCGGTTCCCAACCGGAAGCGCTGTAATCTCCATCAAGATTGACCTTGCCAAACAGGTGACCGCCAAATTTAGTGAAGCGGGAGATAAAATCATCAGCTTCAACATCGGCAGCGCTGAACTTGCCAGTGTAAACCGGTTCCTCAAAGTTGTTCAAATCTATGGTCGTATTGCCTGATACTTTACCTGAGTAAACATCACCGGTGACATCATAACACTCGATCTTACGGTCATAGATCTTCACCTGCCCGGCCAGCGAACTAAATTCCACCTGGCTGTAGATCACCGTGTCTATTATAAAGCTTCCCCGTCCATCGATATCCGGGAGCAGGATCATTGAGACCGAATCTTGCGGCAGGCTCCCCCGATTGATACCCGTACCCGGCGCCGCTTCGGGAAACAGCTTATCAACATTGAACCGGTGCGAAGAAAGCTGGAACAGGAAGAGCGGCTTCTTCATTTTAGAACGATCAATCCCCTCCATTGGAAGCAGGTACGGAAATGGATCGGCCAGCTTACCGCTAAAGGAAACATCGCTGGACTCAAACTCCGCCGCCATCTTTTCGACTTTAATGGTGTCGGGGCTTAACAGCATGACGGCGTCAAACCGGGTCAGTTTTTCAGACAGGAAGTCATCGCTGTATTCGGCCCCGGTGATGCTCAATTTCCCCTGAGAAATAATACTCTCGGGTGATCTGGTTGTCCCGTTGATGGTAAGAGCCAGATCTACCCGTCCGTTCAGCCGGGGGTTGCCTTCGTCCGGCAGATAGTTCTCAAAGAAACGGAGATCAAGGTTTCCATCAAAGTTCCCGGACAGACTGACATGCTGCTGGTCAACCTGCGTACTGTCGGCCATCAGATAAGCCACCAGATCATTGACTCTTCCGTCAAACTCAAAGGAACCGGACTCAATACTACCGGCCAGTCGGTTGATTCTGGTTACCGCATTATCGAAATAAGCATCCAGTTCAAATGACTTGATCGGCTCCGGCAGATCGGGAGAGGAATAGCTGCCTTCGGAGATTTTTATTGTACCTGAGAAAGTTAGATTGCGAAGGCTGTCCGGCTGCCCCTTAAAGGTGACATCAAAATTGGCCAGTCCACCCAATTCCTGTTGGCTCCCTTCCGGCATGAACGGAGTAAGGAAGGCCAGATTTATTGATCCGGCCAATTCACCGGCAAAAGTAGGACTATCAAACGAGTCGACTGTCAGATACCCGTTGATCGGTTTTCCATCGAAAGTACCGTCTTCAATATTCAATCGAGCGTTATCCGGTTTGAAATCCAGAACCGCCTGTCGGAATTGAAGATCACCGGGAATACTGTCATGCGAAACGGAGACACCAATGAGCTTGATTGAACCGGAATAAACAAAGGACTCAGACTGGCTGTCATCGATTTCAATATCAGCATCCATCGCAATCTTCCCCTGCAATGTATAAGCATCCAGACTGGCCGCCTGATCCGGCGGCAGCAGGGCCATGAACTTTTCCACCTCGGTCCCGTTGGAACTTAGATGAAAGCGACCTTCGGCAACCTGATTGGTCGTTTTGTACGTTCCGCCAAGATTCAGCTTGATTGAATTGACCTGGAGTTCCGCCTTGTCCAGCGAGAGGGATGACTGATTCAGGTCGTATTCAGCATTGTAGTCAAGCCCGACTGCCAACCGCGGAAGTTTCATCCCATTTGATAACATTAGAGAGTCAATCTGTATATTTCCACTTGAAAGAAACAGGCCCGATTCCGGGTTCTCAAGCGAAGTTGCCAAAGAAATCCCGACTGCCCTGATCGACTGATTGGAACTGTCATCAGTATATTGCAAAACGCCCTCGGTGATTTCAAAGCGATCAAAGGAAACGGCCAGACCGGCAGCCCTGGCTTCGGGCGTGAGCTCTTCGTTTAGTTCGGCCGGGGCTTGCTTCTCCAATGACTTGAAGGTGTAATTGTTCAGACCCGCTCTGTTTTTGATCATGGAAATGCGGGGAGAGTTCACAATAAGCCGATCAATTCTGAAATCACCGCTTATCAGCGGCAGAAGTTCCAGTTTCAAATCTACATTGGCCGCCGTAAGAAACTCACCCTCCGGAAAGTTCTCCGGATTGGCGACCGCGACATTCTCGAGTTTCAACCCCAGGCCACCCCACAGCGATAGATCAAGCGCGTCGACCGAAAGATCGCGGCCGAGCATGGCGCTTCCTTTTTCTATCGCCAGCATCCTTGCTTTTTCAACGGGGAAAAACAGCTTGAACCCGACCAGGATCAGTATCAGCAGGACCGCAAACGACCCCGCCAGCCAATAGCACACTTTTAACAGCTTCTTCATATTGCTTTCTACAAACGAGTTGACTCAAAGTTACAGAATAGAAACAGGGTCGGCAAAATCAACCAAAACCACTGTTACTATTTGCTGTCGGGCGGAAATTACAGCTCTATTGCATCTCCCGGCTTTAGTATCACAACTTTTGTATCGGAAACCCGCGAAGCAAACTCTTCCGGATTCTGGGCTATGACAGGAAAAGTATCGTAGTGCATTGGGACGACTACGGCCGGGCGAAGAAATTCCACTGCCTTAACGGCATCTTCGATCCCCATCGTGAAATTGTCACCGATTGGCAGGAAGGCCAAATCTATCCGGTTCATCTCCCCAATCAGTTTCATATCAAGGAAGAGTCCGGTATCTCCGGGATGGTAAATGGTCTTGCCATCGACCGTGACCAAAAAGCCGGTGGCCGGACCGGTATAACGGGAAGCATCTTCCCCGTATCCGCCGCCGTGCAGGGCCATCGTCATTTTGACCCGCCCAAAATCAAAGTCATGGGCTCCGCCAATATGCATGGGATGGATTTCACACCCCTCGCCGGCACAGAGATTGGCCAGTTCAAAATTGGCAATGACGGTGGCTTTGTTCCTTTTGGCAATGGAGACACCATCGCCGACATGGTCGCCGTGGCCATGCGTAACCAGGACATAATCAACCTCGACATCGTCCGCTTTGATTGGGGCGAGTTCGTTGCCGGTTATGAACGGATCGATAATTAGTCTGTGTTTTGGGCTCTCGATCCCGACACAGGAATGACCGTAAAAAGTAACTTTTGACATATTTACTTACCTCGCTTTTTGAGACAGTTCCGATTCAATATTACTGTCAACAAAGGTTGAGTCAAGAATGAGTTAAGCTATGATCAGCCCGGCCTATTTCAGGTAGAGCAGTTTTATGGTCTGGGAGCCGACCGGAGAGCGCATGCGACAGAAATACAGCCCGGATGGGAGAGGCTGTCCCGAATTGTCACGCCCATCCCAGATAATGGAATATGAGCCGGGCAGCCTGACCGCTTCCACAAGCTGAGTGACTCTTTGCCCGAGCAAGTTGTAGATGCCGATCTCGACCCTGGCGCTTTTAGGCACGGCAAAGCTGATCAGGGTACTACTGTTAAACGGGTTGGGGTAGTTTTGTAAGAGGGCGAACATGGTCGGGAGACTGCCAAGCTCAGAGATTTCGACCGAAGTTACCGAGCTGTCAGGATCACAGGCGTCCCCTTCCCCATCATTATCCTCATCCGCCTGATCAGGGTTGTGGTTATCCGGACAATTATCACAAAGATCTCCAATCGAGTCCAGGTCTCTGTCTTCCTGCCCCGGATTGTGAACTTCCGGGCAATTGTCATCCTCGTCAGCAACCCCATCTCCATCCGCATCATACATACTCAGGACAACAAACTGAACCAGACAGCTGTCACCAGCCAGACTATCACTCACTTCGACAATAAACTCAAAGGTTGTATCGCTCACGGTCGCGCTGCTGAATGTCACCAGGCCAATCGAGTCCACCTGTACCAGAACACCAGCCGGAATTGATCCGCTGATCAGGGACATCCACCACGGATCGCAATCCCCGGCGTCCACAGATAGTTGGTGGCCGATAGTGTTCGCAACCAGAAGCGTTTCAGGGACTAAACAGCCGGCCGTGAATTGCGGCGTAACATTGGTATATCCGATTTCAATACGGCAGCTGTCGCCGCACCGATATTGGTCGCACGCTCTGACAATAACCGTCTGGGTCTGTCCGACATCGGAGATCGAAGGAACGTATCGCCACTCTCCGGAAACTGAATCGGTTGTTCCCGGTCCACTGATCTGCTCGTATCGGACCGGGTCACTATCCGGGTCTGACGCCACAAATTGCCAGGAAGCGGTATCGCAGTGGTCTAACGACAAAGTAAGATCGCAGTTGGTCATCTGTGGCGGGTCATTGGGGAAGCGGCCAATAGTCCAGCAACGCGGACCGCTCCACTCCGGCAGAATAGTCCCCACCGAAGTCGACCAGTTCCAGAAGTGGTCCGGTCGATAGTAGGAAGTATCGACACACAAAGTGAGGTCGGTGTCGCTACAGGCGACCGGCGTGGTGAGAAGGTATCCTATCGCACTATTGCCTGTGGGGAAGCCGCTCGAGTCGAGAACATCGGACCGAAAACCGAGCGTATCTGCCGAGACACCCGGAAAATACTCCTTGAATAGACCCAGGTCCCAGTATAGCTGTGTCCAGGAGGTGGCGGTGTCCCATACGGAGGCAGCCGCGTCCACAGCCGCCCCATCCGGCGAATAGACTCTAAATCCGAGATCAGTGCTGACAATCCATCCAGGACTCTGATTCTCAAACCCGACATATATCTCCACCCTGCCGACCCTACAGTCAATCTTAGTGGAGTCATTAGGAAAAAGACCATCAACATGGTCGATGTAGACAGTTGACTGGGCGGCTACTGTCCATGAAAGCAACAGGCTTGCAAAGAGAGTGAAGAGGCTTAGTTTCATGCACCCAGCCTATCAGGCGGGCAGATAAAAATCAACAAAAAGGAGAGAAGGGGGGGTTGCGAGTCAGGAGCAACTCAGCTGGCTATGACACCCCCACCCAATAAGATATCGCCGTCGTAGAACGCTACTGACTGGCCGGGAGTAATAGCCCGCTGTTTGTCTATGAACTTAATACGGGCTGAGTTGTCCGTCAGGAGCTCAATATGCGCCGGACCGGGCGTGTGCAGGTAGCGAATCTTCACATCGGCCTCAAATATCCGCAACTGTTCGGGGCTCTGCCCCACCCAGTTGATCTGGTCGGCCACCAGTTCATCTCTAAAGAGGGAATCGTTGTCGCTGACTACCACCCGATGACTCACGATATCAATCTGTTTAACATAAAGCGGAGTCGGATTGGTCACGCCCAGTCCCTTGCGCTGGCCTACTGTAAAAAACTCGGTTCCTTCGTGCCGCCCCATCACCCGTCCATCTTCGTGGACGATATCCCCCGGGACAAAACTATGCTCCCGCCGTTTTTCTTCATACTCGCGCAGGAAACGCCGATAGTCATCATCGACCACAAAGCAGATCTCGCGCGACTCAGCTTTTTCGGCAGTGCGAAGTTCATGCTTTCGGGCGATCTCCCGCACCTCGCTTTTCTTCAGGTCACCCAGCGGCATCAAGGTATTGGCCAGAGCGTCCTGCGACACTCCCCACAGCACATAGGATTGGTCACGGCTGCTGTCTATCCCCTTGCGGATCGTCCAGCGCTGGTTCTCAAGTTGCTCGATCTTAGCATAATGGCCGGTCGCCATAAAATCACAGCCAAGTTCACGAGCTTTATTGAGGAAGGTGTTCCATTTTACTTCGGAATTGCACTGCACGCATGGATTGGGTGTACGACCATTATGATATTCGGAGACGAAATCTTTGATAACCGAGTCACGAAAATGAGCCGACAGATTAAGCACATAAAATGGCGCCCCTATCTTATCACAAACCAGACGGCAATCGGTTATCGAATCAATGGTACAGCAACGACCATCTTTGTAGATATCCGCCCCGACATCGACATAATCCCAGAGTTTCATATGAGCCCCGACAACTTCGTACCCCTGCTCTTTCAAAAGCAAGGCGGCAACGGAAGAGTCTACCCCCCCGGACATAGCTACCAGGACTTTTTCAGCCATCTTGCGTCTGGTTCCCGACCCTGATCTATTTCCTATTATAAATAGGAGACATCTCGCGCAGTCGTTCGACTATCGGAGGCAGTTCTTTCAGGAGATAGTCAATCTGGTCTTTGTTTGTGGAGCGTCCCATAGAGACGCGGATAGCGCCCTGGGCCTCGACCGCCGGTATCTTCATGGCGGTCAGAACGTGCGATGGCTCCACGGCACCCGAAGTACAAGCAGAGCCGGATGAGACCGCAACACCCTTGAGATCAAGTGACAGCACCAAAGACTCACCTTCGGTCCCGATCAGCGAGAAATTGATTGTTTGCGGGATTCGGTTCTTTCTTGGAGAATTCATCCGTACGTCTTCGATTTTCTCCGTCAACTGATCAATGAAATAGTCGGCAAGCTGAGAAAGACGCTTGAAATCTTCTTCACGGCACTGCTCGGCAATTTCCAGCGCCCTGGCCAGACCGACCGCACCGGCAATGTTTTCGGTTCCGGGCCTGCGCTTTTTCTCATGCGAGCCGCCGTAGAACAGCGGCGCTATTTTGATCCCCTCGCGCACAAAGAGCCCGCCACATCCCTTGGGACCGTAAATCTTGTGGCCGGTCAGTGACAGCAGGTCAACATCCATCTCAACAACGTCCACTTTCACTTTACCAATAGACTGGACAGCATCGGTGTGAAAGAGGGCTGACTTTTGATGAGCCACCTCGCTGAGCCCGGCAATGTTCTGGATCGCGCCGGATTCGTTATTGCCATGCATGACCGAGACTAAACAGGTGTCATCGCGCACGAGAGCCGCAAGCTGGTCGTCTGAAGAAAAACCTTCGTTATCAACCGGAAGTAAATCTAAATCGAAACCCTCTTGCTCAGCCAGATGTTCAGCCGGTTCCAAGACCGCATGATGTTCGGCCGCACCTACAATGAGGTGTTTCTTGCTCCCTTTGAATCTCGTTGCGGTTCCAAGTATGGCGATATTGTCCGACTCCGTCCCTCCCGAAGTAAAGAACAGTTCCTGGGGCTTGCAGTTAATTATCGAAGCAATCATCTCCCGGCTGTTCTCCAGAGCAACTTTGGCATCTCTTCCCCACTGGTGCACCGAAGAGGCATTGCCGAATTGTTCCCCCAAATAGGGCAGCATTGCTTCGACAACTCTCGAGTCGACCGGGGTAGTAGCATTATGGTCTAAATATATCGGTTCCATTGTCATTCCTGTTTTCACGTTTTTTTGTTATACGTACCATTCAAGGCGGTAGATTGAAAATATCGACACTGTCCTATTCGTATAGAGGCAGTGTCAGAACGCGTACAATATAGTGAAATGCCAGCGATCAGCAACCTCAAAGCGGTCTGTAGGCAGAACTCGCGCATAGTCCAG
>JARGFS010000056.1 GCA_029211095.1 bacterium | reverse complement strand
TCGACCGATGAGAACCTGAATCTCAGCTTTGGAACATCAGCTTCTGATCCTGATGGAACAACTCCGACTCTCACTTCAACAACTCTGCCGACCGGCGCCACTTATACAGATAACCTGAACGGGACCGGCTCTTTCAGCTGGACACCTGACTTCACCCAGTCCGGCACGCATAACGTGACTTTTTATGCCTCGGATGGAGTGGCTACAGACTCCGAGCAGGTAGTTATTACCGTTAACAACGTCAATCAGTTTCCGGTACTGGCCGCTATTGGTGCGCAGTCGACTACCGAATCCGTACCGTTGAGTGTCCCCGTGACAGCTTCGGATGGAGACGGAACCATTGCGGTTCTGACCAGTTCAGCTTTGCCAACCGGCGCGGTTTTCACCGATAACGGAGATGGTTCTGGTGCCTTGGATTGGACACCGACTTTTTTCCAGTCCGGAAGTTACGACGTGACTTTCTTTGCCACCGATGACAGCCTGGCCGTTGATTCTGAAGTAGTGACGATTACCGTTGTCGACGCCGGCAATCAGGCGCCCGTACTCTCGGCGATCGGGGCACAATCTACCACTGAAAATGTTCTGCTGAGTTTCTCTGTTTCGTCAATCGATATTGAGTCAATCCCGACCCTGACAACTTCGAGTCTCCCGACCGGAGCCAGCTTCACTGACAACGGAAACGGAACCGGTTCGTTTGGCTGGACCCCGGATTTTCTGCAGTCCGGCCTGTATAGCATTACCTTTTATGCCACCGATGACAGCCTGGCCTTAGACTCTGAGGTTGTAGCCGTGACCGTCAATGATGGCGGCAACCAGTTGCCTGTTCTGGCCGCTATCGGCCCGCAGGCGACCACAGAAAATGTCCCCATGAGCTTTGGAGTTTCTGCTTCCGATATCGAGTCAACCCCCGCTTTCAGCAGCTCAACCCTTCCGTCCGGAGCCAGCTTTGTTGACAACGGGGATGGGACCGGATCGTTTGACTGGACCCCGACCTTCCTGCAGTCCGGAAGTTACGATGTAACATTTTATGCTACCGATGACAGTCTGGCCGTTGATTCCGAGATCGTAACTATGACAGTAAACGAAGCGGGCAACCAGGTTCCCGTTCTGGCCTCTATTGGAGCGCAGTCAACTTCTGAGAATCTGCTTCTCTCTTTTGCTGTCTCGGCTACCGATATTGAGAGCATTCCGGCCCTCTCGGCAACATCGCTGCCATCCGGAGCCAGCTTTGTCGATAATGGGGATGGAACCGGTTCGTTTGACTGGACCCCGACCTTCCTGCAGTCCGGAAGTTACGACGTGACTTTCTTCGCCACCGATGACTCTTCGGAAACAGATTTTGAGATTGTTACCATCACTGTTGACGAAGCTGGCAACCAGCTTCCCCAGTTTGCCGTGATTGGCGCCCAATCGACCACTGAAAATATTCCGTTGTCATTCAATATCTCGGCCACAGACCCCGAAGGAGCAATCCCGGCCCTGAGTGCTGGCACCCTTCCCTCCGGAGCTTCGTTTGTGGACAATGGCGATGGCAGCGGTACCTTCGACTGGACCCCAACCTTTATCCAGTCTGGTGTCTATGACGTGACGTTCTATGCCACCGATGACAGCCTGGCGGTCGATTCCGAGATCGTCTCGGTGACGGCTATCGAGGCCGGTAACCAGAATCCGACCATGGCCGCGGTGAGCGCCCAGTCAACGACCGAAGGTGTGGCTCTTGGATTCTCTGTCTCAGCCACCGACCCGGACGCCACTATTCCGGCTCTTTCCACCGAGCCTCTTCCCAACGCCGCCTCATTTGTAGACAATGGGGATGGGACCGGACAATTCAGCTGGACGCCGTTGTTCAATCAGTCCGGAACTTACAACATTACAATTTACGCCACCGATGACACTCTTGGTATTGACTCAGAAATAGTCAACATAACTGTCATTGAGTCCGGCAATCATGTCCCCATTCTTGCTGCTATTGGCAACCAGTCGGTCAATGAGGGAGTCAATCTCAATTTCCTGGTTTCGGCAGTTGACCCGGATTCAACGATTCCGATAATGACCACCACCGCGCTGCCGACCGGAGCCAGCTTCATTGATAACGGCAATGGGACGCATTCCTTTGATTGGACGCCCGGATTTACCCAGGCCGGCTCATACGCGATTACATTCTATGCCTCCGATGGCGGTGCCAGCGATTCTGAATCAATCTTCATTAATGTCTTTGAAGTAGGCAATCAACCGCCAACCCTGGCCGCGATTGGAAATCAGACAACCACCGAGGGTCTGCTGCTCAATTTTGCCGTCTCTTCCTCAGACCCGGACAGCACCAATCCCGCCCTGACCACCACCACGCTTCCATCGGGCGCTTCCTTCACCGACAACGGGGATGGAACCGGCTCCTTTGACTGGACGCCCGGATTTGATCAGGCCGGTGTTTACAATCTTACTTTTTATGCCTCCGATGGTGTTGGCGCTGATTCCGAAGCAGTAGCGATTACAGTCAACGAAGCTGGCAACCAGCCGCCGGTTCTGGCCGCGATTGGTCCGCAGGGAACTCCCGAAGGAAGCAGTCTCAGCTTTGGAACTTCGGCCAGCGATGCCGATGGCACCACGCCCACCCTGACCAGTTCCACTCTTCCGTCCGGCGCCTTTTACACTGATAATCTGGATGGAACCGGTTCCTTCAGCTGGACTCCGGACTTTACCCAGGATGGTATATATAATGTGACTTTCTATGCTTCCGATGGTATTGCCACCGATAGTGAAGCAGTTGTTATAACTGTCGCCGACCAGGGGAACCAGACTCCTGTTCTGGCCGCGATAGGTTCTAAGTCGACCACCGAAGGTATCGAATTAGCGTTCTCCATTTCGGCCACCGATGCCGATGCGACCGTTCCCACCCTCAGTAGTTCCGCCCTTCCAACGGGAGCGGGCTTCATTGACAACGGAGATGGAACCGGTGATTTCTCCTGGATACCGGACTTTGTCCAAAGCGGATCTTATGATATTACATTCTATGCTTCCGATGGTGTCGCTATCGATAGTGAAATAGTTGCTGTTACCGTCAACGAGGCTGGCAACCAGACACCGGTACTTGCTACTGTCGGTCCGCAGGGAACTTCCGAAGGGGCCAATCTGAATCTGCTTGTCAGCAGTACCGATCCCGATGGTACCACCCCGGCTTTGAGTACTTCGGTTCTCCCCATCGGGGCCTCCTTCCTCGATAATGGGGATGGTACCGGGAATTTTGACTGGACACCCGGATTTACTCAAAGTGGCAGCTACTTTGTCATTTTTTACGCAACCGATGCCTCTCTGGCGGCAGATAGTGAAATTGTCTCCATTACGGTTAACGAATCCGGCAACCAGGCACCGGTTCTGGCCCTGATCGGTTCCCAGAGTGTTACCGAGGGGAACAGTCTCGGGTTTGGTGTCACGGCTACCGACCCGGATGCCACTACCCCAACCCTGACAACTTCGGCTCTTCCTTCCGGTGCTTCCTTTACAGATAACGGAAATGGGTCAGGATCATTCGACTGGACTCCGGGCTTCACCGAAAGCGGTTCATATAATGTTACGTTCTATGCCAATGATGGCGCGGCGACAGACAGCGAAGCTGTCTTGATAACAGTTGTCGAAGCTGGCAATCAAACACCGCTTCTGGCCAGTATCGGCGCTCGGTCCACAACCGAAGGTGTCCTGTTGAGTTTTGATCTGTCGGCAACTGATCCGGATGCAACCATTCCAACCCTGATCGCTAATTCGTTGCCAGCGGGCGCGAGCTTTGTCGACAACGGGGATGGTACGGGAAGTTTTGATTGGACTCCCAGTTTCGTACAGACCGGAATTTACGGCGTCACTTTTGTAGCTTCGGATGGTATCGAAGCGGACTCGGAACTGGTGACTATTACTGTCAGCGAAGCCGGTAACCAGAATCCGGCCCTGGCCCTGATTGGTTCTCAGTCCACAACGGAAAACGTCGCTCTCGCTTTCGTTGTCACGGCCAGCGATCCCGAAGGCGCTACGCCTACCCTGACAACTTCGGCCCTGCCGTCCGGTGCAAGCTACTTTGATAACGGTGACGGCACAGCCAATTTTGACTGGACGCCCGGATACACCCAGTCCGGCACTTATAATGTTACCTTCTATGCCAATGATGGCTTAGCCACGGACAGCGAAGTAGTAACGATCTCAGTATTGGAAGCTGGCAATCAGATTCCGGTGTTGGCCTCCATTGGAAGCCAGACAACAGCCGAAAACAGTCTGCTGAGCTTTGGTGTTACAGCTACCGATGCCGATGGAACCGTTCCATCTCTCTCTACTTCGCCACTCCCCACCGGAGCCCTCTTTGTTGACAATGGGGACGGCAGCGGAAACTTTGACTGGACGCCAAGTTTTGTTCAGTCCGGCTCTTACAATGCTACTTTCTATGCCTATGACGGCATTGATCTCGATAGTGAAATAGTAACGATAACAGTAACTGAATCCGGTAACCAGGCTCCTGTCCTTGCATCTATCGGTGCGCAGGCGATTACCGAAGGAAACCTGTTGAGTTTTGCGGTGTCAGCTTCGGACCTTGATGAAGCCATCCCGACCATGACAACTTCGTCACTTCCGACCGGTGCATTGTTTACAGACAATGCCAACGGAACCGGTTCTTTTGACTGGACCCCGGATTTCACTCAGTCCGGTACCTACAATATTACTTTCTATGCCAGCGACGGGATAGCTACCGACAGTGAAGTTGTCGCTATCTCAGTTGCCGAAGCCGGTAACCGGTCTCCCGTTCTGGTCACCATTGGTCCCAAGAGCACCAACGAAAATATTCCGTTGGCCTTTGGAGTTTCCGCCAGTGATGCTGACGGCACAACACCCCTCTTGTCGACTTCGGCCCTTCCCACTGGAGCCTCCTTTGTAGACAATTCCAATGGTACCGGAGACTTCTCCTGGACACCAAACTTCACCCAGTCCGGCAGCTACAATGTTACATTCTATGCCGCCGATGGTCTGGCGATAGACAGCGAAGTTGTCTCTATCACGGTCAACGAGGAAGGCAACCAGTCGCCGGTTTTGGCCGCTATTGGTGCGCAGTCCACTACCGAAGGCCTGAATCTCAATTTTGCGATGTCAGCCACCGACCCTGACCTGACAACGCCAACCTTTAGCAGCACTACTCTTCCGGAGGGTGCCACGCTGACAGACAACTTGGATGGAACCGCTATTCTTGATTGGACCCCGGCCTTTGTTCAAGCGGGCACCTATGATATTTCATTCTATGCCACCGATGGTTCCGCCACTGATAGTGAATCGGTCACAATAACGGTCAACGAGGCTGGCAACCAGAACCCGGTTCTCTCCGCTATTGGAGCCAGGTCGGTTCTTGAGGGGAGCAACCTCAGTTTTGCCATCAGTTCGGTCGATCCGGACAGCACCATTCCAACTCTGGCCACCAGCACATTGCCCGGCGGGGCCGCCTTTGTTGATAACGGCGATGGTTCCGGTTCCTTTGACTGGACGCCTAATTTCACTCAGTCAGGAACTTACGATGTTACTTTCTACGCCAACGATGGTTTAGCTACCGATAGTGAAATTGTAACCATTACGGTCAACGAAGCTGGCAACCAGATTCCGGTTCTGGCCAGTATTGGTCCAAAAAATACTACCGAAGGTACGCTGCTTAGCTTCCCGGTCACGGCGACCGATGCTGACGGAGTCGATCCTTCGCTCAACACAACCAGCCTGCCGAGTGGAGCTTCGTTTGTAGACAACGGCGATGGGACCGGGCAGTTCAACTGGACCCCGAACTTCACCCAGAGCGGCACCTACAATGTTGCTTTTATTGCTACCGATGGTGCAGTCAGTGATAGTGAAGTCGTTTCCATAACGATTAACGAAGCGGGCAACCAGCCGCCGGTCTTGGCGGCTATTGGTCCCAAGAATTCAATCGAAGGTGCCCTGCTGGCATTCTCTGTGACCGCTACCGATGCCGATGGTTTTGATCCCGCCATGTTGACTTCACCTCTCCCAACCGGGGCCTCCTTTGTGGATAACGGAGACGGCAGTGGTGATTTCAACTGGACGCCAAGTTTTGTCCAGGGCGGTGTATACAACATAACTTTTTATGCTTCAGACGGTGCCTCGCAGGACAGCGAGACAGTCGTGATTACTATCAATGAAGCGGGCAACCAGCCGCCGGTGTTGGCGGCTATTGGCGCACAGACAACTTCTGAGGGAGCCAGCCTGGCTGTCGGCGCAACGGCAACCGATGTTGATGGAACCATTCCCTCCTTGAGTACATCCGTCCTGCCAACCGGTGCAAGCTTTGTTGACAACGGTGATGGCAGTGGCAACTTTGACTGGACACCAAATTTCACCCAGAGCGGGACCTACAATGTTACTTTCTATGCTGACGATGGATTAGCCACAGACAGTGAGATCGTCACTATTTCCGTCTCCGAAGGCGGCAACCAGGCTCCCATCCTCTCCAGCATTGGCGCGCAGACCACAACCGAGGGGAACCTCCTCAGTCTGAATCTCACCGTTGTCGATCCGGATGCAACAATACCTAACATGACAGCTTCATCCCTGCCTGCGGGAGCATCGTTTGTAAACAACGGAGATGGAACCGCGGACTTTGACTGGACACCTGATTTCACTCAGGCTGGCACCTATAATGTAACCTTCTTTGCTTCGGACGGTATTCTTTCAGACAGTGAAGTCGTTGCGATTACAGTCATTGAAGCGGGGAACCAGTACCCGATCATGGCGGCTATCGGGGCGCAGTCCGGCAGCGAAGGCGCCAATCTTAGTTTCGGCGTTACCGCAGTAGATCCGGATGCAACAACGCCGGTTCTGACAACGACAACTTTGCCGACCGGCGCTTTCTTTACTGATAACGGTGACGGTAGCGGATCTTTTGACTGGACGCCTGATTTCACTCAGTCCGGCATATATAATGTTACCTTCTACGCCTCCGATGGAGTACTGGTCGACAGCGAACAGGTTGTTATCACCATTTCTGATCCCGGTAATCAGGAACCAGCCCTGGCCGCAATTGGTGATCGGAATATTACCGAGGGTAACATTCTGATATTTGGTGTCTCAGCCAGCGACGCCGATGGAACCATTCCGACTCTTACAACCACCGCCGTTCCGAGCGGTGCAACCTTTACAGATAATGGCGACGGAACCGGATCATTCGACTGGACACCTACCTTTGTTCAGGCGGGTGCCTACCCAATGACATTCTATGCTTCCGATGGCATAGCCACAGATTCTGAGCAGGTTACAATCACTGTCTTTGAAGCTGGCAACCAGACTCCGGTCCTGGCCGCTATCGGGTCCAAGAATACTGCTGAGGGAACGCTCTTGAGCTTCTCCGTTTCAGCGACCGATGCCGATGGAACCATTCCGGCAGTCATAGCAACTTCACTTCCAACCGGAGCCGCCTTCGTGGATAATGGAGATGGCACGGGGACGTTTAACTGGACCCCGACTTTCGTCCAGTCCGGCGCTTACAATGTTGTCTTCTCGGCCTGGGATGGAATTGCACAGGATAGCGAAATTGTCAGTATCAGTGTTACCGAGGCTGGCAACCAGGCACCGCAGTTGGCCGCAATTGGAGCCCAGAGCGGTACCGAAGGCGCTCTGCTCAGTGTTGTAGTTTCCGCCACCGATCCGGATGCATCCGTTCCGGCCCTGAGCACTTCCACTCTTCCGACCGGTGCAAGTTTTGTCAACAATGGAGACGGAACCGGATCATTCGACTGGACCCCAACCTTTGTTCAGGCCGGAAGCTATGATGTAACTTTCTACGCTTCTGACGGCGTCCTTCTTGATAGTGAACTGGTTACAATTACAATTAACGATGCCGGCAATCAGCCGCCGGTTCTGGCCGCTATTGGCGCTCAGAGCATAACCGAAGGACTCAATCTTGCTTTCGCCGTCTCAGCCAGTGACCCGGATGCCACTATCCCAACCCTGACAACATCGGCCCTTCCAACCGGAGCCGCTTTTGTAGACAATGGGGATGGCAGCGGAAACTTTGATTGGACACCTACTTTCACTCAGTCGGGTGGATACAACATAATTTTCTATACTTCGGATGGTCTGGCCACCGACAGTGAAGTGGTAACCATCACGGTCATTGAAGCCGGTAACCAGAGCCCGGCGCTGGCTGCAATCGGCCCGAAGGCAACAACCGAAAACTCAACGCTCACCTTTGCCGTAACGGCAACCGATCCTGATGCCTCTATTCCGGGCCTGACAACTTCCGCTCTACCCACCGGCGCCTCTTTTGTCGACAACGGGGATGGCACTGGTAACTTTGACTGGACCCCGACTTTCATACAGAGTGGTATCTATAATGTAACGTTCTACGCCACCGATGGTCTGGCGACTGACAGCGAACAGGTTACCATTGTGGTAACCGAGTCCGGTAACCAGGCTCCCATCCTGGCCGCAATCGGTGCTCAGTCGATTACTGAGGGCTTGCTGTTGAGCTTCGGTATCTCCGCTACCGATCCCGATTTGACCACCCCGGCGCTGACCACGTCGGTCCTTCCGACTGGTGCAATCTTCACGAATAACGGAGATGGAACAGGAAGTATTGACTGGACCCCGACCTATGTTCAGTCTGGTGTCTACAGTCTTACTGTTTATGCCTCCGATGGTGTTTTGGTAGATTCTGAAGTTGTGGCGATTACTGTCAATGATGCCGGTAACCAGACGCCGATTCTTGTGTCTATCGGCGCTCAGAGCGTCAATGAAAACGTAAATCTGAATTTTGGTGTCAGTGCCACTGACCCGGATGAGACCATTCCCACCCTGACAACTTCCGCTCTGCCAACCGGCGCAGCCTTTATTGACAACGGCGATGGCACCGGAGTATTTGACTGGACGCCGGACTTTCTGCAGTCCGGGACGCATAGCGTCACTTTTTATGCCACGGATGACACCCTTGCGGCAGATAGTGAAGTCGTAACGATCACGGTCACCGAAGGTGGCAACCAGCCCCCGGCTCTGGCCGCTATCGGTGCGCAGTCCACCACCGAGAACAGCTTGCTCACTTTTGGGGTGACGGCAACAGACTTTGAATCCACCCCCGCTCTGACAACTTCGGCTCTTCCAATCGGCGCAGCCTTTGTTGATAATGGTGACGGCACTGGCGCTTTCGACTGGACCCCGGACTTCCTGCAGTCGGGCAGTTATGATGTTACTTTCTACGCCGCTGATGATAGTTTAGCGGTAGATAGTGAAATTGTAACGATTACGGTCATTGACGGCGGCAACCAGCTTCCAATCCTGACCGCCATTGGCGCACAGAGCACAACAGAAAACCTGCTGCTGACCTTTGGAGTCACAGCCTCTGATATAGAATCAACGCCATCTCTGACAACTTCGGCCCTCCCCACCGGCGCTGCCTTTGTTGACAATGGAGACGGAACCGGTGCCTTCGACTGGACTCCGGACTTCCTGCAGTCGGGCAGTTATGATGTTACTTTCTACGCCACTGATGATAGTTTAGCGGTAGATAGTGAAGTTGTCACGATTACGGTCATTGATGGCGGCAACCAGCTTCCAATCCTGACCGCCATTGGCGCACAGAGCACAACAGAAAATATTCTGTTGCCCTTTGGTGTCACAGCTGCCGATATAGAATCAATCCCGACTCTGACAACTTCGGCCCTCCCAACCGGCGCGGCCTTTGTTGACAATGGAGATGGAACCGGTGCTTTTGACTGGACTCCGACCTTCATCCAGGCCGGGACATACAATGTCACTTTCTATGCCACGGATGACAGTCTGGCCGTTGACAGTGAAATTATCACCATAACGGTCATTGAAGCTGGTAACCAGCCTCCGGTTCTTGCCGCTATTGGCAGTCAGTCGGTGCCGGAGAACGTAAACCTGAATTTCTCAGCTTTCGCCGTTGACCCGGACAGCACCATCCCGACCATGCTTACCTCGGCTTTGCCGAGCGGTGCTATCTTCACTGACAATGGTGACGGAAGCGGTACCTTTGACTGGACCCCGGGTTTTGCTCAGGAAGGTCTCTATAGTGTTACTTTCTATGCCGATGATGGTTTACTGATCGATTCCGAGATTGTCTCGATCTCAGTTATAACGACCAACCAGATCCCAATTGCTGATGCCGGACCTGATCAGGTTGATCTCCCGGCCGGACAGCCCGTACAGCTTGACGGCAGCGGTTCGTTTGACCCGGATCTTTCTGGGCTGACTTATGACTGGCAGCAGATCTCGGGAGCAATTGTAACGCTCTCGGACAATACTGCTTCGCAGCCTACCTTTACACCGACTGTTATCGATGTTTACCTCTTTGAGTTGACTGTCTTTGATGGAGTAGATTTCTCCGCTCCGGATACGGTCTCAATAACAGTGATAAGCGGCGCTCCGCCGCAGGCTGTTGCTGATTTGAGTATCCAGATCGTTGGTGATGCTGTCCAGCTCAGCTGGAGCGCGGTCACGCTGGACACCGATGCCCTTCCGGCCATCATTGACCGGTATGTAATCTACCGCGGAACTTCGGCCTACTTCGTGCCGACTCCGGCAGATTCAATCGGGGCCACCGATGACCTGACTCTCACTTTCACCGACACTGATCTCGGTGGGGCCAACGTGGTTGGTGATACTGCCACGCAGTATTTCTACCTGATCCAGACAGTGAACTTCCTTGAAAACAGATCAGCCAACTCCAACCGGGTTGGAGAATTTGACTATGGACTGACGGTTACCTCGACCACAAATTATAATCTTGTCGGTGTACCGTTCACTAACAGCAGTATTACTGATGCCGTCAGCCTGATTGCTGCTATCGGCTCAGGGAACGTCTTTACAGCTAACAACTACGTGGTTGCTTCACAGAGCTTCCAGTCCCGCTTTGCCGCCGGATTTGGAACCAACTTTGCGGTTACTGCTGGCGGAATCTATCAGATCAACGCCGCGCAGAACGCAATCTTCTCGGTTGCCGGTAACGTTCCTGCGGCCGGAACAATCAGCTATCCGATAGCCACCACAGCAACGACGGACTTTAACTTCGTAATGATACCATTTGAACTTGAGTCAAGCTTCACACTGGCTCAGGATGTTATCAACTCCGTGCCCGGCCTGTTCAATACACTGAACGAATTCAGGGCCAGTTCACAGAGTTATGTATCACGATTTGCAATAGGCTTTGGTACAAACTTTGCGGTGCGGGCCGGTAAACCATACCAGGCGAACGCGGCCACCGCAGGAACCTTCCCGGCGCCATAATGGGAGAGGGAAGATGAGAATGAAAAGAAACGCTTCAAATATATTCGGAGGAAATGCAGTGCATGCAAATAACATAGGATTCAGAGTATTCCGCTGGCCAGTACTGGCTCTGCTGGGCATCCTTGTGATGTCTACCAGCGCCTTTGCCCAGGGGTCTATCTTTGGAATTGTGGCCAATTCAGATTTGTCTACTCCGGCCAATGGTGAAATTACTTTTATCGGCTATCTGGATGATACCGATGAAGAAATCCGGATTGAGACATCTGACGGCGCCGGCTATGACGCCGGCAACTGGTTCGATGATTTTCAGAATTATCTTACCGAAGCGCCTGGAAACCCCTATGACTACCATTTCTTTAACACTACGAATGGTCAGACTTTTCAGTTGTCCAACTCAATCCCGAATAACTCCTTCCAGCAGGAAAATGTCCTTTTGGCCGCGGCCAGCTGGCCAGCGGCTGTGACCGGACTGTCATCGACCGGGCTTTCCGGCTCTTCGGTGATGATAAGCTGGAATGGAACGGCTGGATTAACTTACCACGTCTATCGCCGTCTGGCTGTCTCCAACGGTTCATTCTTCCGCATAGATGATCCCAGCGGCTCCCTGGCTAATCCGGGTGTGGCTGACAGCTTCTTTATTGATACTGGTGTTGATGGTGTCAGCTCATACGACTATCTTGTCGTTGCTGAAAACGGCGCTGGTGATCTTGCTCCTCATTCAGCCGTACTGACGGTCAATTCAGCGGTTCTGGCTGCTCCTGTGCTCGCCTCCATTGACCCTAACAACGGTGTCACTCAGGGCGGACAGCTTATCAATCTTTATGGTTCCGGGTTTGATCCGGCCGGGGTTGATATCCAGTTTGGCGCTCAGGTTATCCCGGCCACGGTGATTTCCCCTTTCCACCTCACCATGACTACTCCGCTTGGTGTTGCAGGACCGGTGGATGTCTTCGTTACCAACACTGCCTCTGCTTCAGCTTCCAATACTCTCATTGGCGGATTTACTTATAATCCAAACTCGGCCCCAGCTCTTGCCGCCATCGGCGCGCAGGCAGTTACTGAGGGAAGCCTCCTGCAATTTACTGCCACAGCTACCGACCTTGATGGCGACACTCCGGTCATGACCAGTTCTGCACTGCCTGGTCTGGCCACTTATGTCGACAACGCGGATGGTAGCGGTACTTTCTCCTGGACTCCCGGTTTTGTTGAAGCGGGAATTTACAATGTTACTTTCTATGCGACTGATGCCGTGTCGGCTTCCCTTGTTGACTCCGAGCAAGTGGTGATTACCGTCAATGAAGCTGGCAACCAGACACCCGTACTGGCTGCTATCGGCGCTCAGTCTACTACTGAGAATACACAATTACTCTTTGCCGTAAACGCCTCCGATCCGGACGCAACTACCCCCACTCTGTCTACTTCCACCCTTCCGGGTACGGCTGCCTTTGTTGACAACGGGGATGGTTCCGGCTCATTTGACTGGACCCCCGGATTTGTCGAGGCCGGTATATACAATGTCACTTTTTACGCATCCGATGGAGTTGCCACAGACTCCGAACAGGTCGTTCTTACGGTTAACGAAGCTGGCAATCAGTTGCCGGTTCTGGCCGCTATTGGTCCGCAGGCCGCTACCGAGGGTGTTCTGTTAACAGTGAATGTCTCAGCTACGGATGCTGAAGGCATCCCGGCCCTGACAACATCGACCCTGCCAACAGGCGCTCTCTTTACGGATAACGCGGATGGTTCCGGGGCGTTGACCTGGACCCCGGACTTCACTCAGGCTGGTTCGTATGACGTCTCTTTCTATGCCAGCGATGGGGTTGATACCGATAGTGAACTGGTTACGATTACCGTCGCCGAATCCGGAAACCAGAGCCCGGTTCTGGCTGCCATAGGAGCCCAGTCGACTACTGAGAACGTTCAGTTGACATTTGCGGTCAGCGGTTCTGACCCGGATGGCACCACCCCTGCGCTCTCAACTTCCGCACTGCCGGGGACGGCTCTGTTTACTGACAATGGAGATGGAACCGGATCGTTCGACTGGACACCGAGTTTTGTCGATGCTGGCAGTTACAATATTACTTTTTACGCCTCCGATGGCGTGGCCACAGATTCCGAACAGGTTGCAATTACGGTTAACGAAGCTGGCAATCAGCTTCCTGTTCTGGCTGCAATCGGCGCACAGTCTACCGATGAAAACCTGTTGTTAAGTTTCGCTGTTTCGGCTGCCGATGCCGAAGGTATCCCCACCCTGACAACTTCGGCTCTCCCAACCGGCGCTGCCTTTGTTGACAATGGAGATGGTACCGGCTCCTTTGACTGGACACCTGATTTCACCCAGGCCGGGACGTACGATCTCTCGTTCTATGCCAGCGATGGTGTAGATTCCGACAGTGAACTGGTCACGATTACCGTTCTTGAGGTTGGTAACCAGTTCCCAATCCTGGCTGCTATCGGAGCCCAGGGTGTTGTTGAAAATGTCCAACTGACCTTTGCCGTCACAGCTACCGATCCGGATGGAACTATTCCGGCTCTGACAACTTCGGCGCTTCCCGGAACGGCTCTATTCAACGACAATGGCGACGGCTCCGGAAATTTTGACTGGACCCCGCTGTTTACTGATGCCGGAACGTATGATGTTACTTTCTATGCGAATGACGGCGCTCTGACCGACAGCGAAGTAGTGACAATCACCGTTGCCGATGCTGGCGATCAGCCGCCTGTGCTGGCCCTGATTGGCCCCCAGACAGGCACCGAAAACGTTCTGCTGACTATTCCTGTCTCTGCAACCGATCCCGAAGGAGCCACGCCGATTCTATCGGCTGCCGCTCTTCCCACCGGAGCACTCTTTACCGATAACGCCGATGGAACCGGATCGTTTGAATGGACACCGGACTTCACCCAGGCAGGCTTGTACGATGTTACATTCTTTGCTTCCGATGGCGTCCAGCTCGACTCCGAGATTGTGACAATAACAATTAACGATGCTGGCAACCAGCCACCGGTTTTGGCTACTATAGGAAATCAGGTCACGGTGGAAGGAGCCCAGTTGCTGATTCCCATAGTGGCTACCGATGCAGAGTCTATCCCCAGCATCCTGGCCGATTCTCTTCCGGTCGGAGCAACCATGGTGGATAATCTGGACGGAACCGCTACCTTTGACTGGACTCCCGGTTTTGCCGAAGCTGGCAGTTACAATGTCCTCTTCTATGCGACCGATGGTTTCCTTGCCGATAGTGAACTGGTCACCATTACCGTTTCTGATGCCGGAGCCCAGGCCCCGATAGTTACCGCCGTAGCGGATACGTCCGTTCTGGAAGGGGATCAGATTGTGCTGGTGGTTTCCGCGTTTGATCCGGATGGAGGCGCTGTCTTTATCACAGCTAACCATAATTTGAATAACTTCACCTTTACCGATAGTGGGAATGGTGTTGCAACTCTTGCCTATAATCCTGATTTCTTTGATGCCGGGGTGGACTCAATTGTCTTCCTGGCCACTGACTTTGATACCCCCCAGCAGTCCGGTTCGGCCATTACATCCCTTGTGACTGTTGAGGTCAATCAGGCTCCCGCCTTTGTCCCCATGACACCGCTGGCTGTCGAGATCAACAAAACCCTGACAGCTACCGTTGTTGCCCATGACTCGACCGACAGCAATATCCTTCACCTGTTGTACATGTCGGCCACCGGCCTTCCGCCCAACGCCACCTTTGTTGACAACGGAAACAAGACCGGCACGCTGACTTTCTCGCCGGTTCCGGGACAGGAAGGTGTCTATCCGATAACGTTTATCGTCACGGATCAGGGCTCGCCTCAGCTATCTGCCAGCATGCCGATTGATATCACCGTTCAGGCCGTCAATACGCCGCCGGTGCTGTCACCGGTAGGCCCGCAGACTGTTCTGGAAGGGGAAGTGCTGACCTTGAATCTTTCGGCGGCAGACCCGGACGGAAACATCCCCTGGTTCACGGCTGATACTTCGAATCTCAAAGGGAACGCTACTTTTGTGGACAACGGAGATGGAACGGCTGTCTTTACTTTCTCACCCAGCTTTGTTCAGGCCGGTCTGGCTTTTGTAGAGTTCTATGCTCATGACGGCATTGACTATACCAAAGAGAATGTCCTGATTCAGATTTATGAGGCCGGTGACCAGGCGCCGCGTTTTGATCCTCTGCCGAGCCCGTCGGTTGTCGAAAACGATACCGGCTTTGCGCTCATTACCGCTTATGATCCGGATGGAGGGGACGTAACAATTTCGGTTGTGGATTCACTTCTCCCGGAGAACTTCATCTTTGTTGATAGCGGAAACGGTGTCGCCACCCTTGAGATGACACCGAACTTTGTACAGGCAGGGACTTACATTATCACTATTACCGTGGATGATGGAACCCTTCAGTCCAGCAATGATCTTATTGTCACCATTGTCGATGCTGGTAATCAGATTCCAGTCCTCAGCCCGGTGGTTGACCGCGTGGTCAATGAAGGGGAAAGTCTGGTCTTCTCGGTATACGCTGCCGATGTTGACGGTCTCCCGGTAATGACTATGGGAAGCCCGGATATGCCGATTCTGCCCTACACCGACAACGGTGATGGAAGCGGAACCTTCAGCTGGACCCCCGGAAACTTTGATGCCGGGTCCTACACCGCTATTTTCTACGCGATAGATGATACAGATCCGCTGCTATATGATTCGGCTGCGATTACGATTCAGGTCAACGATGTCAACAATCTGCCCAACTACTTCATCCTGCCAAATCAGCAGGACACGGTTGAAGAGGGCTCTTCGATCTACTTCACCGTCTGGGCGTTTGATGTTGACCTTACCTTCCCAACCATCAAGCCCCATCTTGATGGATTCCCGGATTCACTGGTACCAAATATGGTGCTTGACTCTCACTATATTGATGTTGCTAACGACAGGAGAGTGGGCGTCCTCCGGTTCTCGCCGGACTTTACCCAGGGAAGTGAGCCAACGCCGACTTTTTATCAGATCAGGTTCACTATCTGTGATGAGAACGATCCTGGTCTGTGCCGTGAAACGACCCCGGTTGCTTTCAGGGTTTACAACATAAACCAGGTTCCCCAGTTAATCTTCTCAACCGGAACCGGTCCTTTCACTCTGGCTGAGTCTGAGACACTGAACTTCACTGTCTCAGCCACCGATGACAATGGACCGCCGGATTCCCTGGTCACTCTCGGCTTGCCCGCCAATGCTACGTTTGATGGAATTCAATTCCAGAAAGATTTCACCTTCAATCCGGACTTCACGCAGAGTGGCCAGTATTTCGTTAGCTTTGCCGCCTATGACAACCAGGGGCTGGCTGACACGGTCATAGTGGAGATAAACGTGACCGACGCCGGTAACCAGGCGCCGATCATTTCGACAGTATTGCCTGACACCATAGATGTTGTGGTGGGAGTATTATCACAGGTCGTGATTGATGTTGCCGAACCGGATTTGGAGGCAATAACCATGACCGCTAATCTGGCCACAACCAGTCTTGGATTTACCTGGTCAGGATCACCGGGAACAGCTTCCGGTACCCTGAGCTGTAATGCCGATATCTCGGAGGCAGGCCTGCTATTGTCGGCTGAAATCATAGCCAGCGATCCGGGAGGTTTGGCCGATACTGTCAGTACTCTATTCCGAGTCTTCTCAACTCTAAGAGGGGACGTTGATTTAGATAGCCGATATACGATGAACGATATCGTCTACCTGATTAACTACCTGTTTAAGGGTGGACCGGCTCCTTCGCCGCTTGATGCCGGCGATGTCAATAAGGACGGATTAGTGAATGTCGCAGACATTTCCTATCTGGTGAACTTCCTTTATAACGCCGGACCACCACCACCTCAATGATGAGAAGGTCCAGACTCAGAGAAAATTGTCGATATTAAAGAAAAGGCTGCGATAAGCAGCCTTTTCCAATGTAATATAATACTTTAGCGGTCTAGATTAAGTCGGGAGGACTTGCGCCTATTAATATCTTGACAATTCACCACTTAAGGGCTATTTTTAATGCGGTGTCCCTTATAGTAGAGTAAGATCTATGGGGATTGGCCCGCTATGTGGTCATACGTTTTCTCGCATTAGGTGATAATGTTGTATCATTGCCACTTGAGCAACTCTGGCAGCTAAGTACAGACACTCAAATTGGTAGTTTTTTGGCAAATTTTGAAAGTTAATCAAGACAACATTCTATGGACGAGTAGTTACGTTGCTTGAAGATGGTTGATTTTCAAGTGCTGTAAGGAGGTGAATCCGCCCGAACCAGTAGCCACTTTCTTTTTTTCGATTGCATCATGTTGCTTTGTTAAGCAATTGGGCAGCATGATCTCAAATTAGGCAATTATTATAACACTTCAATCCTCTCGAAAGGAGCCTTCGAATGATAAGAAGAGTTTCAGTTATTCTTATCCTGGCCTCACTCCTTTTTGCTCTGATGACTATGTCAGTCTTTGGTGCCAAATCACCAAATGAGAAACGGGTAGTTGATCCCGCTTCCATCAGAGTTGTAGAATACGCATTCCCGGATGAGCATAATTTTGAGCCATCAACGGGTGCGGAGTATGATCTTGGGATGGACAATTCCAGGAGAAGTCCGGACGTAGCAGGTTGGGCTGCTGGTAATACCTTTTACGATTACCAGCATAACTCCTCTATGGGCCGCCACATTGAAGTCGGTCAGTCCGCTTCTTGTCCGTGGACCGTCCATATGGCCTGGATGTACCTGCCCGGCGAGGCTCTTATTGACCGCGAAATCGTTTACAATGGTTGGGACGGCGCTGGCGGCATTGCTGTTGGCTACTATGAGGGTATGCAGAATCCGGGCGACTATGCCGGATATAACTCTCTGGCCGTTACCGATGACAACCGCTTTGTGGTCGCCTGTCATAACAATGTCGGTGGTGGATATCGGATTCACACCTTCTATCAGTT
>JARGFS010000055.1 GCA_029211095.1 bacterium | reverse complement strand
TGACGCACCAGGTCATCCATGGCCCGGACGGACTCTTCGGTTTCGGAGTCCGGGTCAAACCGGTGGCAAAAATAGATATCGAGATAGTCCGTGCCAAGACGTTTCAAAGTCTTTTCCACCGATTCCATGATATGTTTTCGGCTCAGCCCTTTATCATTCGGATTGCCTGTCATTGGCCAGAACAGCTTGCTGGAGATCACCAGGTCGCTGCGCTGAAAATCTTTGATTGCCTGTCCGGCAACTTCTTCGGCTTTCCCTTTGGTGTAGATATCGGCCAGGTCAATGAAGTTGATCCCCGCTTCCACCGCCGCACGCAAAATGTTGATTGATCTGGCTTCATCAACTGTCCCGCCATAAGTCAACCAGCCGCCGATTGAGATTTCTGAGATTCTTAAGCCCGACCTACCAACTCTGCGATATTTCATATCTGCCTCGTAATATTTGATATTCACTCAATTTAGCCTATTCTAATGGAAATGGCCGGAAATAGCAATTGATCCCTGAGAAGCAACTCCAACTGTCTGATCTTCAAAGACTTGAAATGGGAACACATTTGATTATATTGTCAGCCGGATTTATAAGTAGTCTGAACGATAGTGCGGCCCAAAGCGCGGAACATTGACTTGCACAGCGAACTTGAACAACTGGAGCGTGGATCAAACAGCATGGTCGAATCCCCCCAACACCGTGAATCATGGTCGAAACAGGAGTCATGGGCGATGTTTGACCGGATTGCCAAACGGTATGACTTGCTCAATCGGCTGCTTTCCTTTGGCCGTGACCGTGTCTGGCGCAAACGGGTGGCAGAATACTTGCCTCAAGGGGACGAAATTGATTTGCTGGACCTGGCTACCGGCACGACTGACTTACTGATTTCGCTTTGTCGCTCTAAGGAGACGGTCAAGTACGGGGTCGGATTGGATATGTCAGCCGAGATGCTGCGCGTAGGGGAAAGGAAGATTGTCACCGAAGGGCTGGCTGACCGGTGTGCGCTGGTGCACTCCGATGCCCAAGCGCTCCCCTTTGCCAGTAACTCCTTTGATGCTGTCACTATTGCGTTTGGTATCAGGAATGTGCCGGATGTCCCCAAGGCTCTCAAAGAGATTACCCGTGTTCTGAAATCGGGGGGGAGAGCAATTGTGCTGGAATTCTCTCTGCCAAAAAACAGACTCATCCGACAACTCTACCTGTTCTATTTCCGCCAGATTCTCCCCCGGGTCGGCTCTATTATCTCAGGAGACGCCTATGCCTACCGTTATCTTAACCGGACGGTTGAGACTTTCCCCTATGGAGAGGAGTTCTGCCGCTTGTTGCGGCAGGCCGGGATGAACATTGCCGGACATTCCGAGCTTACTTTCGGTGTCGCGAGCATCTACGCCGCGGAGAAGCCGGGCACGAATGCTGATCAGGGGAGTAAGAGGAACTAAATGCCGCCACTCGGAAAACAGCTGGAGCAGGTAGAACTGAGGCAGGTTGTCTCGCAGATGACAGCCATGATCCTCAGTGAAGTTTCTGATCCTGCCTCCACAACTCTCCTGCGGCTGGAGTTGCCGATTCCGGAGACTGACCCACTGAACTGGCTGACTTTTCAGAGCCTGGGACCAAAAACATACTGGGCCGAGCGGGACCAATCGACCCGAACGGCCGGTCTCGGTGCGTCCGATATTTTCGGCGCCAATGACCAGGTAGAATACGAGTCTGTTTTCCAATATGTCTCTGCCCGATTGGGGGATAATATCAAGCAGGGTCGTTACTTTGGCGGCTTCTCGTTTCTTCCCGGATCACACCATAGCAACGGTTGGGAACTCTTTGGAGCCTGTCGATTTGTTCTTCCGAGATTTGAGATTATCTCTGACGGCAGCGGTTGCAGATTCATCTGCAACCTGATTCCGGAAAGAGATAGTGCACAGATTGATCGAATCCTGTCGGAACTGGAGCAGATTAGTTTTGAGAGTTTGCCGCAGCCACCGGTCCGTTTGCAGATCGTCAGTCAGGTCGACAATCCGGACCAGCAAGGATGGGAGGAAACGGTCGACCTTGCTTTGAAGGAATTTGAAAGTTCCCGCCTCAACAAGATAGTCCTGGCCCGCCAGAGCTGCCTGGAGCTGTCAGGGACAGTAACTGCTCCGCAAGTTATGAAGCAACTTTCCAGTCGGGCGACCGATTGCTTCCATTTTCTGTTTGAGAGTATTGATTCTCGAGCTGCCTTTCTGGGCGCTTCCCCGGAACTCCTTTATCACCGGCGCGGCCGCTGTATTGAGACCGAAGCCGTAGCCGGGACCCGCTCCCGAGGCAGCGACCCGTCAGATGATCTCCGCCTGGGGAAGAAGCTGCTCAACAGTGAAAAGGAACTGCGCGAGCAGGCCATAGTCGCCAGTGACATCCTGGACAGTCTGCAGAATCTGGCCGATGAAATAAATCAGACCGAACTCGGACTTCTGAAACTGAGCAAAGTACAGCATCTGGTGCGAAGATTTAAGGCCGTACTGAAAGACTCCGTTCTGGATGCGGAGATTCTCCGTGCCATCCATCCCACTCCGGCCGTAGGCGGCGCTCCAACCCGGGCCGCTCTTGATAAAATTGCGCAACTTGAGTCATTTGACCGGGGCTGGTACGCCGGTCCGGTTGGCTGGGTATCGCACGACCAGGCCCTCTTTGCGGTGGCAATACGCTCAGGACTGTTGTCAGGCAAAGACCTCTGTCTTTATTCCGGGGCTGGAATTGTCGAAGGTTCCCGGGCGGAAGCGGAGTGGAAGGAGCTGAACAAGAAGCTGTTGAATTTTGCGGAGTCGATCTCCGATTATGAAATCTGAATTCTCAAGCCATAACCAGATGTGGGCCGCGCTGCTGGTCGAAGAATTGATCCGGGGGGGTGTCGCCCTATTTGCGATTTCACCCGGATCGCGCTCCACCCCGTTGGCCTTAGCGGTCGCCGAAAACGAACGCGCGGACTCCATCGTACACTTTGATGAACGGGGTGCATCTTTCTGTGCTTTGGGACATGTTCGGGCAACCGGCAAGCCGGCCGCGGTAATCTGTACTTCCGGTACGGCAGTGGGAAATTTGTATCCCGCCGTTCTTGAAGCAGCCTATGACTATGTGCCACTCATTTTGTTGACTGCCGACCGCCCCCCGGAATTGCAGGATTGTGGCGCCAACCAGACAATCGATCAGGGCGGTCTGTTCGGTAAACATGTCCGCTGGCATCAGAGCATAGATTGCCCTGACGCCAGCCGGGATCCGGTGGAACTGTTGCAAACAGTCGATCATGCTCTAAATCATGCTTCGGGAACAAACTCCGGTCCGGTGCATCTAAACCTGATGTTCCGTGAGCCGCTGGCGCCGGAGGAATCTTCTCCGGTAGTGAACCTGCCTGCTTCGCTCACAGATTGGGCTTCCCGTAATAGAACCTTCTCCGAACCGGAACAGAGTCACACACCGTCTGATATGATTTCTATAGAAAAGATGGTATCGCAACTGTCCGGGGAGCAGAATGTTATTGTTGTGGCGGGCAGGATGCAAATAATTGAAGATCAAAAAGCGGTCCGGAAGTTGTCCGACCATTTCGGATGGCTGCTTCTGCCGGATATTGCTTCGGGACTCAGGCTCGGCAGTCAGAGCAAAACAGCAATTGCAAACTATGATCTGTTGTTGGCCGCCGGAGTCAATCCAGTCGGACCGGATATTTCTATCCTGCACCTGGGGCGGACGCCGCTTTCCAAGCGGTTGTCGGCTTATCTTGTCCAGTTGCATCCAAAAAAATATATCAAAGTGCAGGAGTTCGTACAACGAGATGACCCGTTTGGGCTGGTGACTGACTATCTCTACTCCGAGGTTGGCAGATTCTGTGAGGAGATGATGCGCTCCCCAATAGACAGGCCGTCATTGCCGGATGACCATAGCGAGCTTATGAATCAGAACAGAATTGTTTCATCCACTTTGAATAAATCCATCCAAACCGGTGAACTGACCGAACCGGCCGTGGCCAGGCTGATCTCCAGCTATATCCCCGGCGATGCCTGCCTGTTTGTTGCCTCAAGCCGTCCCATCCGGGATATGGACAGTTATGCTTCTTCCGATGGTCCCGAGGTTCCGGTCGGATGTAATCGGGGCGTGAGCGGAATTGATGGCACCATTGCGTCGGCAGTCGGATTTGCCCGGGGGTATGGGAGACGACTGCTGCTGCTGATTGGTGATCTTGCCTTCTTGCATGATCTCAATTCTCTTCCGCTGTTGAGGCAACTCAGTCTTCCGGCTACTATCCTGCTGGTCAACAATGACGGCGGGGGGATTTTCTCATTCCTCCCGGTTGTTTCGCAGGCCAATCATTTTGAGAAATTTTTCGGCACGCCGCACGGGTATGAGTTTGAGAATTGCGCCCGTCTGTTTGGGCTGGAACACTACCGGCCGAAATCAGTACCTGAGGTGCGGCAGCTTCTTGAATCGACAACTTCCGCCACACAACATCGACTGATTGAAGTAAAAACAGATCGCAACCGGAACTATCAGACTCACCAGCAACTGATAGATACAATCCGTTCCCGGATACAGCAGGCATGAGTTCCCCGACCCCCGAAGGGATCACATTCAGTTACAATCGAATCGGAATGGTCGGCAGGCCGCGGCTTCTTTTTCTGCACGGGTTTATGGGCAGCAAGGAGGACTGGACAGAGCTGACCGAGTCTCTTGGAGAGAAAGTCGATGCCTTAGCGCTGGATCTTCCCGGACATGGAATGACGGAAGTTACCGATGATCTCGTCTATCCCATGCCCGGCTGTTCCGAGGCGTTAGTACGATTTCTTGATTCACAAAGTTTTCTTCCCTGTCATCTTGTCGCCTACTCGATGGGGGGGAGGCTGGCACTCCATCTACTGCTGAATTATCCGGACAAATTCAGCAAGGCGGTTCTTGAATCCGCTTCACCCGGATTGAGAACCGAAAAAGAGCGCGCCGTTCGCATCCAGCTTGATCAATCCCGTGCGCACGAACTAAACACCGCCTCTCTGACTTATTTCCTGACCACCTGGTATGCGCAGCCGATGTTCAAGGGAATGCGGCAAGACCCGGAACGGTTTGAAAAACTGCTGCAGCACAAGCTATCGGCAGAGAAGAACGGCTGGATAAAATCGCTCCGATACATGGGTGCCGGTCAGCAGCCTCCGCAATGGGAAAACCTGCCCGGGCTGACAAATCCGACCTGCTTGATTATAGGGAGGAATGATGGTAAATTCTGTGGAATTGCGGAAGAGATGAAGAAATGCTGCGAGCGGCTGGAACTGAGAACTGTTCCCAACAGTGGACATAATGTTCATTTTGAACAGCCGAGCCAGTTTGAAGAATGTGTGAGAAAATTTCTTGAATTATAAGAGGTAGTATGAGCGAATATGGTTGGACCAAAGCAAAAGAGTACCGGGACATCAAGTACGAAAAGATGGACGGTATAGCCAAAATTACAATCAATAGACCGAAAGTGCGCAACGCCTTTCGGCCGTTGACAGTACAGGAGATGGCCGACGCTCTGGCCGATGCTCGCGAAGACGCCAGTATTGGTGTGGTCATACTGACCGGCGAAGGTGATCTGGCCTTCTGCTCCGGAGGAGATCAAAAAATCAGGGGGGATTCCGGTTACAAAGATGATACCGGCGTGCATCGCCTGAACGTGCTTGACTTTCAGCGGCAGATGCGCACCTGTCCCAAACCGATAGTTGCCATGGTAGCCGGTTATGCGATTGGGGGCGGGCATGTACTGCATCTTATGGCTGATTTGACCATTGCCGCCGAAAACGGAGTATTCGGTCAGACCGGTCCCAAAGTAGGGTCGTTCGATGGCGGCTATGGAGCCAGCTACATGGCCAGAATTGTCGGCCAAAAAAAAGCGCGTGAAATATGGTTCCTCTGTCGTCAGTATTCCGCAAAGGAAGCGCTGGAGATGGGACTGGTTAATGCGGTTGTTCCGCTTGAAAGACTGGAAGAAGAAACGGTCGCCTGGTGCCGCGAGATACTGACCAACTCCCCAATTGCAATTCGCTGTCTTAAGGCGGCGCTCAACGCTGATTGCGATGGACAAGCGGGGCTTCAGGAACTGGCCGGAAATGCGACCATGCTCTTTTACATGACCGAAGAAGGGCAGGAGGGACGGAACGCCTTTGTCGAAAAGCGCAAACCGGATTTCTCAAAATTTCCAAGGCAGCCTTAACAACAAAACCCAGGTTGCCTTCCGTATTGGCACTCATGACTCAATCTCGCTTACAAGTCTGGATTTCAGCCGCTCGCCCCAAAACACTCTGGGCAGCCGTGGCCCCGGTTCTTATCGGGAGCGCCATGGCCATAGAAGCCGGTGGCGCGCACCTGCTCTCAGCCCTAGCGGCCGGTTTTGGAGCGGTGATGATTCAGATCGGAACCAATTTCGCCAACGATTATTTTGATTTCAAAACGGGTGCGGACTCCGGTCACCGGCTTGGCCCCGTGCGGGCAACCCAGGCCGGTCTGGTGTCACCATCGACCATGAAAAGAGCCACGGCCATCGCTTTTGCACTGGCCTTTCTGGCCGGTATGTATTTGGTCTACCGAGGGGGCTGGCCGATTGTAATTGTCGGGCTTCTCTCAATACTGTTCGGTATTCTTTATACCGCCGGTCCTTTCCCACTGGCCTACACCGGCCTGGCCGATCCGTTCGTGTTGATCTTTTTCGGCCCGGTCGCGGTCGGCGGCACTTTCTTTGTACAGACAATCTCGATCAATAGCTCGGTCCTTGTAGCCGGCCTGGCCCCCGGCTTTTTTTCAGTGGCGATCCTGACAGTGAATAATCTTCGTGATGTGACCTCAGATAGCGGTAACCAGAAAAAAACTCTCGCCGTTCGGTTCGGAAAAACCTTTTCCCGGTTTGAGTATCTTATCTGCATTGTTTTTGCTGCTGCCACTCCGGTCGCCTTGCTGCTGACAGGCTCCGGAAAACCGTACTCGTTATCCGCCTCTCTGGCGCTGCTTGCGACCATTCCCTCAATCCGGGCCGTCTTTCGGTTGTCTGACAGCCCGCAGTTGAATGAAGTACTCGCATCTACCGGTAAGCTGCTTCTGCTTTACAGTCTGCTCTTCTCACTCGGGTGGCTGCTGTGAAGATAATCCGTATTGATCTCTATGAATATTCGCTCCCTATGAACAGAGCGCTGCCGGTCAAAGGGACTTCGACCATGAATCGTAGCGGATTTATTTTGCGACTGACTGATGACCGGGGTTACTCCGGATGGGGAGAGGCAGCCCCTCTTGAGCACTTCTCATGGGAAACAAAAGAACAGGCCAGAGAGCAACTGTTGTCAATACGGCAAAAACTGCTGGCGATTGATCCCGAAGAACTGTTGGCCTCTGTCATCAAAGATGAAGAGGCGAGCATTCTCGGTCTTGAAATCTCTCCTTCGGTCGGTTTTGGAATCTACTCCTCAATGCTGGACCTGATTGCATCCCGACGGAAGCAACCGATCGGGGAGTTGCTGGCGGACACGGTTTGCAGCCGGATCCTTGTGAACGCCTTGTTGGATGGAACTACCGAAAACATTCTGTCGGACGCGGATGCTCATTGCCGTTCCGGCTACAAAAGTCTGAAGCTGAAGCTGGGGCGAAAGAGCCAAGCCGAAGAAATCAAACTGGTCAGGCAGCTAATCGATCACGTGCCGCCAACTGTGTTGATTCGCCTCGACTGCAATCGCACCTGGTCCTCAGAACAACTGATCGAGTTTCTGGACCGGATCGACATGACCCGGATTGAATATCTGGAGGAACCGCTCCGGGAGTTTAGTCAATACGCTGAACTTCCGAAAAATGTCACATTTCCCCTCGCGCTTGATGAATCTCTGGTTTCAATGTCGCCCGATGAATTAACCCGGATAGACCGACTAAGGGCGCTGGTCCTAAAACCGACCCTGCTCGGTTTTGTCCGTACTCTCCGTCTGGCCCGGGCTGCTCAGGAAATGGGCATCGGTTGCACCCTAAGTTCCAGCCTGGAATCTTCGGTCGGAACAACGATGCTGGCCCATCTTGCCTCCGCTCTGTCCACCGGGCGGCATGCGGCCGGACTGGGTACCGTTAGTTGGTTCGATGACGATCTTCTGGAGAATCCGGTCACTATCGAAAATGGTTTTATTGTGCTGGAGAGCCTGCCTTCCATTGATCGAAGCATCCGGATGGACTTGCTCAAAGAGGTAACCAGGCATGACTGAAAATCGATGCCTT
Organism: bacterium; assembly: GCA_029211095.1. GTDB lineage: Bacteria > Zixibacteria > MSB-5A5 > GN15 > FEB-12 > JARGFS01. The sequence continues at coordinate 10,150 of JARGFS010000055.1, read as the reverse complement.
CTGGCCGAAGCTGCCGCTGCATTTGGTGACCTCTGCTACATAGTCGATGGCAGCCGGAAACTCTCCTACCGCCAATGTCATCATGCCGCCGCATCCACTGCGGCCATGCTGCACCAGCACGCTATTGGACCGGGTGATCTGGTCGCGATCTCTTTGCCACCTACAGCCGAACAGATTGTCCTGCTCCATGCTCTCTGGAGGGTGGGTGCGGTTGCCTGCCCGATAAACCCGGCCCAACCGACCAACTATACTGCTGAGCTGCTGAAACAGATTGGCTGTCGTAAACTTGTCTGCGGATCGGAAACAAGTTCGGATGGATTAACTGACCGGATCGAGAAAATAGATTTGGACAGGATCGTTGATCTCAATCGCGGCTCTGTCTCAGATAATGAGTACACAATAGATTTTGATCAACCGGCTACCGTACTATTTACTTCCGGATCAACCGGCAAACCAAAGGGGGTGCAGCATCGGTACGGCAGTCATCTTTGCAGTGCCCTGGGGTCCAACAGGAATATCCGCCTGGATCGTACCAGCCGATGGCATCTCTCACTCCCTCTTTTTCATGTCGGAGGTCTGGCCATTCTGTTTCGTACGGCCCTGGCAGGAGCGGCTGTGGTCATCTCTGAGAAAGAAGCCAGTCTTGGAGCTGTCATTCAGAGAGAATCAATAACGCATCTTTCGCTTGTTATGACCCAGCTCTTCCGTCTGCTGGAGGATGACTCAGCCATCGGACAGCTATCGCAACTTAAGGCAATTCTCTTGGGGGGCGGACCTATCGGTCACCGGTTGATTAAGAAGGCGCTTGATCATAGATTGCCAATTCATACCAGTTATGGTTTGACCGAGATGGCCTCGCAAGTCACGACAACCGGCTTTAACGTCACTCCCAGAGAATTACTAAGCTCCGGCCAACTGCTTGAATCAAGAGAGCTGAAGATTGATGATGGAGGAAGGATACTGGTCAGGGGGGAGACTCTCTTTTCGGGATACCGCGTTTCTGATCGGTTGGAGCAACCGTTTGATACCGAAGGCTGGTTTCGTACATCCGACCTTGGTCGCCTTGATGAGTCCGGTAATCTTCATCTGATCGGAAGAGCCGACAACCTGTTTATCAGTGGTGGGGAGAATGTCCAACCGGAGGTTATTGAAGCGGCGGTAACTGATCTTACCAACAGCGGTCAAGTCATCGTTGTCCCGGTGCCGGATCGGGAATTTGGTCAGCGTCCGTTCTGTTTTATTGATGGCACATTCGATCCTCAGTCGCTTGCATCCAAACTGAGGGAGCGACTCCCCGCCTTCATGCTGCCTATCCGGTGTGAGGCATGGCCCAGGGAGGCAGCCGGAACAGGCGTCAAAGCGAGTCGGGCAGAGTTAACCAGGCTGGCCGCGCGTCTGTATGCAGAGCGGACCTAAGCCTTCTCTTTGAGATGTGGTCTCAGTTTTTCAACTAATTCCTTGGGAATTGACTGTTTTTTGCCGCTACACCTGTCGGCGGCCACATGGACAGTGGTCAAATCTGCAATTCTGGTTTGGCTGGTATCCCTGATCTCATAGCGCAGTATAAATGAGGAACCGCCAATTTTATCGACGACAATATTGGTTTCGATTTGCTCCCCGACTCTGAGTGGTCGGCGATAATCGGATTCGGCATGAACTATCAACAGGAGAGTATTGGCCTCTTCTATCACAAATCTGATATTGTACTCAATTGACTCCAGGAATTCTTCATACGCATCATGGGCAATGCGAAAATAGTCGCCAAAAAAGAGAACTCCGGCAGCATCGGTTTGGTGCAGCCTGACTTTGGAAGCGGAAGTAAACACAAATGTCCTTTAATAATTGAACAATTTTCAATTCACAACAGTCATTTATCTAACTATATTTTGAGCTATGAAAATGACATTGAATTTCAATGATTCACCAAGCTAAGTAGGGAGTTCCTAAGATGCAAAGAGAAAATTTGCTCCGCATCAGTCTAATCTTTGTTTTTACTGCCATCCTGTTTCTACCGGCTGTTCAAGCCCTGGCAGATGACACTGGCGCCATCCCCAAAAGGGCAGATATTGAAGATCAGTTCAAGTGGAAAGTGGAAGATATCTACCCTTCAATCGAAGCCTGGGAAGCAGACTTTGAATTTGTCAAAGGACAGTTGGGTTCCTTTGAGCCGTTCAAAGGACATCTGGGCGATGCCCCGGAAATGCTGCTCGGCTGTTTGAAACTCTCCGATAGCGTTGATATCGTCACCTCCAACCTGTATGTCTATGCCTATCTGAAACTGGACGAAGACAACAGCAGCGGTGAATACCAGGAATTGACCGGTAGAATTTCAGCCCTCAATTCGCAGCTGGTCGAAGCTACTTCGTTTATGCAGCCGGAGATGATCTCGCTCGGCAAAGAAAAACTGATGTCCTTTCTTAATCAGAATCAGGGTCTTCAGGTATATCGCTTCTCTATCGAAGATCAGCTTAGACGCCAAGAGCACATTCTCTCTCCCGAAGAGGAATCTATTCTCGCACTGGCTGGTCCGGCCGCGTCCGCTTCGGCAGCAACCTTCAACATGATAGACAATGCCGATCACAAGCTTGGCAAGGTTTTAGATTCCGATGGAAACGTCGTCGAAATGACCCCCGGTCGCTACTACCGCATTCTCGAAGGGACCGATCGTGACCTTCGCCGACGGGCCAATGATACCGCCCAGATATCATGGAAGAAATATGTCAATTCACTATCTTCCACTCTCGATGGTTCTCTCCAGCGGGACCTGTTTTACAGCAAGGCGCGTGGCTATGATGATTGCCTCTCCATGTCGCTTGATGCCAACAATATCCCGACTTCAGTAGTGTACAATCTGGTCGAAACCGTCTCCAGGAATCTGGCCCCATTGCACAAACTGATGAGCCTGCGCAAAAAAGTACTGGGGGTTGATACCCTTTTTACTTATGACATGTCCGTCTCGCTGGTCGCCGATTTTGAAATAGAGTATGAGTATGATGTGGCCAAAAAAATGCTCCTGGAAGGGCTTGAGCCACTGGGAGAGAAATATCTGACCGACCTGGAAGTTGGCCTGAACTCCGGATGGGTCGATGTTTATGAAAATGACGGCAAGGGCTCCGGCGCCTACAGCTGGGGTACGTATACTTCGCATCCCTACATCCTGATGAACTACAACAATACTTTGGATGCTGTTTTTACGCTCGCTCATGAATTTGGCCACGCCATGAACAGTTTCTACACTAACTCTGTGGAAACATACCCGTATCACGGGCACTCGCTGTTTACTGCCGAAGTTGCCTCGACCTGCAACGAAGCAATCCTGATGAAATATCTTCTCTCTCAAACCGAAAGCAAAGAAGAGAAGATGGTTCTGCTCAATCACTATATTCGCCAGATTAGCGGCACTTTCTTCACGCAGGTCATGTTCACCGAATTCGAACTGGCCATTCACAAGCAGATCGAAAGTGGCGGCGCAACCTCAGCCGACTGGTTCCGCAAAACCTACCGTGACATCTATCAGAAATTCTACGGTCCGGACCTGGTCATTGGCGAAAATAATGACATGGGCGGGATGAAGATTTCCCACTTCTATCGCCAGTATTATGTCTATCAGTACGCAACCAGCTATGCGGCGGCGCAGGCTATTTCACAGAAGATTCTCGAAGGGGACAAAAACTCTCTCGAAGGTTACATGACTTTCCTTGAGACCGGTTCTTCCATGTACCCGATTGATATTCTTAAAGCCGCCGGAGTGGATATGACTTCGCCGGAGCCGGTAGAACGTACCATCGCACTATTTAGCGAACTGGTTGATGAAATGGAAGTTCTCCTGTTGCAGTAGTTCAGCAGCTGTCGGAGACCAAGTCTTGTATATAAGGCCGGGTAATGCCCGGCCTTTTATCGCGCTTCTGCCAAAGCAACTGAAACTGATTTTCACCTTCAGCAAATTCTAACAATAAGCTCTTGATTTTTGCGCTGAATCTTGGAAATTACAGGTCAAATAAACAGATCACGGGGAAAACGTGATATGACCTTAAACAAAGGAGATAAAGTTATGTTAATCTCAGAAAACATGGCTGCCAAACTGAATGAACAGACCATAAATGAATTCAATTCCTACTGGATCTATCTGGCTATGGCCTTCAAACTGGACGCTATGGGCTTCAAGACATTCGCGCAGTGGTTCCACCTCCAGGCCGATGAAGAAAAAGTACATGCCATGAAATTTGCGCATTACATTCTTGAAGTTGGTGCCGATGTCAGCCTGATCGGGCTGGACAAACCGAAATATGACTACAAGTCGGTTCAGGAAATAGTAGAGGCCGGTCTGGAACATGAGATGTTCATCACCCGCTGTATCAACGACCTGGCCGATCTCGCCGCGAAAGAGAACGATCACGCCACCAAGAATTTCCTGCAGTGGTTTGTCGAAGAGCAGGTGGAAGAAGTTGCCACAGCCAGCGACCTGCTGAGCATGGTCAAAATGGCCAAAGATGATGTACAACTCCTCTTGGTTGAACAGCGCATAATGGAACTTCGCGGCTCCGGCGGAGAGTCCGCTTAATCCAGCTCTGATCAACGATTTGATATATAAGGCGACTGTGTAGACAGTCGCCTTTTTTTTGTGAATAGAATTATTGATTAGAACAGTCAACAATATTACCTTCACGTATAATAGTCAGTTGCGAATAAACAGGAGACTGAAGTGAAAGATACAAAAGCAGTACTGAAAAAACTTGAATACGGGATTTATGTCGTTTCTATGGGGAAAGGGACTGAAGGAAACGCTTTCACGGCCAGCTGGCTGACTCAGGTCAGTTCAGAACCACCGGCTGTGGCCATCTCCGTGAACAACCGTCATCAGTCAACCCGCTACCTGAAAGAGACCCGCGCCTTTGTGGTCAACCTGTTGGGCGAAGGACAGGAGGGGGTGGCCAAGACCTACTACGGCCCAGCCGAATCCGGATACGAAAAACTGGCCGGAACCTCGGTAACCGATTCTCCGGTCACCGGCTCACCCATGATCCCCGGCGCTTCCGGTTATCTTGACTGTAAAATTATCGAGATGGTCGAAGTCGGCAATCATACGATCTACATTGGCGAAGTCAAAGCGGCAGAGCTTGACAAAGACACCCAGATCATGACCACCACCAATAGCAACCTCCATTACACCGGGTAGCAAGGCTACTTTATTGCTTCGCATGTACACTAATCTTGGTAGTAGAACTGACTGCGCTGGATCCGGTCGCCCACTGCTTGCGCCGGGAGCTGGGTGCCCCACCATTCATGGTGGGATTCTTGGATTCATCTCTGTCTTCCTCATTCTTGCAGCAACCACTCTTGCGGCTGACTGTCCGGACTCCGCCACTGTCAAAGGGGTGAGCTATCCGGTCACCGAACGCTGGTGCGGCAAAAAGCTGGACACAACTTTATTGGCCAAGCCGGAGCAGCTGGCGCAATTGCCGGACACGCTGACCTATGAAGACTACCGCATTTATGTTCTCAAAGAAACCCGTGATGCGTTTGTGCGCATGGCGGATTCCGCTCGACAGTCGGGTGTACACCTGATTGCCGATTCCGGTTTTCGGTCGCCACGGTTTCAGGAGCGGATCATTGCTCGGCGGATGGCCGAAGGGGAGTCCTTTGAACGGGTGATTCGTTTTGTGGCTCCGCCCGGATTCAGCGAGCACCACACCGGACGCGCTCTGGACCTTGTCCCCAGCGAGGCGCGTTTTGTTCATACGGCTACTTACAAATGGCTGACAGAGAACGCTGCTGATTTTGGATTTGTGGAATCCATTCCCGAAGACTCCACCGGAAAATCTTATTGGGAGTCCTGGCACTGGTACTATACCGGCGACTCGGACTAAATTCTATCCGACTTGGCTCCTTCGTGATTTATCGTATTTGGCGGGACCCCTGTGATCCTGCCTTTTGCCTTGAAGGATTATGGATATTTATACCGAACCCAATGGGTGGGCATACAATTCTCTGACGTGATAGATCAAACCAAACCCACCCTAAAGGTCTTGTTGAATAACCCTGGTTTTGCGCGGTGTCTAAGATTAGTTGATTTGTGGTATGCAAACACAACGAAATATATCTCAGCAAAAGATGATGCTCTTGCCACCTCTGGAGTCATTCGTTCCAAAAGATCATTATCTTCGCCGGTTGGACAAGGCTCTGGATTTGAGTTTTGTCCATGAAGCAGTTCGTGATCGCTACTGCCAGGCTAACGGTCGTCCTTCGATCGATCCGGAAGTAATCATCCGGTTATTTTTGATCCAGGCCTTGGAAGGGATAAGTCGGGTACGGGAGTTGATGCGTCAAGTTCAGGTGAACCTCGCCTATCGCTGGTTCATAGGGTATGAACTGGATGAGCCGTTGCCGGATCATTCGACCTTGTCGCGGGCCTTGAGTCGGTTTGGCGATGAAGTTTTCGACGAGTTGTTTTGTCGGAGTATCACTGGTTGTCAGGCGAGCGGTTTGATTGAGGGGAAGGTTTTTCACGTCGATGCAACGACGATCCGGGCTGATTTGAATGCTAATCGGGTGAATCGGGTTGACAGTCCCGATGGGGATGCCCGTTTTGGTCGGTTTCCTGATGGCAAGATCAAGCCGGGGTACAAGCAGCATACGGTAGCCGATGGTAAGCAGAGGGTGGTGTTGGACGTATCGGTAACGGCGGGGAATGTATCGGAGCATGACGAGGCGGTACGGCTGGTGGACTCTGCGGTAGCGAGGCTGGACAAAATCCCGGAGGCAGTGTGCGCTGACCGTGCGTACGCCAGCGGGTTAAATGCATTTGAGATGGCCAAGCGGGGCATTCGATTGGTGGCACCGCCGCCGCAAGCCAAGACCTTCACGGGAGAGCAGTATTTTAATGTGGAATCATTCGCGTATGATGAGTCGACCGATCGATTCACCTGTCCGGGCGGGAAGCAGTTAAGATATCTTTCGACGGAGAAGAAGCGTCATCGTCGCATCTATGCGGCCTGTCGTACCGACTGCAGGGTTTGTCCGTTGAAATCACAATGTACGATCAGTGATCGTCGCACATTGAAAGTAACCGCTCATCATGCCTCATTGATACGTCTGCGAGCAGACAGCAAAACGGAAGATTTCAAGAAGTTGTATCGTTCTCGGGCGCCGGTGATCGAGGGTGTGTTTGCCGAAGCGAAACAGTGGCATAGTTTACAACGGGCGTGGCGGCGCGGTCTGTCTAAGATGAAGGTGCAGTGTTTGTTGGTGGCGGCGGTTCTCAATTTCAAGCGCCTGGCGACGCTCTTGTGGCGTTATCTCGGATACCGTGCGCCGTGGAACAGCCTCTGTGCCGCTCTAACGGCCATGTGGCGACGCCTGAAGGCATCGCCGCCGGAACCAGCCGTCCTGCGATCACACACATGAGACACCGCGCAAAACCAGGGTTATTCAACAAGCCCTAAATGGTGGGCCACCACAAAGAACTAATTGGAACTCAGGTTGATCCGGGTGTATTGCTCGGCTATCTCCCGGTCCAGCCAATCAGTCGGAACATATTGGATATGCGTTATGAAACCCGAGCGATCTATCCCGACTATCGTGGGGTACACCACGATATTGTATTTGTCTGCGAAATAATCAGCGTTCATAAATACTTTCTTGTACGAAGACGTCAATCGCTGATACTGGTCCGTTATCTCGGGATTATGATCAGAAAATGACACGACCACTTGGACATCATCATTGATATCGGATTCTATGGCATCAAAGTACTCAAAAAACTCAGTACAGGGTGGACAACCAACTGAAGCGAAGATCAGTAGAGTTTTCTTACCGGCTAAGAGGGTTTCAAAGTTACTTATAGTTCCGTCTGGTAGGGTGCAATCTTCTAATGGGAAGAGGTCTCCGATTGCCAGATTCATGGCCGACTCTCCCACATCAACGGTCCTCTGTTCACGAGACTCTGATTCAGACTGTTTTTCTCCAACAAAGGCGTAGCCCAAATAGACACCGCCGCATACGCCAACGAAAGCAATGATCCCTGTTATTAGCACTTTCGTGTAGTAGTTGTCGAGTATATTGGTTCGTGACATTGCACACCTCTATATTGCAATTTCAAGTTTTGATACAATGAGGGCACTCCGGCCTTAGTGCCCTCAGTTCTGAAAGTCAGTTGAATATAGCTTTTGGCTACTGTTTCCAGAGTCAACAATGCCAACTAATAGAAAGCGATTTGCTTGCTACAATAGCGGACACCTCGGTGAACAATATTTACCATTAATACATGTATGGCAATTGAGTGGTGCTACTGCCATTCCTGACCAATTCGTAACGAAGTACTCATAACTGCATTCTCCCCCCTCCCAATCGCATGTGACCCAACTGGGGCACTCCAAATTGGCCGGAGCACAAGTAATGGGCACATCAGCACTTACCATCGTAGGTGACATGATAAAGATACCAACTCCAACCAAGACTGAGAGACAGAACACCAGTGAATAAAGTCCTTTTTGATTCATGGTAACCTCCATTTCATTTATGCCGGTTTGCTCTCTAACTGATTCCCATCCGGGCTACTCTGCGGACAATGATGCATATTCAATATCGTAGCTCGCCTCCTCCACAATCTAATTCCTTGCCCCCCCCACCGTCAAGTGCTATATTTGCAGCAAGCGGAGTTTCTCTTAGACTTGTACAAGCAAGAGTCCGGAGGCAATTTGCGGGGTAGAATCTCATCAAGCCATACATTCAGTGTTATATCGGCTACAATTCTGGTCTTAGGCGGATCAATACTCGCGACCCAAATGGAACCGAAAGTAACAGGCCATGATATAGGGAATCTGGTACTACCAGTTACGAATCGCGGGATTATCGGTCGACTCTGGAGATGGCAGGGAGATGTCGATGGCGATGTGGACTTTACTGACTCTTACGGAGTTGACTGTTTCACGGGAGACCGGGTCTACTTTTCGTCCGAGTTTCCAAAAGGATCAAACCTGACGAACCTCTGGTTAGCTGCGTATTGGTTTGGCGGCATCGTAATGGAAGATACACTTGTCTCTACTGGGACTGTAATTGGCTATGCAGCTGAATCAGACGGTATAGAACTTCACCCGACCGAGATGCTGTCCGAAGTCCGCTCCACATTAAATGGAGACCGCATGGCGATATCTGAACAAGATGCACTATTCAGTTTTGCCGACACCACCCTCGGTGTGTCGTGGGACTATTTCCATAGCCGGGTGCATAAGCCACTTGGTATAGAGGTGCTGCAGAAGTCCTACACCTGGTCATATTCGTTTGCAGAGGACGCAGTCTTTTTTGACATGACAATTACCAATATTGGACACAACCATATACAAGATATTTACAGTGGCCTCTACCTCTTCCCAGAAAACAACTCCCGCTTTGGGCCAAACATCTCACCAAACATTGTTGGCAGGCTCTATGAGTATAATATTACGCGGCAATGTGGCTTTGCAGACACTTTGGACCTGATTTGGACGAGCAATGTCGATGGTTTGCCGCATGAAGGTGAATACGTTGATCAGGTCGTATGGGAGGGCTCAGTCGGCTACAAATCAAATCGACATGTTGGCGCACTCATGTTCCTACAGCCCCCTCCCGGTAATCGCCGTTCATTCAACTGGTGGAGCGGCGAATTCACGGACTTTGGTCCAAGACACAAAGCGAACTTGTTTGATTTCCAAACAGGAGGTATCGGCATTCCATTTGGTGACCGGAACAGATATCACGTGTTGAGCAATGGTGAAATTGATTACGATCAAGTCTTCACAGCCAGCATAGAGTCGATCAATCCTCTATGGCACTATCCCGGCCAAGCCGTTGGGAAGTACTATTCAACGGGGGCAACTACTCTGTTATATGTCCTTTCCCAAGGCTCCATTGACCTGCGGCCGGGAGAAAGTTTTACGTTTTCATTCGCGTATGTCATGGGTGAAAACCTGCACAATGATCCGACCAACGCCGAGAGAAATCTGCCGGACAACCCCCTCAAGTACTATGAGAATCTCGACTTTTCTGACTTAGCCAAAAACGCCATGTGGGCCAAATGGATCTATGACAACCCCGGCTACGACACCGACGGCGACGGCTACGCCGGGAAGTTCCGCGTCTGTGTCCATGATTCGGTCAATACTGATTCAGGATG
>JARGFS010000054.1 GCA_029211095.1 bacterium | reverse complement strand
AGAGCTGCTTTCCGCCAAGATCCGGACGTGATTCTTATCGGTGAAGTTCGTGATCTTGAAACCATGTCAATTGCCCTGACCGCTGCTGACACCGGCCATCTGGTGCTGACCACTTTGCATACGCTTAATGTGGTGGAAACGATTACGCGTATTATTTCATTTTTCCCTCCCCACCAGCATCAGCAGATTCGGCTGCTTCTGGCGGGAACTCTTCAGGCCATCGTCTGTCAGCGTCTCTTGACTCGCTCGGACACACCCGGCCGTGTTCCGGCATTGGAGGTTATGCTCAACACGGCGGCCATTCGCGAGTGCATCATTGATCCTGAGAAGACCGTGGATATTCCCGATCTGGTGGAGCAGGGGAATGTTCAATATGGTATGCAATCGTTCGACCAGGCCATCATGAGGCTGTACAAAGCGGGCATGATCTCATTTGAAGACGCTATGAGCAATGCTTCCAACCCAGACGACTTTGAACTCCGTCTTAGCGGTATTACCGGTTCTTCGGATCGCTGGCAGGAGGAGAGTGGTTCTGAGAGGGAGAGCGCTGACTCTGAGTCTGACTTCCAGAAATTCTAAGTTTAGCTGAGATCATAAAGTCTTAAGCTATTTTGGGAGCGGTTAACCGCTCCCTTTCTTTTGCCCGATGCCGCTTTACTACCGCCAAGCGGCCATTAGATTGGTTATTCCTTGTTGTCATTTATTTTGGATTCGAGTATATTGCCGCCTGTGTATCAGGAGGAAGTTTAACCGGTTCACCGAGGTTATTAGCCCGGAGGAATGCCGTTGTTTGATAAAGTATTAATTGCCAATCGGGGCGAGATTGCTCTTCGAGTAATCCGCGCCTGCCGCGAAATGGGCCTGCAGACGGTCGCCGTGTACTCAGAAGCGGACCGCGACGCCCTTCATGTGAAATTCGCCGACGAGGATGTTTGTATAGGTCCGCCTCCCTCGAAGGAGTCATACCTGGACATCAAAAGAATAATCGCTGCGGCAGAGATCACCAATGCGGGAGCTATTCATCCCGGCTATGGATTTCTTGCTGAGAATGCGGAGTTCGCCGAGATTTGCGAATCCTGTGGTATCACGTTTATTGGCCCGACCCCGGATCAGATTCGTGGATTGGGTGACAAGATCAATGCCAAAGAGGTGATGAAGAAAGCTGGCGTGCCCACCATCCCCGGCTCTGAGGGAATTGTTGGCTCCTATGAAGAGGCGCGGGAGTTGACCCGCGAGATGGGGTATCCCATCATTCTCAAAGCTGTCTCCGGTGGCGGCGGCAAAGGGATGCGAATATGTCGGGACGATGCCGAACTGGAACGCGGCTTCCATCTTGCTTCGGCTGAAGCCGGTAACTCATTCGGCAACCCGGACCTGTATCTTGAGAAGCTGATTATTGGCCCGCATCATGTGGAGATTCAACTAATGGGGGACACCCACGGGAATTATTTCCACTTTGGTGAAAGAGACTGCTCTATTCAGAGAAGACACCAGAAACTGATTGAAGAGACTCCTTCTCCGTTGATGACCGAGGAATTGAGAGAGAGAATGGGAAAAGCGGCGGTGGAGGGTGCCCGGAGGGTGGGCTACCGTGGCGCCGGTACGATCGAGTTTTTGGTGGATGCTGATCTCAATTACTATTTCATGGAGATGAACACCAGAATTCAGGTTGAACACCCGGTCACCGAAGAAGCATACGAAGTTGACCTGGTCAGGGACCAGCTACTGGTGGCGATGGGGGAGAAGCTTGATTACAAACAGGAAGAACTGGTGCACAAGTGGGCGGTGATAGAGTGTCGGATCAATGCCGAAGACGTAGAGAAGGGCTTCCGTCCAACACCGGGCCAGATTACCGGCTTGCACAAACCGGGCGGTCCCGGGGTGCGGGTCGATACGGCTGCTTATACCAAGTACAATATCCCGCCAAACTATGATTCCTTGATTGCCAAACTGATTGTAAAGGCAAGAACCCGCAAGGATGCCCTGGTCAGACTTGATCGTGCCCTTCGCGAGTTTATCGTAGAAGGCGTCCCGACCACAATTCCTTTCCATAAAGAGATTTTGAAGAACCCGGACTTTATTGCCGGGACATACGATAACAACTTTCTGGACGACTACTCAAAAAGCAAATCCGATACAGGACCGGATGAGAAGAAGGGTGTCACTCTGAAGCGTCCGGCAGAAGAGCCGAGCGCCGAGACCGCTGTTGAGGAAGTCCCAGCTGAAGAAGCCATTACTGACAAGTAGACATGGAGGAGAGATTGAACATTCCGGCTGAATTGAAATATACCAAAGAGCATGAGTGGATCAGGCTCGACGGCAATGTTGCTACAATCGGCATTACCGATTATGCGCAGGGAGAATTGGGTGATATCGTTTTTGTGGAACTCCCGAATGTCGGGGACAAGTTTGAGCATATGCAGGCTTTTGGGACAATTGAGGCCGTTAAGGCGGTTTCGGATATCTATTCGCCGCTGTCTGGAACGGTAACGGAAATCAACAGCGCCCTGGATGATAAGCCGATGGTCATCAACTCTGACCCGTATGAGGCCGGCTGGATGATAAAACTGGAAATCAGTAATGCCAGTGAGCTTGAACAAATGCTGTCCGCCGATGGTTACAAGGAATTAGTAGGATAAGCAGATCTAAGAATAAGTAGTTCTTAATCGAGAATAGGATTATTACAAACAGCCTATGCCTTATATTTCCAATACAGAGAATGATCAAAAAGAGATGCTGGCCAAAATTGGCGTCAAGAGCATTGAAGAACTTTTTGATAATATCCCTGACGAGTTGCGTCACAATCAGGCCCTGAATATTCCCGCTCTGAGCGAAATGGAACTGATGGCCGAAATGGAACGAATGGCGCACGATACCAGTGAGTCACTTACCTGTTTTGCGGGCGGCGGGGTGTATGATCATTACATCCCTTCGGCGGTCGGGACCATTGTCAATCGTCCGGAGTTTATGACCGCCTATACTCCTTATCAACCGGAAGTGGCCCAGGGGACGCTTCAGGTCATTTACGAATTCCAAACTCACATTTGTCGACTGACGGGGATGGATATCGCTAACGCTTCGATGTACGACGGCGCATCAGCGGCAGCCGAAGCACTCGCGCTCTCCATGCGCATTACCCGACGTTCGCGGGTAATCGTTGCTGAGACGGTTAATCCGGTATATCGGCAGGTAATCAAGACCACCCTGGACGGTTTGGGGGCTGAGATAGTCTCGCTTCCGATTTCCCATGGTCAATGCGATCTGAATAAGTTGGAAGACCTGGTCGATGAAAGTACGGCAGCTGTACTGATAGCCCAGCCGAATTTCTTTGGCTCTTTTGAAGACGTGAATGCCGTGGGCGAAGTTGCTCACAAAGTCGGGGCGAAATTTGTCAGCATTGTCGATCCGGTCGTACAGGCCATTACTAAAGCGCCGGGTGATTATGGTGCGGATATTGTCGTCGGGGAAGCGCAGCCGCTCGGTATTCCTCTTTCTTATGGAGGTCCTCTTCTCGGTTTCTTCGCGGCCAGGCAGGAATTGGCCCGACATATGCCGGGACGAATTGCCGGTTGCACTAAGGACAAAGAGGGAAAGCAAGGTTTTGTACTGACCCTGCAGACGCGTGAACAGCATATCAGACGGGAAAAAGCGACTTCAAACATTTGCACCAACCAGGCGCTTTGCGCCACGGCGGCTTCGGTCTATATCTCACTTTTAGGAAAAGAGGGACTTAAGCAGGTGGCTCTCCTGTCATTGGAGAAAGCGCACCAGGCGGTCGAGCAGATCTGTGCTCTTGATGGTTACTCATTGTATTTTGACCAGCCATTTGTGCGTGAGGTAGCTATCAAGACAGTACGTCCGGCGGGAGAGATTGTAGCGGCTTTGACCAAAGAGGGTATCCTTCCCGGTATAGATGCCGGACGCTGGTATCCCCAAATGAAGGACTGCCTGGTCATGGCGTTGACCGAGAAGCGGACGGCCGAAGATATAGAGCGGCTGGTTTACTCCCTGAAGAAGATTGGCGTCAATGATGTTGTGTCCCAAATGTAAGAGCGAGTTAAGCGAAGGCGCTACCAGCTGTTTTGTTTGCAATACCAAAATAGGTGATGGAGCCGAGGCCGGACGGGCTTGGTCATTGGCTGGATATATCGGTGACAAGATCACTGCTGACTTTGCCAACGAAACACTATTGTCATTTGAGATTCCTTCGGTGGTGATTTCCAAGTCAGGTTTTTTTGGCAATGCCGGGCTCGCCCTGACTTCGTTTTTTGGAGACAGCGATCAGCTATTTGAGATATCCGTCCCTTCCCATCTGGTTGAGGAAGCGACCGAAATATTAAACAACACTCTTGGGTCCGGCTGGCGGTCGGCCAGAGACGAAGAATGAAAACAAGATAGGGCCGTCTTGCTTGTGGCCCAAATGAGCTAACGATTTTACGGAGGTATTATGAGGAGAATTTTAGCCATGACAGCGGTAGCGCTGCTGATGATTATCGCTGCTTGCAGCACCGATCAGGGAAATCTGGTGACTGACAGCGGAGCACCCCACTACACGACATTTGCGGAGGCGAAAGCAGCAGCCACCTCCGGCAACAAAGCAATTCTGGTTGATTTCTATACGGACTGGTGAACGTGGTGCAAACGCCTCGACACGGTCGTGTTGAGGGATGAAAAAGCAATTGCTTATTTTTCTGATACGGTCATTCTGGCCAAGATCAATGCCGAAGTTGACAGTAATCTTGCCAAAACCTACAATGTGAGTGGCTACCCGACCGCAGTTTTGGTTGGAGCAGACGGGAAGGAAATTGATCGGGTTGTTGGATACGAAGAGACTGATAAATACCTCCAGACTCTCAGAGATTATCTCAATGGGATTGGAACTCTGGAAGACCTGCTGCAGAAAGTGAAGATTGAGTTTAACCGGGAAATGGCCTATGAAATTGGCAACAAATTTAAGTACCGAGGAAAAAAGGAAGACGCCATAACCTGGTTCGACAGAGTTATTGAAGCGGGCGAACCGACAGACTCTCTGTCCGGTGAAGGGCGGATGGCGATTGCCGATGCTCACTACCGGTCCGGAGATTTGGCGGATGCGGTGATAGCCTATGACCAGGTGGCGCTTGACTTTAAGGGAAGTATCTACGAACAGGACGCCTACATTTGGCCTGCCTATATTCAGGCCAAAGAAGGAGACACGGCCAATGCCGTGAGCCGGTTTGAGGCTTTCAAAAAGATGTTCCCTGAGTCTGATGAAGTTGAATGGGTTCAGAGTCAGATTGACAAGCTGAGCGGAAAAGTGGAAGAGTCAAACTAAGAGAAAAACTGTAAGATTGGAACCAATGCAAGAAGGATTGCTGATTTACGATAAGTCGGTAACGGGCAGGAAAGGATACACCCTCCCTGACACTGAATCCGGCGAAACTGAATTGCTGGGGAATATTCCCGAGCAGTTCAGGCGGGATGATGATGCCAAGCTTCCGGAGATTACCGAACCGGAGACGATGCGGCACTTTGTCGCACTATCGGCTAAAAACCACCATATTGAAAAGGGTTTTTACCCGCTCGGCTCATGTACTATGAAGTACAACCCAAAGCGTAATGATGCGTCCGCTTCGTTGAAGGGATTCTCAGGTCATCACCCTTTGACCCCTTGTAGTTCTTCCGGTGGGCTGCTGGAACTGATGTACGGGCTGATGCATGACCTGGGTGAGATATCAGGTTTTGATCAGGTCTCGTTGCAGCCGGTTGCTGGAGCACAGGGGGAATTTTCCGGTCTGCTTATAATGCAGGCTTATCACCGGGAACGGGGTGAAAAACGAACAAAGATCATCATTCCGGACTCGGCTCATGGGACCAATCCGGCTTCGGTTTCTTCGGTTGGGTACGAGACTATCCAGATTAAGTCTAATGAGCAGGGGATTATTGCTCCTGAATCGGTGGCCGAAATCATGGATGAGTCGGTGGCCGGCATGATGCTGACCAATCCGAATACCCTGGGGATATTTGAGAGTCACTGCAAAGAGATTGCGGAAATTGTGCACGCTTGTGGCGGCCTGATGTATATGGATGGGGCCAACTTGAACGCCAACATGGGCATTTTCAGACCCGGCGATGTCGGCTTTGACATGATGCATTTCAATCTGCACAAGACGATGTCGACTCCACATGGCGGGGGTGGACCGGGTGCGGGAGCAATTGGTGTGACTAGTGAATTGGGTAAGTACCTTCCCTTTCCTGTGCTTGAAAAAAATGACCGGAATGAATTGTTCTTCAATTATGATCGTCCGCATTCAATTGGGAGACTGCATTCATTCTTTGGTAATTTCGGAAATATGGTGCGGGCCTTTGCTTATATCCGGACTCTGGGCGGCAAGGGAATCCGGCGGGTGAGTGAAAACGCGGTTCTTAACGCCAACTATCTCAAAGAGTCGCTGAAGGATGCATTTGATCTCCCTTATGAGGGACACTGTATGCATGAGTTTGTCCTGTCCGGAAATCGCCAGAAAAAGAAGGGCGTTAAGACCCTTGATATGGCTAAACGGATGCTGGATTTTGGAATTCATCCGCCAACCGTTTATTTCCCCCTGATTGTTCAGGAGGCGATGATGATTGAGCCGACCGAAACCGAAACCAAAGAGACGCTGGACGATTTCATTGAGATTATGAAGCAGATTGCCCGTGAAGTCGAGGAATCTCCTGAAACGGTAACGGCGGCGCCGCATAGTACTGTCGTCAAACGTTTGGACGAAGCGGGTGCTGTGCGAAATCTTGATGTTTGCTTAAAAGGTTAATTCGTATAAGTCTTATGATCGGGCCGACGTTTGAAAGAGCGTCGGCTTTTTGTTTATGATCAGTCTACGTTCAGTCTCATTTCGCTATGGCGACAGTGCCCGCCCCGCCCTTGACGGTATTTCGTTAGATATTGCGACCGGGGACCGGGTGGCTGTCATGGGGCGCAATGGATGCGGTAAATCAACTCTGGCCCACCTGATAAGCAATCTGATAAAGCCATCCAATGGAGAGGTGCGGATTGGTCAAGATAATGACAACCCGGTAGGTGTGGGGCTGCTCTTTCAGAATCCGGACAATCAGTTTGTGGCTCTCACGGTTGAAAAGGAGATAGCTTTTGCACTGGAGAACGCCGCGATTCCCATGCCGGAGATGCGCGAGCGGGTAGAGACTGTTCTGGCCGGGCTTGGGATCGCGCATCTCAAGGGGAGACTGATCAACAGCCTTTCCGGTGGAGAAAAACAGAGGGTGGCTTTGGCCGGAGTGATGATTGCCAACCCGTCCGTACTCCTGCTTGATGAACCGGATTCTTATCTTGACGCCAAAGGGCGCGAGATGCTGGAGAATCAACTGGGATTACTTCGTGAAAAAAATCCGGACCTGACTGAATTAAGGATCACTCAATATCCGGATGTGGCCAGAAAATATGAGCGGTTGATAGTTCTGGATCGGGGAGAAATTCTGGCTGATGACTATCCGGCGGCGGTGCTTGGCCACAACGAAGTCTGTTCAAAGGCGGGGCTGACCTGGGCCGTATCTGGGCCGGATAATGCGACTCCGGGCTTTTTTGACAGAGGGAGAAGAGTGCAGTCGATTGAATTTTCCGAACTGTCGTTTGGCTATCCCGGAGGATCAAATGTAATTCAGGATTTGTCACTCACATTGCATGCCGGGGAGATACTATGCGTAGTGGGACCTTCGGGGAGCGGAAAAACGACCCTGAGCTCTCTTCTGACTTCGCTGCTGCAGCCCTCATCTGGCCGGATAAGTAGACTTGATGAACTGGGGAATCCGGTCGTGGGGGAGCGTGGGAGAGGTAGGGTGACGGCCTCAATGCAGATGCCGGAGAGGCAGTTCTTTTTGGAGAGCTGCTCAAAGGAAATTGAATACGGGCCATCGAATTTTGGACGGAAGCTATCGCGTGAGCAGATAGAGAAGATGTTTTCTTCGGTAGGGCTGGAATATATGACCTTTGCAGATCGGGAACCGCTGGTTTTGTCCACGGGAGAGAAACGCCGCCTGGCTTTCGCGGTGGTGATGGCCCTGGACCCGGATTTTATCGTTTTTGACGAACCGGGATGCGGTCTTGATCCTGAGGGGGTAGGGAATTTCATTTCGCTGGCTCGTCAACTCAAAACGAATGGTTTGGGGCTGGTAGTGATCACGCATGACAAACAGGTTGTGGCGGCGCTGGCCGACCGGGTCCTGGTTCTGGATGAGTATGGTCAAAGCTCTCTGTTCTCCGGGGCCGAATACGAGCAGGAGAGGTTGTCGGGTCAGGAATCTTAGACAGAAATACAGCCCCGGATGAGAATCTACTCCGATTTCCCAATCCAATTCTCTCTTTTTACCGTGGTCTGCTTGACTCGGATCAGAATTCCCTTATAATCGTACTCACCGCCGGTTGCATGATCGGATGAATTTGAACGAGCGCGAGTCGCTCACCTTTTAAGGTGATCCGGTGAGGTCACTAAGGGACTGTACGATTGATCTTGAATTCCAAAACCAGTTATTCCTTGAACTTGGCAGGACCTGCTGTTGTCCTATGTATCTACTCATATATTGAATACTCGGAGGCATCTTCTTGGCGACCAAATCAGAATTGATTCTTGATGAAAAGAAAATGAACCGGGCCATTACGCGCCTGACTCATGAGATACTGGAGCAAAACACCGATCCCTCTTCGCTGGGGATAATCGGGATTCTTACTCGTGGAGCCCACTTGGCCAAAAGGGTGGCATCCCTGATAGGGGAACTCGAAGGGGTGAAAGTGCCGGTCGGCCTGATGGATATTTCGCTCTATCGCGATGATGTTCATTCCAAGCTGGATCAGCCGATTGTTCAGCAGACCAACATTATGTTTGAGTTGGCCAGGCGGAATGTGGTTCTAATTGATGATGTACTTTTCACCGGTCGCACAATCCGGGCGGCCCTTTCGCAGATCGTTGATTTTGGACGCCCCAAGACGGTTCAGTTGGCTGTCCTGGTTGATCGCGGGCACCGGGAACTTCCGATTAAGGCGGACTTTGTGGGGGTCAATATACCAACGGCCAAGAGTGATGAAATTATTGTTCATCTGTCGGAGGTAGATGGTGTCGACTCCGTTTCGCACAGCAAATCAGACCAGTCCACAAGCAGCGGAAAAGCAGATAAAAAGGTTAAACCGGCTAAGAGCAAGAAGTCGGTCAGCAAAGGGGGTAAAAGTTGAGTCGTTTAAGTTCACGACATCTGCTTGGGCTTGAGGAAACCTCGCAGGAGGATATCCAGCTGATTCTGAATACAGCCGAGACTTTCCGTGAAGTCATTGATCGCACCATCAAGCGTGTCCCGACTCTTCGCGGAATAACGGTGGTCAACCTCTTTTATGAGCCTTCGACCCGAACCAGAATCTCTTTCGAACTGGCTGAAAAAAGACTCTCAGCTGATATCGTAAACTTCTCCACCTCGACCTCATCGGTCAAAAAGGGGGAGTCTCTACGGGATACGGTACAGAATATCGAGGCGATGAAAATTGACATGGTGGTTGTCCGGCACGGATCAGCCGGCGCGCCCTATTTCCTGACCCAGTGCATGGACGCCAATATTATTAACGGCGGTGACGGCTCACATGAACACCCCACCCAGGCGCTCTTGGATATGTACACCATCCGTAAAAAGTATAAGAAACTCAAAGGGCTTCGTGTCGTCCTGGTCGGAGATATAAAGCACTCAAGGGTTATTCGCTCCAATATCTGGGGGCTTAAGACTATGGGAGCTTCGGTTGCACTCTGCGGACCGGCCACGCTGCTTCCTTATGATGTGGAGAAGTTTGGGTGCGATGTTTACACCGATGTTGATGAGGCGCTTGATGGGGCCGATGTGGTCAATATCATGCGCATTCAGCTGGAAAGGCAGCAGGGCGGACTGTTTCCGTCTCAGCGCGAATATGCCAACCTGTTCGGGATAACCAAAGAGCGGCTCAAACGGCTAAACCGGAACTACACCATTATGCACCCGGGTCCGATGAATCGGGGAGTGGAAATAACCAGCGAAGTTGCTGACGGGAAAAACTCAGTTATTCTCGACCAGGTAACCAATGGACAGGCGGTCCGCATGGCCGTGCTCTACCTGTTGTCCGGTCGCAAAGGGGAGGAGGAATAATGGCCAGCAAGAAATATGATTTGGTCATAACCAACGGGCGCGTTATCGATCCCGCTTTAGGATTTGGCAAAGATGCCTTTGTCTTTATAAAAGATGCCAGGATCAAGAAAATTGAAGTTGAGAGTGCTTCGGTACGCAATGAACTGAAGAGCTTTGATGATTCCCAGATAATTGATGCTTCCGGCAAACTGGTCGTACCCGGATTGATCGACATCCATGTGCACCTTCGCGAACCGGGACGGGAGGGGGCCGAGACGATTGATAGTGGTTGTCGGGCTGCCGCCGCCGGCGGGTTTACTTCGGTCTGCTGTATGCCAAACACGACCCCGCGGATTGATAATCAGGAAACGGTTAAGTTTGTTCAGGACCGCGCCAAGACAGCTTCGGCCAGAGTCTATGTCGTGGGAGCGATTACGAAAAACATCGAAGGGAAGCAGTTGGCCGAAATTGGCGATCTGGTCAAAATGGGTGCAGTGGCTATCACTGATGACGGTCATTATGTCCAGGATCCCAATATGATGCGGAGAGCTCTGGAGTATGCCCGGATGTTTGATATTCCGGTTATGCAGCATGCCGAAGATAAATACCTGTGTGATGGCGGCATCATGAATGAGTCTTTCCAGTCAACCCGGTTGGGGCTCAAGGGCTCGCCGGCGGCGGCTGAAGAAATTGCCGTGCTCCGTGACATTGCCCTCTGCCGTCTGACCAGGAGTCGCCTGCATATCCAGCATGTGTCGACCAAAGGGGCGGTCGATGCTATCAGGCAGGCGAAAGCCGAAGGGTTGCGGGTGACCGCCGAAGTTACCCCGCACCATCTGGTCCTGACCGATGATGAGATTGGAAAAGAGTTCAACACTAATCTTCGTGTGAATCCTCCTATCAGGAGCGAAGCTGACCGGGATGCGGTGGTGGCCGGACTGGTCGATGGGACCATTGACTGCATTGCCTCAGACCATGCCCCGCATACGGATGAGGATAAGGACTGCGAATTTGATATTGCCCCGCCCGGTATGATCGGGTTGGAGACAACTGTTGGTCTTATGAAGACGTTCTTGATAGACAAGGGAATTATGAGTTGGGCCGATGTCATCCGCAAGATGACTTATGATCCGGCTCACATTCTTGGTCTGCCCGGCGGCAACTTATCAGAGGGCGCGCCGGCCGACATAACGATCATTGATCCGGACAAACGCTGGACGGTGAATGCATCCAAGTTCTTGTCACGATCCAAGAATTCACCTTTCATTGGTTACAAGCTGTCCGGGAAGGTGTATAAAACGATAATGAACGGAAAGATCGTTTTTGAATAAAGGCTTGCCGCACAGATGAAATGGGATCTGATTGAATCCGATCTGGTTCTCTCCGACAACTGGATCAAGGTCCGACGGGATAAATGTCGTATGCCGGACGGGAAAATTGTTGACCCCTACTATGTGCTTGAACGGCCGGACTACTGCGTAATCTTCCCGATCACTACCGACCGCAAGGTAGTGCTGGTTCGCCAATATAGGCAGGGGGCCGGAGTGGTCAGTTTGGAACTTCCGGGCGGTCTCTTTGAGCCGGGAGAATCCGACCCGGAATCTGTGGCGCGAAGAGAACTTGTGGAGGAGACCGGCTATGGTAAGGGGAAGTTCCGATTGATCGGTACGCTCTTTCCTAACCCGGCCGTTCAGAACAACACTGCCTACTGTTATCTTGCCGAAGATGTAACGATTACCGGGGAGCAGAATCTGGACCATAACGAAGATATCGAGATCCTGCTGACTCCCATAGAGCAACTCCAGGAAATGCTGACCCGGACCGAGATCAAACATGCCATTCATCTGGGCGTGATGCTTATGGCCCTGAACGAACTCAAGACGCGAGAATAACAATGGCGGCCCAGGAAAACCGATACGAAAAACGGTACGCTGAAAATGAATCCTATTGGGGAAAAGAACCGTCTGAGTTTTGCAAGCAGTTTGTCCGGACTATCTCTGACCTGGGATTGGATTGCGCTGAGCTATCGCTGATTGATCTCGGCTGCGGAGAGGGAGGGAACGCACTTTATCTTGCCAGCCGGGGGATAAGTGTGACCGGACTTGACCTCTCACCGACCGGACTTCGTAAGACGCGGCTGCTTGCCAAAGAAGCCGGACTGGTTGTCAAAACAATCGAGGCCAGTCTTTACGAATGTGTCTTCAAGCAGGAGTATGATCTGTTCTTTTCCAGTGGGACTGTGCATTACATTCCTGAGGAGATTCGTCAGCGAAGTTTTGATTATTTTAAAAGCAGGACGTCCCCTCGCGGATTGCATGCTATCACAACTTTGGTTCAAAAACCGTTTATTGAACAAGCGCCTGACTTTGAGGAACAGGTGACGTTGTTCAGTTCCGGCGAGCTCATGTCTTACTATCGGGACTGGGAGATACTGCACACGGTTGAGACCATTTTCGATTGCAACTCCGGTGGTCAGCCCCACCGGCATGCGGCCAACCGGATTATAGCCAGGAAGCCATGAACGAATTGCCGCTTATTGAAGAGGGAAGGTAATGCCCTGTCTTGAAGTGACGCTGCCAAAAGTGGAGGCTGGGGTCAAGGCCACTCTTGCAAAAGAATTGACGACAGCCTTTTGTAGCGCGACGGGGTTCCCAGTGGAGATATTTGGGATACTCTTTCGCGAATATGAATATGGCCGGGCCGCCAGCGGAGGGGAAATTTGCTCCGATTCAGATACCCGGCCCTACCTGCACATGGTCTTATATTGTCCCAGACTTAAGAGATCCGCCAAACAGAAAGTAGTCAAGTCCCTTACAGAGTCGTTTTGTTCTGTCGTTGGACGGATAGAATGGCGTCCGGTTCTGCACATCTGTGAGCATCCTTATGACAATGTCGGTGTTGATGGGAAACTGCTCTCTGACAGCTTTGAACAATGCCGGGAGGCTGAGTTCTATTACCCACTCACCGAAGATTAAATTGGCCACATGATATTGGATATAGAAAAGGCATCGAGTAAATCGACGCCTTTCTTGTCATGCCGTCAATCGTAGTTGGATTATCCTTTATGGGCAAGTCTCATTTCAGCCGCAATCTCTTTGATCTTCTGTAGGTCGCGAATCATCTCACTCCATCCATACCAGAGGGCATAGTCCGGGTTGGCGTGGAAGACGCCCTGGAAGGCTCGCATTCGGTGTTTCAAATGCATTTCAAAAAGAATCTGCTCGATATGAGTTGGGGCATCATGGAAGGTCAACAGGTCGGGGAAGGGGGCCGCGTAGCTCTCCGGCTTAGCAAGGACGCCATCTTTGTAGAGATCGGCTATGATTCTGATCCCCTCGGCAAGCAGGTGATCGACTTCTCGAATCATTTCATCCCCTTTGGCCAGCTCTCCCTTGGCGAAATTCTCTGAGTGACAACTTGAGCAGACATCGATCATCTTCTCCCGTTCGGCATCAAATGATTCCTGATCAAGGCGGGCCACCTGAGCGGCTTTGACAACTTCCAGCCTCGGGGTCGGGTTCCCTTCCATATCAAGCACACCCAGCGCCTGCAAAATTGTGACCTGGTCCGCTTTCCAGACCGGGTCTTCTGACAGAGGGAGGCGGACAGCCAGGAAACCCCAGGGCGTATGCACTTCATGGTTGCCATCGGGCATGTGGCAAGTCTGACAGGTCGGAGCGGGTGTTGATTCCGGGAGGGTGCCATTCTGTTTCAGAAGATACCTGACTCCATGTTTGGATGAGGAGTACATTTCCCACTGCGGGTGGTCAAAGCCCATGTGGCAAGTTTGACAAGCCTGTGGCTGCTGGGCCTCTTTGACCGAGAAAGTATGGCGGGTGTGGCAGGCATCGCAGGAAGCAACCCCGAATCCAGCCCCATGCTCTTTTAGTCCGGCGATTTCTTCTTCTGACTTTAGTCCTACCTTATGGCAACCGCCGCACCCTTTCATGCCGTCGTTCATGGCCATCGGCAACTGGTGCGTGGTCGGCATAGATTTCAGAGCCGCCCAGGCAAAAGCATGCTTGCCTTTGGAGAACTGTTCCACTTGAATTTCATGGCAGGTGCGGCAGGTCTCCGGCGTTGGTAACGAGACTCTGTCAACATCGGCAGCCGAACTGTGGCCATCACCATGACAGTCGGCACAGGAAATATCGTTGTCGAAATGTTTACTGAGTTTCCAGTCAGTCACCATGTTCGGGCTGATTTTGGTGTGGCATTCCACGCAGTCATCGGCAGTGGCCGTTCCAAATAAGAAGAGCATGGTCAGGAGAACAAAAACGGATTTCATCTTCTTTACCTTCCTGTAGGGCAACAAGTTGTAAATACTCTATCTATTATTAAGCAATATCGAGTATGTGAGCATAATGTGATTGATCTATGTCAAAAAACCGAGAACTTGGGTAAAAAGAGATTATTTATCGAACAGGTAGAAATGGCTGATAATAGAGAGATTACAAAAAACATTCGGCATTCGCGCGTGACCGGTTTTCCATCGCCCGCAGACGATTTTCTGGAGGGTCGGCTTGATTTGAACGAACTTCTGGTGGAACATCCGGCGGCTACTTTCTATATGAGGGTTGAAGAATCCAACGTTGATCTTGCGGTTGTGAGAGAGGATATCCTGATCATTGATCGTTCTCTTGAGCCGGTAGGTGGGAATCTCGTTGTAGCCATTTCCGACGGGGAACTCTGCCTGCACAGATTCAGCTCTTCGGAGTCCGTTAGTGAGGGACTGGAAGTGTGGGGAGTTGTCAGGGCGGTAATCCATCCGACTCTGGGAACCGGCGTATGATTGAAGAGGTTGCCGAATCGTCTGACCGACAGATCTTTGGGCTGGTGGACTGCAATAATTTCTATGCTTCCTGCGAGCGACTGTTTGATCCCAGCCTGCGGGGAAAAGCGGTGGTGGTGCTTTCCAACAATGATGGCGTGATTGTGGCCCGGTCTAACGAAGCTAAGGCGCTGGGAATTGGGATGGCGGAACCGCTCTTTAAGTGGCGCAAGGTAATCGAAAAGAACCGAGTGAAAGTGTTGTCTTCGAATTACCAGCTATACGGTGATCTTTCGGGGCGCGTTTTTTCTGTCCTGAGTCGGTATACTCCTGCGGTCGAAGTCTATTCCATAGACGAAGCCTTCCTGGACTTGACCGGCATGGAAAGAGTGGCCGGGGACGAAAGTCTGATCAAATACGGACAACAGATTCGGCAAACCGTGGGGCGGTGGACCGGCATCCCGGTATCTATCGGCATTGCCCCAACGCGCACTCTGGCCAAGCTGGCTAACTATGCGGCCAAAGGTGATGAATCAAGGAATGGCGTGGTCAGTTTTTTGGACCGGTCCGAGATCGATCGGATCAGCCATGAAGCGGACGTTCGGGCGGTGTGGGGGATAGGTCCGGCTTCGGCGGAAAAACTGAACCGGAAGAAGATTGAGACAGTTGCGCAGTTCATTGAATTACCCGAGACAACCGTGGAGAGTCTGATGGGGATAGGTGGGGTGAAAGTACAGCGTGAGCTTCGCGGCATCTCCTGTATCGGCATGCACCCTGACTTTGTGACCAAGAAGACTATAACCTGTTCACGG
Organism: bacterium; assembly: GCA_029211095.1. Taxonomy (GTDB): domain Bacteria; phylum Zixibacteria; class MSB-5A5; order GN15; family FEB-12; genus JARGFS01. The sequence continues at coordinate 2,677 of JARGFS010000054.1, read as the reverse complement.
TCATTTATAAAGCCGATTGACTCTTACGAAGAAATTCGTCGTCGCTTGAGTTCGTATGTGGCCACTGCGGCGGCTAAACTCAGGGGACAGGACTCAATGGCTGGCATCATCACGGTGCACATTTCGACTAGTCCCTTCAATAAAAAGCAGCGACACTATTCCAGGAGCCTGCCAATCCGGTTGCCTTCACCCAGTGATGACACCACCCTGCTCATCCGTTATATGGAAACCGGGCTGAAAAAGATATTCGTTCCGGAGATTCCGTACAAAAAAGCCGGGGTTGTTCTCTCGGAGTTTAGTAATCGGTCAGAATGCCAGACCGATCTGTTTGATTCAAACAAATCTTCAGAGAAATCAAGTCGACTGATGGAGGCGATAGATAGTCTGAATGATCGGATTGGATCGGGGACGATGCAGATGGGAACTTCGCTCACCAATCAAAAACTGATACCGGAGACGACTCACCGTTCCGGTAGCTACACCACTCGCTGGTCGGAACTGAAACGAATACGGTAGATGTTGGACGGAGTGAGTCCGGCCAATCTCCTGATTGATCGAGCAGGATGATTTGATCCTGCTCGACAGTGTTACATGGGGGGATCTATCGTATGAGCGGGCAGACAAATGAAGGGCCCATCCCGAGCATCTCAAGATGACCAAGTCCGATATGTTCCTGGACCATTTCCCAACTTGTTAGTTCAAAATCGGCTACGCCATCTCCATTAGCATCATGGGCAGCCAGACCGGAAGATGTAAAGGCCAGAACGTGCACCTGCCAGCGACCACCGTTGTAGTTCCGGTCGCCCGGTTTTGATTCTGAGACAGGACTCTGTCCATCAAGGTTGTCAAAAACATAGAGAGCATCTTTTGGCCCCTTGTTGGGCAGATTGGACGGGGTGGCCACGGTTATATAGGCGTGACCGTCAGCCCAGATAGCGCCACCGGGAGGGCCGACAGCGACAGTGGTAGAGGAAACAGCAAGTAGAATAGCAAAGGAGGCTAAGAGAATACGCTTAAACATGTATAGTTTCTCCTGTTGAATTAATTGAACCACTTCTAAACGAAAATGAAGACGCGTCTTTGAAAGTACAACGGTTAGAACAAAAAACTATCGGGCAGATGTTCCTGAATGAGACTTATTTATACCCTCTTTATCGTTATTTGTCCTTGTGTCGCCGTCGACAGCATAAAGAAACCCGGTGAATCAAGAGATTCACCGGGTAATAGTGACAAGCATTATATGGTGTCGGGTCTACTTGGAGTAGTCGTAGAAACCTTCGCCAGCTTTGCGACCAAGTTTGCCGGCCAGCACCATCGATTTCAACAGCGGTGGGTTGGCATAGTGCCCATGCTTGAATTCCGCGTACATGATCTCGCCAATGTAATAGATAGTGTCCAGGCCGATGAAGTCGGTCAATTCCAGGGGACCCATTGGATGGCCGCAGCCCAGTTTCATGCCGTTGTCGATATCTTCGCGGGTGGCCACGCCAGCTTCCAGAGCGCGGATAGCATCCAGCAAATACGGGACCAGTAGGCGATTGACAATAAAGCCGGGAGTGTCTTTGCAGGAGACAACCACCTTGCCGACTTTTTCTCCGAACGCTTTGGCCGCTTCAAAGGCAGCTTCCGAGGTCGAAATTGTTTTGATGACTTCCACCAGCCTCATTACCGGGACGGGGTTGAAGAAATGCAGTCCGCAGAATTGCTCCGGTCTTTTGGTGGCGGCAGCCATCTGAGTGATGGAGAGGGAGGAAGTGTTGGAGGCAAAGATGGCCTCTTTCTTGACGATGCCATCAAGCTTCTCGTACAGCTCGATCTTTGGTTCCAGATTTTCCACGATTGCTTCAATGACAAGATCACAGTCGACCAGAGCGTTGACATCCGTGACGCCGGTTATGTTTTCGAGAGTGGCTGTCTTGGCGGTTTCGTCCATTTTCCCTTTTTCCACGGCCCGCGCCAGCGACTTATTTATCCGGGCCAGTCCCTTATCGAGGAACTTCTGATCCGGTTCGTAAGCGATAATTTCAACACCAGCCTTAGCTGAGACTTCGGCAATGCCGGTGCCCATCTGTCCAAATCCACAAATTCCGACTGTCTTGATTTCCATAATCCTCTCCAATTTTCTATTAGTCCAAACTTAAAAGGCCATTTTCCATTCCCCAAACCGGGGCGGACAATATAATCCAATCGATAGGAGAGCACAACAGCGACGCCGGATTATTGCTTGCTCCGGTCTGTTCATCGCAGTTTATTGCGGTCAATCTAATGCAATATCTGACCTGTCAAAATACAACAGCCAAGCGGAGCGCAATTTGAACGCATTTGACAACTTCTGGGCTGCGGCCGTGGACTATGCGTGGGGGCAGCCGTTAGTCTATCTTCTGGTGACTTCAGGAATCTATTTTACAATCATCAGCCGTTTTCTTCCGTTCAGGGCGATGAAACATGCTATCGATGTTCTTCGCGGGAAATTTGATGACCCGGACGATCCGGGTGAGATAACTCATTTTCAAGCCTTATCATCGGCCCTGTCGGCCACAATCGGCATGGGGAACATTGCCGGAGTTGCCATAGCTATTTCGGTCGGTGGTCCGGGCGCGATCTTCTGGATGTGGATTGCCGGTCTGGTGGGTATGTCGACTAAGTTCTTCACCTGTACCCTGGCCACAATGTATCG
>JARGFS010000053.1 GCA_029211095.1 bacterium | reverse complement strand
ATGATTGGAGGCGGTTATTTTGACCAGAACGGAAATGTCCTGCTCTCCTACTCCGGACCGACCCATGCCCCCGATGTTTGGCGCTGGAGTCCGACCACCGGTGAACTAAAGCAGTTGACCTTTGCAATTTATGCCGGAATTGATCGGGGCATGTTCAATCCCCCGCAGCTAATCAAGTACAAGTCATTCGACGGCCTTGAAATACCTGCATTCCTCTATCTTCCGGCTGACTACAAGCCGGGATCGCCGATTCCATTCCTTATCTCCGCGCATGGCGGACCGGAAAGCCAGTTCCAGCCAGACTTTATTCGGAATTTTCAATATATGATGTTGCACGGATACGGGATTCTGGCTCCCAACCCACGAGGTTCTTCGGGCTACGGTCGGGAATACTTAAATCTCGATAACTACAAGAACCGTAAGCACTCACTGCAGGATTATAAAGCAGGGGTTGAATGGCTGATTGAGAACAAATACACGGCTCCGGGGAAACTGGCCATCCGGGGCGGGTCCTACGGCGGTTATGTCGTCCTGGGGATGATAACCGAGTATCCGGATCTGTTCTCTGCCGCTATCGATGTAGTCGGAATTGCTAATTTTAAGACTTTTCTTCAGAATACGAAGGCTTATCGTCGAGCTCTGCGTGAGTCTGAATACGGGCCGCTTTCTGACCCCGAGTTCCTCGATTCCATCTCCCCCATTCATAAGGCCAACCTGATCAAGACCCCGCTGCTGGTCATTCACGGAGAAAACGACCCGCGTGTTCCGGTTGGCGAAGCGAGACAGATACTGGAAGCTGTTATAGCCAATGGCGGAGTTGCCGATTCTCTGATTTTCCCGGATGAAGGGCACGGCGCTTCCAAACGACCCAATGTGATTGCGAGCTACAGAAAGCAGATCGAATTCCTCAATACCCATTTGGGGAGTGACCATTAATTCTTTCTGATCTGACCAAAACAATAGGCCGGTCTCAGTCGAGATCGGCCTATTTTGTGGTGCGTCTTTAGTATTGAGTGGCTAATCGCCAATGATCTTTATAATCACCCGCTTACTGCGTCGCCCGTCAAATTCAGCATAATACACTTGTTGCCAGGGGCCAAAATCAATCCGCCCTTCGGTCACGGGTAAAACAACTTGCGATCCAATCAGAAGATTTTTCAGGTGAGCATCACCATTATCTTCACCGGTCCGATGATGCAAATATTCTTTCCCCGGCGGAGCCAGTTCATCCGCCCACTGGTCGATATCCTGAATGAGTCCGGACTCAGCATCATTGACATAGACACCGGCGGTGATATGCATGGCCGAAACAAGGATCATCCCTTCACGGACCCGGCTCTTCTCCAGCGCGGACTCTACTTCCGGGGTTATATTGATGTATTCCCTGCGCTTGGAAGTATTGAAACTCAGGTATTCGGTGTGACTCTTCATACTGTTTCACCAGTAAGCTGGCAGGCCCCGCCTATTGGGAGACCAGATCAACCCAGGGAGAGATGGTGTACTTGTCTTCCAATTCCCGCTTCAGTTGATCGGCGGCTCCAAAAGAGTCATACATCCCGACCCGAACTCGATGATACAGCTGGCCATCGATAGAGATTTCCGAAACATACGGCTCGTAGCCTCGTTCGGTATACACATTTACCAGGTGACGGGCATAGGCTTCATCTTCGCATGAAGCGACCTGCACCGTGTATCCGTCACCAGCCGGGCGCCGAGGCATATCCGGAGCAGAAGCTACTTCTGGCTCTTCTTCCGGTATCGCGGTGGCATCAAGCGGTTCCACTACCTGACTGTCAATCGTGATGGAGTCTTCTTCGGCCATCATGCCACTGTCCTGATTCAGAACTTCCTGTTCCAATTTCGCGGCCTCTTCCTTCTTGTTGGAACATGAGATCAGAAATGTACCGGCCATAGCCACTATAAAGAAATACCTTACAAATTTCACTTATCCCTCCATTGCCTTTGGAGTCAGTCTTTACTCCGACGGAAAATCAACATTTCACTGTTTACCCGCATATAAGTCTGAAATACTTGCTATTGTCAATATTAAACAAAGAACCGTAGGGAAAATATCTTGTTGAATTATGTATAAGATTAACGTTAACTATGGCGATTGGATTCGGACTTTGAGTGAAAATAGGGAGATTATGCACGAATCGATACTTGACTTAATTGGAAATACTCCGCTCGTCCGCTTAACCGGCGGGTTAGAAGAGAATGCCCCCAAGGCATATGCAAAACTGGAGTTTCTCAATCCTACCGGATCGGTCAAAGACAGAATGGCCTACCACATCATAAACAAGGCAGTTCAAGAAGGTAGACTAAAGCCGGGCGATACTATCATCGACAATACTTCCGGAAACACCGGTTCCTCCCTGGGGATGGTGGCTACCCTGTTCGGTTTGAAAGCCGTCGTTACCACGCCTGAGAAAACGAGCCAGGAAAAGGTGGATTTAATTAAGTCCTACGGAGTCGAAGTTATCATCACACCCACTGAGGCCGCCCACGAAGATCCCAAAGGCTGCTTTATGCTGGCCCGATCGCTCGCCAAAGAGAATGGCTGGTTTGATCTCAATCAGTACGACAATGCTGAGAATATTGAATCGCACTACTTCACGACCGGACCGGAGATATGGAAACAGACAGAAGAGACCATTACCCACTTTGTTTGTGGTATTGGCACCGGCGGGACTTTTTCCGGAACGGCTCGCTATCTTAAGGAGGTTAGTCCTACAATCAAGTGTATCGCCGTTGACCCGGTCGGTTCAATATTTGCCGATTTTATCAACGAACAGAAATTGATCAAAGGGCACACCTACAAAGTAGAGGGGATCGGATCGGACGTAATTACCAAAGCGTTGGATACTTCGGTTGTTGATGAGGTTATAACTGTAAGTGACGAGGACGCGTTTAATCGCGCCCGCCTGGTAACCCGTGTTGATGGTATCTGCGCCGGTGGTTCTTCGGGCGCCGTGGCCTGTGCCATGGAACAGGTGGCCAAAACGGCACTGTCAGACTCGGTAATTGTCGGGATATTTGCCGATGCCGGGATTAGATATATGAGCAAATGTTATAATGATGCCTGGATGCATAAGCACGGGTATACTTTACAAACTGAATCTGATTGAGTTGGAAGATGCGCTTGATTTCTTGCTTTCTTAAGTTGACCCTCCTGCTTGCGGTGGTTGCTATCTCCGTACAGGCCCAGCCGGACCTCAAGTTTGATGAGCGAGTATGGGAATTTGGACATGTCGGAATCGGGTTTAAGCTGAAGCATGACTTTATTATTTATAACACCAGTTCAAATGAGTACGCCGTGGACAGCTTCGCGGTTGGCTGCGACTGCAGCCGGGCAAAACTTCTGGACTCCACCCTGTCACCCGGTGACACGGCCCGTATAGCTCTGGAGTTTGAAACCAACAACTTCTACGGCCCGACCAACAAGTCGCTGAAAGTTCACACCAGTTACGGCGGATTAGGGCAACATATCTTTTACTACCAGGCAATAGTGGGTCAGTGGATCAAAGGGTTCCGGCCGCAGCCGGAGTCTATGTTTTTTCTCCCCGGTCATGAGAGCAAGGAGCTTGCTTTCAACAACAGTTTCATGGACGGTATCTCATTGGTTGGAATCTACCCCTACGACAAAAGTTTTACGGTTAAGTCGGTTAGTAAGAGAGCAGATAAAGGGGACAAAATCGTTCTCGAAATCAGACCAGCCGACAACCTGACCAAAGGGACGTACGAATCCTGTCTTACCCTGGAATTTAAGATTGACACAATCGAAAAACCGTTTAAGATAACAATACCGGTAAAGAGTGTGCGTTATTAACGGCGATATTGCCGAGGTTTTGACCTTGACAATTTCTGTCAAAAGCGTAACTATAATACTGTAGACAGAATTTGAAACGAGGGTGACTCTCTGCTGTCCCTGGGTAGTTTTCTAGCCCCCTCTACCCAACCAGAGTAGCGCCCTCTTTTTATATATCCCAAATCCAGGATATAAAAAAAGAGAACCGAATTCTCGGTTCCCTTATATAGAGCTTCGTCTGTTTGGCCAGATTTATGCTTTTTCGATACAATCGACCGGGCAAACAGCAACACACTCAGGACCATCATCCCGGTCTTCACATTCGTTGCAGGTGCTGGCGTCGATTACATAAATGTCGCCTTCTTCAATGGAAGAAGTTGGGCATTCAGGCAGGCACAGTCCACAAGCCGTGCATTCATCAGTAATTTTCATCGCCATTTTTATTTCCTCCGTACAATTGGTTGTCCGCTAAGATCACAACAGAGGACAATATATATGTCCAAACGGTCCGCACAAGACATATTTTCATACCCTGACAGAGGTCTTTGTACGTGACGACAGAGCCCACCAAACTGGTGAGGGCGGACCTTATCCAAACATACAGATTAAGGTATTCAGAGATAATCCTGCACCTGACCACAGAATTGGAGACAGCTGGGCGGCCGCTTATCTGGCGACCGGGTCCACAAAATCACGAGACTTGTAATAACCCGGAAACATAACTTCTGATCCCAGCTCCTCAGCGCTGAACCCAACGCGATTCTGAGGGACTGAATGACGTGTGACCCCGCGCCCTTTTACTACCAGGTCGCCTACTCTGCGGTTGAGCTGCTGAAATAGCAGGTCAATTCGCCCTACCGGCCTTATCATCGACGCAACTGAACCTGAATCCACTCTTTGATCCGGAGGGATCTTGAGCGCCGACATGGAATCTTCGCCTAACGGTACCGAATCTTGCAAGAACTCCGGCTCGGATTGAGCTGGACAGCAGGGAGTTAAGAGAAGCATAGCCAGAAGGGCAGTACAGCAAATGAAAGCATATCTATTCATTGTCATAACCTGCACATTAGTGTTCACTAATATCCTACAAATTAGTCCCTTGTGTTGGTTGTGTCAACACATCAGTCTCAGATCCTGGCTTTTGGCCCTTGCGATCCGCATGGCAAGAAGATAATTGCCAATCCGGCCCTGATTGGCTAAATTATAGTTTCTAATACATAGAAACTCGTTAGTACTCAGGATGGGCGGTTAACGATGAAGTCACACATCAAACACAGATTCCATTTTCTTATGGTCTTTCTTTTGTCGATCTGTTCCTGCTCGCAAAGTGAGAATGAGTCTCCAACTGGTGAGACTGATCTGCCTCTTCGGGTAGTTTCCACCATCCCTGAATCCTCCGCTGCCGCTGTTCCGCTTGATGTTGTAATTTCAGCCGTATTGTCCGATCCCCCGAGCTCGGACAATCTGAACGAAAAGAACCTCTTACTCTTTTCTGAAGCCGGAGTCACCAATATTCAGAATAATGTCATTAGTTTCCGGCCTGATGAACCGCTGCGGCCATCGACGATTTACAATGTTACCCTGTACCTCAATGAGTACGGCGATGGAGAGAGTGAGCGGATTGAACCCTACACCTGGACATTTTCAACCGGTCTTCCGGACACGCTACCCGGATTTCCGGCTCGGCGTGATCTGGATCAGAGGGCGCCGGATGGCACTGTTGAAGGAGGTAAAGATGATTAGGCCCCTGATAAAGTCGCTGCTCGGTCAGCTTCTTTTTTTAGTCATACTCTGCAGCGGTTCAGTAATACGGGCGGAGCAAGTACCTCAGCTGATTCCATACCAGGGACGGCTCACCGATGAGATAGGTTTCCCGGTGACTTCGTTGACACAAGTGTCATTTTCTATTTATAGTGATTCCATCACGGTCTCTCCTCTCTGGAGTGAAACGGCGCATATCCTCCCCGATCATGATGGTTCCATTTCCTGGCTTCTGGGACAGAACAATCTTTTTGATTCAAGCCTGTTTGACGGCACGCTCCGATATCTCGGGATCACAATCAATAGCAATGCCGAAATGAGACCGCGAATCCCAATCGGATCGGTTCCTTATGCTCTCGGCTCCGAAGTTTCAAGTCTGGCCCCGGAGGCAGTCGAGGGGACGGCGGCTACGTTGTCTGCCGATCAAACTATGACCGGAGCCAACAACTTCACCGGCCCAACCCTGTTCATTCATAGTGATGCTCAAAACTATGCCGTGCGAACTGAGAACCTGGGAGGCGGCACAGCCCTTAGAGTTTTAACGAACTCGGACAATGGTCCGGCTCTGGAAGTAATCACCGGTCTGACTGCCGAACCGATTCCGGGAGCCCCGATGGGAACCGGTCCTCTTTTGAGAGCCTATCGCGCTTTTTTTGGACCGTTGCAGCAGTTGGATTTGAACCTTCGCTTCAGCATCGAGAATGATGGGACCGTTCTGGCCGATGGCGCCTTTGTTGGGGGCGGGGCTGACTTTGCGGAACTGTTTGAATTGAGCGACAACGCGGAGACTTTGACCACGGGGATGGTCCTGATGATCGACCCGTCGCATCCCGGCCTGCTAAGAATTGCTGACGAGCCAAAATCACGCCTGGTGGCCGGAGTCTACAGTCCCCGGCCCGGCTTTCTGGGAACTACGGATCGTCTTTCTGAACTTGATAAGGATCAGAATGGAGGTACCGATATTCCGGAACTGCATGAGCAGAAGATGAACGAGAACAGAGTTCCGGTTGCGGTGGTCGGAATCGTACAATGCAATGTTTCGGACGAAAGCGGACCGATTGCCGTGGGTGACCTGCTGGTCAGTTCCTCGACAACCGGATATGCCATGCGTGATGAAAATCCGAGTGTTGGTACCGTTTTGGGAAAAGCGCTTGGTGCCCACGCCAGCGGACTGGGACAGATAACAATTCTTCTCACCTTACAGTAGTAGCGAAATCCCCATTGAAAGGAAACTCATTGACAACCGGCGCGTCCTCCTATCTCTCTATTCTTATTCTTTCGTTTCTACTTCTTGCAAATTCTCAAACCACCAGAGCGGAGCAATCCGATGGAGAGTTCCTGTTACAGTCGGGACAGTTGGGAGTTGTAGGAGGCATCTCTTCTGATAGTCAGTTCTCTCTTGCCAGTCAGATTGGGTATGCGTCTCAAAAAACGACCGGATCAGATTATGCGCTCACTTCCCCTGTGAGTGGAGCCGGCTTAATTGATCAGATAAAGTTTTCTTCCGGCTTAAAGGACACGATGAATGCCAATGGTTGGACGCTCGGTTTTAGTCTGCCCATCCGGGCCGCTTCGGTTGCCTGTTCCCTTTCCTATCGACCGGGAGGTCTCACCACATTCACAACTGCTTCAATCGAGCAGGAGTCGGATACTTTCCGCTCAATCAGGCTCTTGCCGGACTCAATCGGGCTGCGTGGACTTGAGTATTTTGTGACTCTCTCGGCCGGTCCACGCAGGGTCAGTGTCGGAACTGAGTCGCGACCACTCACTGTCCCCTCCCATGTTTTGACCTTCTCCCCCCGAACCACCAACGATAACTACGCCCTGGCGTATCAGTTATTCTCTCTCCCCTTCCGCCCGGATGGGGAGGCGAGCGACATGTTTGTCGAACTTTTTGGCCCGTATGACCCGACCGAATATCGGCTGGGGAGATATGACCCGGATAGTCAAGCTGTCACCGAATTCCCCAATATCCCCGCCCCCTCTCCCGGCAATTCCTATTGGTTGATCCGGAAGAGCAGTGATCCGGTGCAGTTGTTCGGCGTCTCAGTATCACCGAGTCGGAGAGTTGATTCCAGATCCTATTACCCGCTTCAGCTTGATTCCGGCTGGAATCAATTAGCCAATCCGTTTGCCTTCAATATCGGATGGAAGGAGCTTCGGATAGAGAGTGAGGGCCAGTTGCTTGATTTTACGGATGCTCCCGTGGATGACTCTGTATTTGGTTATTTTGGAAATCGATTCAGAACCCTCACGGTACTCAATCCCTGGAGCGGTTTCTTTTTGTACGCCGATAAGCCGAATCTGACGTTGTTGTTCCCTTTTGAAGAATTCGATCCGGCCTTCAGCAATCCTGTGGCTCGAAACTCCACCGATCCTGCCCGGACAGATTGGCATCTCAAACTATCGCTGACAACCGGAGATGGTATGCTGTTCGAGCGCTTTGTCGGCGTCCACCCGGAGGCCGAGGACGGGGCTGATCGATTTGATCAGAGAGTTCCCCCCCACCCGATGAATCAGTCTCCGATCTCTCTGGAGCCGGCGGGTTTGGATGGTACGGGCTACCGCTCTGATTTTAGAGAACCGGGAGCCCGGGAGTACGTTTTCATGTTGCATATGAACTGCTCACAGCATTCCAGTCTGCGCCTTATTCCTTCGTCCTCTTTCCCGGCCAATTTTTCCATCTCGCTCCGGCGCCAGGATGGACCCGGTATTGAAATCTTTTTTGAAGAAGAGATTCTATTGCAACCGGGGAGGTACGAATTGCAGCTTGTTGTCGCCAGGCGTTCGCAAGAAACGAGCGTGCTGCCAACCGAGTTTGCCCTCCATCAGAATTACCCCAATCCGTTCAATCCTACCACAACCATCCGGTACGATCTGCCGCACCAGACAACCTGCCTGCTTGAGATTGTCAATATTTTGGGGAGAACTGTTTTTAGCCAGTCCCAACCAAAACTTGCCGCGGGCAGGTATCAGTTTGTTTGGGACGGGAGGAACTCAGTCGGTGCGCCGGTCGCCAGCGGCCTCTACTTTTTCAGGATTCGAACCGATCAATTCACTGCGTCCAAAAAGATGATCCTGCTCAGGTAGCGGGCAAATCGACTCTATCGAAACTGTTTTGTCCGAGCGATTACCGCCGCTCCGATCGAATCTCCCCAGACATTGACCGTTGTCCGGCAACGATCAAGGAACCAGTCAACCGCCCAAATGAGTCCGATCCCTTCAAGGGGCAGACCTACCGCCTGCAATACAAACACCATGGTTACCGTTCCGGCGTGCGGTATTCCGGCCGCTCCAATTGAGGCCAGAGTAGCAGTCAAAAAGATTACTATTTGCTGCCCAATGCCCAGGTCAATTCCATAAATCTGGGCGATAAACAAAGCCGCCACAGCTTCGTAAAGGGCCGTACCATCCATATTAATTGTCGCGCCCAGGGGCAAAACGAAAGAGGATACTCGCCCATCGACATGGTTCTTCTCCTCCACCGCTTCCATTGTTATGGGTAGAGTGGCCGAAGATGAGGCAGTAGTGAAGGCTGTTGCCAGCGGCTGCCCCATATTGCGCAAGTATGGAAGTACCGCACGTTGCCCGAAGTATTTTAGAATCAGCGGCAGCACAACGCTGGCATGAACCAGTAATCCGAGCATCACGGTCAAGGCATACAGCCCCAGGCTGGAAACCAATTGATCAACTGACTCTCGGTTTTCGGCTACAATTGACCCGATCAGAGCAAATACCCCGAGCGGAGCGAACAGGATGATTAGATTGACCAGTTTCATGATGGCCAGGTTTAACCCCTCAAAGAAGGCGATGACTGGCTTCCCTTTCTCACCAATAGTGGTCAGAACTCCCCCAAAGAGTAACGAGAAGACGATCAAAGGCAGGACTTTCCCTTGCGCCATGGAGTCAATAATATTGGATGGAATAAGCCCGATCAGAACATCAATGAGGCTTTTCTGACGACTCTGCTCAACAATTTCCGGGACAAATCCACCCAGGCTCTCGACACCTTCCCCCGGCTTCAGAATATTAACCAGAATTATGCCGATCAGAACTGAAAAACCGGTCGTTACCAGATAGTACAAAAGAGTCTTCCCGGCTGTCGGACCGAGACGACGGACATCCCCCAAAGAAGTCACACCAACAATCATAGAGGCAACAATCAGAGGAATTACCACCATCTTGAGAGAGTTCAGGAACATGGTGCCAATAAATTTTATCTGAAGGAAAAAATCCCCCATCCAGAGCCCGCCCACAATTCCCAGAACAGTACCAATTAGCATTCCAGCCAGTACATAATTCCCAAGATTCTTCTTCATAAACCGGTAATCCTCGTTTTTAATTAGAATTGGACTGAACATAGCAACAGGTTGCAAACAGGACAAACAAAATAATCTTCCCCCTCGCATTGAGTATCGCAGGCCCGAAATTCGGATTAACCATGCCCGCCGATCACTTAAACGCGCACTCTATCAATTAGCTTTACTATATTGAGATACAAGCACTTCGCGCCCATAGAACACTATCAACATCGACTAACTATAACATATTTCTTGACGCATCGCACACTCCCGGTTATGTTAATAGCAAATACGCCTCATAATAGTACAAAACCGAAACGCAAGAATACAAACCATATCTGCAAACCTTTCTCCTCAGCCAAGGAGAGTGCTATGAGAAAAGCCGCCGTTCCCTTCACTGCTTTGTTGCTGGTGTTGCTTTTAGTCGCATTGCCTCATGCTCAGGGCAGTTTCAGCCTCGATCATGTTGATGGTCTGGTTGGTCCTGACCAGATACAAGCCGGGGGCCCGATTGTTTTCCATATCAGAATGACCAACAACATAGGCGGAAATATTACCGGCTATACTAACGGTTTTAACATCTGCTCTTCGAGTGGTGCTGAATGGACATCCACTCTGGGTGAGTTTACCGGTACTATTACAACCGGAATGCTGGAACAGTCCTTCATCAATCCTTACAGCGATGATGGTCTCGGCTGCGATACTGTCGGTTTTGCAGGATTCCGGCTGTTTTCACCCGGTATCCCGGATGGTTTCGATGAGATTATGGGAACTATAACGATAGGTCCCATTGATCCTTCGTTCAGTGGTGGAGATATAACGCTTGATTCATGCTGGGTGCCACCGGCCTCCACTTGGAAATGGTCCACTACCGTGGGCAATATTTACCCCAACTGGGACGGTCCCCACACATTTTATGTGAATGCCTGTCCGGGTGGGCCCGATAACGATGGTGATAATTTCGGTAACTCCTGTGACAACTGTCCCGATGTCAATAACCCGACCCAGTTGGATTCCGATGGGGACGGAATTGGTGACGCCTGTGACAACTGCCCGACGTTTGCTAACCCCGGTCAGGCCGATAGTGACGGTGACGGTTTTGGAGACGAATGTGACAATTGCCCCACCATTAACAATCCTTCCCAGGCCGACTCCGATGGAGATGGGTTTGGTGATGATTGTGACAACTGCCCGAACTTTGCTAATCCTGGTCAGGCCGATGCCGACAACGATGGTGTCGGTGATGACTGTGACAACTGCCTCGTCGATGCGAACCCTAACCAGACCAATTCGGATGGTGACATCTATGGGGACGCTTGCGATAACTGTCCCACTGTCACCAACCCCTCGCAGTTCGACAGTGACGTCGATGGAGTCGGGGATGACTGTGATAACTGTCCGACGACACCAAATACTGACCAGGCCGATCCGGACAGCGATGGCCTCGGTTCCGCCTGTGATAACTGTCCCGATGACGCCAATCCGCTTCAGGAAGATATCGATGGAGATGGAGTCGGGGATGTCTGTGACAACTGTCCCGATCTCTCCAATCCGCTTCAGCTTGATGCCGATGGTGACGGCGTTGGCGACCTCTGCGACAACTGCCCGACCACGTCAAATGTCGATCAGTTGGATGCAGACGGGGATGGATTCGGGGATGCTTGCGATAATTGTCCGACCTTGAGTAATCCGGCTCAGTTAGATGTCGATAACGATGGAGTCGGGGACCTGTGTGACAATTGTCCTGCCGATCCCAATACCGATCAGGCCGACCCAGACTCCGATGGTCTCGGATCAGTCTGTGATAACTGTCCCGATATTGCCAACCCGGGCCAGGAAGACGAAGATGGCGATGGAGCCGGTGATCTCTGCGACAACTGTGCCGGTCTGGCCAACCCGGACCAGCTCGATCCGGATACCGATGGTTTTGGCGCCGCGTGCGACAACTGTCCTGACGATGCCAATCCGAGTCAGGCCGACGGCGATGCCGATACGGTTGGCGATGAGTGTGATAACTGCCCCGCCGATCCTAACTTGACCCAGGCCGACGGCGATGCCGATACGGTCGGTGATGTCTGCGACAACTGTCCGACTGATCCAAACACCGATCAATCCAACTCTGATACCGATCAGTTTGGCGATGCCTGTGACAATTGCCCGACGATTGACAATCCGACTCAGGATGACACCGATGCCGATACAGTCGGCGACCTCTGCGACAACTGTCCGGATGTTCCGAACACAACTCAGGTTGACTCTGATTCTGACGGACTCGGCAACGACTGTGACAACTGTCCCGATGATGCCAATCCGCTTCAGGAAGATGGCGACAATGATGGGGTCGGCGATATCTGTGACAATTGTCCCACTACAGCCAATCCCGCTCAGCTCGATGCTGACGGCGATGGTGTTGGCGATGAGTGCGACAACTGTCCGACCACATTTAATGATACCCAGGTCGACAGTGACGGCGATGGTGTTGGTGATGCCTGCGATAATTGCCCGGCTGATCTCAATACCGACCAGGCCGATGGAGACAATGATACCGTAGGCGACGTCTGTGATAACTGTCCGACCGTTGCAAACACTGATCAGGCCGATTTCGACAACGATGGCGTTGGTGATGCCTGTGACAATTGCACCGGTGTCAGCAATCCGGACCAGGCCGATCCCGACAATGACGGTCATGGTTCCGCCTGTGACAATTGCCCTGACAATCCCAACGTAACTCAGAGTGATTTCGACGGCGATACTATCGGTGACGCCTGCGACGACTGTACTGACTCTGATTTTGACGGATACGGCAATCCCGGTTATCCGCTCAATACTTGTGCCACTGACAATTGTCCGGATATCTGGAACGAAGATCAGGCCGACGCTGATGCCGATGGAGTCGGCGATCTTTGCGACAACTGTCCCGATGATGCCAACAGTAATCAGGATGACGCTGACTCTGACGGAATTGGTGACGCCTGCGACAACTGCCCGTCAACAGCCAACAGTACACAGGATGATGCTGATGGAGACGGCGTTGGCGATGTATGTGACAACTGTCCTACCGCTTCCAACCTGGATCAGGCTGACGCCGACGGAGACGGACTCGGAAATGTCTGTGATAACTGTCCTGCCGTATCCAACCTGGATCAGGCGGATGGTGACTCAGATGCTGTCGGGGATGCTTGCGACAACTGCCTCAACACTCCCAACACTGACCAGTCCGATGTAGAGTTTGATGATGTCGGCGATGTTTGTGACAACTGCGCCAACGATGCCAATACGGACCAGTCCGATGTCGACAACGATACCGTTGGAGATGTCTGTGATAACTGTATTGACACCCCCAATCCGGATCAAGCCGATGATGACCTGAACGGTATCGGTAATGCCTGCGAAGGCTGCTGTGTTGATCCGATTAGAGGAGATATCAACGGTGACAATACCATTGACATTCTTGATGTAACCTACCTGGTCGACTGGATGTTCGCTGGCGGCCCGAACCCGTGGTGCGACATGGAAGCAGATATAGACAATAACGGAATAACCAATATTGTTGATCTTATCTGGCTTGTGGAGTACCTCTTTAGTGGTGGACCGCAACCTCTGGAATGCCGGCCATTAGCTAAGTAGACTCTCTCCGGAGTTTTCTCAAGAGGCCGCCAAGTTTATGTTGGCGGCCTCTTTTTTTGTATGAGCGACTGAACAACCGACCAAAATCTGCGTCCTTTAAGATACTAATTGTGATATTCCTAAAATGTCATATTTTGGAGATATACAAGCCAAGAGAATACCCCCCGTTCTATAAAAGGAGTCGGAATGAGAACCAAAGTTAATGCCGCCGCAATCCTCTGCCTCGCCTTGCTTTTCGCCATATCGGCCCTGGCCGATAGTTCACTCCCCCCTCCCGCAAATATACGAATTACCCAATATCCGGAACTCAACAATGAAATGCAATCGGTCATCTGCCCCACCGACAGCAATGTAATTATTGCCAACTGGCGAGACTTTCGACTCGGTTATCGCCGGGTCGGGATTGGACGTTCTACTGATGGCGGACAAACCTGGATTGACTCCCTGATACCCGCATCCATGATGCTCTACGGCTTTGATTCCAAGCAGTCGGACCCTACTATGACTGTCGATGCGGCCGGTAATTACTACATGTCGATTCTTGACTACGACGCTTTCGGTTTGACCGGTGGGACTTCGCTCCCCTTTTACAAATCAACTGATAAAGGTGTCTCCTGGACCGGCCCCTTTCCGATCATTGTCCCAGTGCCCACTGACGGTATATTTGAAGATAAGCAATTCATTACAGCCGACCGGACCGGCGGCCCCCATGATGGCAACCTGTACTGCTCCTGGACCCGGTTCTACAATGGCCCTAACAGAATGCTTTTTGTCCGCTCGACCGATGGCGGATCGACTTTTCACGATTCAGTAGTAGTCGGCCCACAACAGACATCTTCGGCCTGCGGCGCTACTGTATATGATGCCGGTCAGTTCTCCATTCCCATAGTCGGTGCCGATGGATCAGTACATGTGTTCTGGGTGGGAACGCGTCTTGATTCAGCTTCCTGCTCTTTCTACCGATCTATCAAGCATGTCGTTTCTAATGATGGCGGAGTCAGTTTCACATACGAAGACAACATCCTTGATGTCTCCGGTTACTCGACCGCCAACGGCGGGATCAACACCTATTCTCAACCGGTCGGTGAAGTTGACCTGACGGGCGGACCTTTTGCCGGAAACATGTATATCGCCTTTACCAATGCTGGAGACGAAGATACCAACGGAAATTCAGATGTTGACTTCATTGTATCACGAGACAACGCGGTTACCTGGACAGACAGAATTCAGGCTAATGATGCCGAGGGAAGCGACGCCATTGACTCATTCCATCCCTGGCTGGTGGTTAATGATGAAGGGGTTGTCATAATGGTCTACTATGACCAGCGTCTCAATGGTCCTACCTACAATAATTTTGATCTGTATGCCGCTTACTCTTTTGATGGCGGCGAGACAATCACCTCAAATCGTAGAATCTCCACTGTCTCCTCTTCGCCGTTCGATCTGGCCTCCGCCGCGCAAGACACGCCTATCCCCTGGATCGAACAGGAAGATGGCACCAGGTCACCTACTCGTATGGCTCCTCGGGCCGGGCTGATTGGGGAATATATCGGCCTTTCCGCATACCACGACAAAGTAAACTCGGTCTGGACCGACTCCCGCGATGGTAATTCAGAGTGCTACACGGCCAACTGGTATCTATCTGTTATGGTTCCGAGACTCGCTTCGCCTTTGGCCGGGGACTATATCTCCGGTACCGGCACCTTTGAATGGGCGACCTCATGGAAACATGACGATGATCGCTACCGTATTGAAATCAGCTCCGATCCTGCCTTTTCCTCTTTGGAATATTCTGCCACAATAGACACTAATTTTCATATTAACACGACCAGTCTGGCCGATGGACTCTATTACTGGCGGGTAAAGACATTTGCTATTTCAACTTCGGACAGTTCCGAGTACTCCGAGATCCGGCTGTTTGAAGTCGACACTTCCGCCCCGGCCGCTCCCGCTTTGATATACCCGGAGCCTGATGACTTCCTGCTCAATCCACTGCCGGTCTTTGAGTGGAGTGGCGTTACAAAGTCTGCTCCCATTACCTATGACCTTTACCTGTCGTCCGACATAGGTTTCCCGGTCGGACCATTGACTACCGTCTATTCGGACCTCCCTTTCCCCCAGTACGCTCTGACGACTCCCCTGGTGGACAGCGTTGACATGTATTGGAAGGTAGTCGCTCATGATGCCGCCGGGAATTCCACCGAGTCAGCCACGCAGACATTCATCTATCGCGATCTGCAATGCGGCGATCTGGATGGATCCGGTAGTATCGACATTGCCGATCTGACTTTCTTTGTTGACTATCTTTTTGCGGGCGGCCCCCCGCCTCTGACTATTGAACTGGCCGACTTCAATGGGGATGGCAGCATTGATATTGCCGACCTGACTTACTTTGTTGATTACTTGTTCGCAGGAGGACCACCGCCCGTCTGCTAACAGAGAACTAGACGTGACGAAATCAAAAAAGCCGTTTGCACCTGCAGACGGCTTTTCTTGATCTGGTATTGTAAGAATTTCAGGATCGACAAAATAATCCTGTTGAAGACAGCATAAAATTGTTAGATCCCCTATTCGAATGAGGAATATATGCCACGCTTTTTCATCTTCCATCTGTTAGCCTTTTTCGCAATTCCTCTCTTGGTTGTCTCAGCTCAGGCGGCTGACCAGATTCTTGAATCCAGCCTTGATCTCACGACAACGTTAACCGCCGACACTTCCCCAGTATCCGCTTTGACGGCCCGAAATGACTCCTGTTGTGTTGTCATGCTCTATGACAACATGAGCGGAACGGCCGACATTGCCGACCTGGTCTATTACGTTGACTTCATGTTCAACGGCGGTAACGCCCCGATCTGTTTTGATCAGGCCGACTGTAACGGTGACTGCCAACTGGACATCACTAATCTCACCTGCCGGATCTGCTGGTTCTTTGGGGATGCGCGATGCGGCGCGGTCGACTGTCATGTCTGTCCGTGAGGTGCGAAACGCTGTTCCAGAGAAGTTAGTTGTTGGGAGCCTAAGTCAGACTGAGCCTGTCGAAGGGTGATTGCTTAGGACAATACCATGCTTCGACAAGCTCAGCATGACATGCTATCCGACTATCCGAAAGAGCACGAAAGTTTCAGACAATCGGCAGCATTACAGTGATGCTGCCCTACAATCGAAGTGAACAGTAGCCCACGGAAACTATCAGAACAGGTCAGAGCGCTTCAGGTGCAATTTGTCAAAGCTCTCCGAAGAAATCACATAGTACCAGTCTGCAAACCGGTCATTTAAGTCGCTGGATAGTTTCTTCCCTCGTTCGACATCCGACTGCCACCGATCCCAGACACGGGCCAGCTCTTTATTGGTCCGGTCTTCGGAGGTCAGCAGGGAGTCGGCGACTCCTTCAAAATTGCGATTGGCCGGCTTTTTCGGCTGCGGGAAGCGTTTCTCATCAAAGGTAGTGGTGATGAAAAGATACCGGTTCTCGCTCGCCCTGGATTGCGCCTGAGAAGCATCTCCCCCGCCAGCTGTCAGCGAGAGACCGGAGCCATAGACAACTTCGCCAAACCGAAGGGTGTACTTGACACCATCGGCGGTTTCATACTGAAGTTCCCCTTCGTTGGAGAGGAGTTGTCCATCCCGGGTGACATAGAATCCTTTGCTCTGCAGCGACCTGATATCGGAATTATTCATCTGCTGAGATTCGTTACTTGCTTTGAGAGAGCTGGACATGCCGGCCGGTTTTGGCCTTACCCCAACGATCATGAGCGAGTCCAGAGTGTTGAGCATAATTTCCATCTTAGCCGAATCCGGTGCATCCCCACTGTTGGACTGGTTCCCCCGCCAACCGGATGCGGACTTGGTCAGGACCACATTGTCGCGGTTGTCAACCCGACCGGAGCGTTCATCAATTGAATAATCCTTGAGCGTGATCTGCTCAATGCGATGCTTCATGACGTTCATCAGGTCAGTCTCAATCCAATCTGAGAATTCAGTCGACAGGTCTAAATCGACCCGGGCAACATAGACCTGTTTCTGATCCGGAAGACGCACAAATCGGAGATTGGATCGGTTCTCAACTTCTTTTCCGATAATCAAGTCAGCCAGGATCTCGTTATTATCGCCTTTGATAGTGATACGTCTCCCTCGGCCCGCCAACTCGGCCGTTTCATTGAGCGGGTCGAGAACACCGCAAGCTTCATATTCGGCCGCATTGTCGGTGCGGAAATCATCCCGCTTGATCCCGATCACCCCCGCCGCCGTTTTAGCCAGATGATCTTTGGCATCGGCCGGGTAGTCATGGTGCGAAGGGATTGTCCAGCGTCCATTATTAAAATGAACTTTGAAATGGTTGGGCTGTCCGGTGGTGGTATCGAACGAGACAACCTCCAGTGACGTAGCTGTATTCGGGTCCGTGAATTCGGGGAAAAACTCCACTCCCTGCTCAACGAAAGCTTCGGGAGTAATTCTCTTGGGCGCAAAGATAAACGCCAGCACGGCCAGGACTACGGCCATTCCAATGTAGTAGATTGTTTTCTTATTTTCATTCATAGCTTAGCTCCTTAACCTCCGGGAGATCAAAGTGCCCTCGTATTCGCGGCGTCTCCTCTTAACGAAAATTAGAATCCCAATTATCAGCACCGGTATTGGCGGGATGAGCACGGCCATAGATTTGAGACGGCTCTGGATCGCCCTGATCTCGGTCTCCATCCTTTCCCTGCTCTCTTGCATCTTGGCCGCCTTCTGAGATTCGATTGAACTCTTAAGGGCTTCAAACCGGCGATTCTCAACCTCCTGCAGATTCTTGGCCATGATCTGCTTGGTCTGCTGGTCGAGATCGGTCCGTGTCTGCACTTCGGCAACCTTTTCGTTTAGCCGCTGTTGGGCCTCGCTCAGTGCCGTTTGTGCCTCGATCTCCGCCTGTTTTTCATCTTCAATTCTCCGCTGGACAAACTGGCTCGTCTGAGCCTCTACCGCTTCCAGCGTCCGATGCTTAACACGCTTCTTACGCAATTCTATAAACGAGTAGTCTTCAACCAGTTGGTCCATACAATTCAAGAAAAACGTTATATTGTCAAAATTCAGGCCTTCCACGCCACGGGTGCGAAGAGCAAAGAACTGTTCTCCAATGAAATCGATATCAGCAATGACTATCGTGTTAACCTGGCGCATCTGTTCCGCACCTGTCAGTGAGTCCATTACCGGTCTGGATCCCCAGACACGAGCGGCCAGCGTATATTTTTCCCCGGTCGGAATTCGCCTCACATTGGTATTAAGCCGGAAGCCCATACCAAGGAAACCGCGCTGGACGACTTCGTTCCACTGAACCATCCCGGACAGAAGGCCGGTTTTGACCAACGACTGGAAATCGAGCGGACTTCCGGGAGCCTTCCGGAACAGTCCGGTATAAATGAAGACTGCTTCCTGAAGGTTGTTGCTGGCCAGATTCATACTGTTGAATGACTCCGGATTGTCAGCCCGCTCACCGACAAAGACAATCTCCGGTTGAATCTGCTGAAGATCAGGATGCGGATTG